>PEAJ01000024.1 GCA_002753495.1 Magnetococcales bacterium HA3dbin3 | reverse complement strand
CACCGCTCGTCATTGGCGTAACCCATCAAGGTTCGATGGTCATCGGCGGTTCTTTCTGCGGCTGGTCTTCTGCATGGCCCTCTTTGCTTTGGTATTGACCGGTTTGCGGCGTTGGTTGCCCGGCATCCCGATCAAGGGCGGTTCGGAATGGTCAAACGCTTCCATGGAGCCGGGCAACTTCCGCTGCTCCATAAGCTGCTGGTTGTATTGAAGCATGAAGCGGTCGAGGTCTTCCTGACTGCTCATGTCGACGCCTGCCGCCCGCGCTTTCATGGCAAATTTCTTGGCCGGTCCCCAGAAGGCGGGATTGACGGCATTGGTGACGATTTTAGGCCCGAGGCGTTCCACCTCTTGGGCCAACGATCCGGCGGACAGCAACAGCCCTGCCTCGTCGAGGTATCGGAAGAAGGAGGACAACACCGGTGCAACAGCCCTGAAATAGACCTCTTCAGCCGTGACCTTGCAGGGGATGATTTCGACGCAGCATTCCCACAGATCGTTGGTTCGCCAGGCCTCGGGTTCCCGTCCGAGATAGTCGAGCATGAACTCGGCGAAGTGCATGATGACGGATTCGGCTTCCGCCTTTTCCGGATCCGAGAGGGACTCGAAACGGGGGGAGCGGGAAAAGGCCTCGCCCCAGCCCTCCACCTTCTCCATGATTTCCTGGCGTTCTTCGTCGGAATATTCGTCTGTCATCGTTTCGCTCCTGCCGGAACCTCTCTCCGTTCACCTGAGTGACAAGAATCTTCGCGCATCTGGAGGAATCGGTCTCGGGGTGTGCCGGAAGATCATTTCCTCCAGCAATCGGGTGGTGTGGTGATCCTCTTTGACCTGTCGGAGCATGCCGAGAAAACTCATGGCAGTCTTGAGCTTGCCCAGACTCAGAACATAACGCGCCACCAGCCCGTAGAAACTCAAAACCTCACTGAAGTGAAAGGTTTCCCGACCAGGCACGACCTCGGTCAACACGAAGCTCTTTCCGAAAATCTCGAATGCCTCCCGGAGTTTCCCCTCGCCGAGAAGGATCTCCGCGTAATTCAGCCGCCCGAAGAGGTATCCGGGATGGCGGTGGAAGCTGGTCTCCACCACCGCCTTGACCTCCCGATGATTTCCCAATCTGGAGTGGGCCACGCAGAGCCAGTTGGACAGCGTCGGGACATCCGGATACTGCTCGACGAGCTTCTTCAAACGCGCCATCGCGCCGTGAGGATCCGCGCCGATACTCTCGAACAGTGCCTGGCCGTCAACCGGGACTTTAGCCATGCGTTGGTTGAATTCGTCGTCCAACTCATCATAAGTGATTTCGAGCGAGAAGAGCCGAACCATGGAGGTGTCCGAACCACCGGCCACTCCTTCATCCAGAAAAGTTCCCGGGAGAAGCCCTTTCTGACAGGCCATAGCGTCGTCCTTCCCTTCGGGGGAAGGTACGAATGGGATCAAACCTTGTTCAAATGCAACCTCCTGGATTTCACGATGGTAGTTGCGGATGTCGACGATCAGGCCATCGAGGAATACCATCCACGCCACAGGGTTCCTGTCCATGAATTCCGGCAGGGACCAGCGGGGGTCCATCTGCATCAGGCCCAGTGCGTCCCAAGACTCCTTCGATTTGCCGTAGGCCGCGCCTTGACTGATACCGAAAAGCCCGCAGAGATCCGTCGCGGTGAGATGGGGGGTGTTGGCTGGGTCGAACAGGAAATTGACCCGGCCCAGGGCATAGATGATTCCCGCCGCCCAGGTCTTCCGGCGACCGACCAACAGGGGGGAAGGCCGCTTTCGGGAGAGAGCCGCAGTCATGTATCTGGCCAAGGCCGCATAGCTTTCCGTCAGATGTTCGGCGCAAAAGGAGTCCGTGATCGCGACGATCTCATCGAAGATCGGCATCATGGCCTTGGGAACAGATTCAGAATGCTTGTACATCTTCTGACCAAACATGTTCTGTAGCGCAGCAAAGAAAGGAAACACCCTCAACGAGGATACTCAAAGGGATAGCCCATCACCAGGGGCGGTGCTACCAGAAGGGTCCGTCTTGATCATGGTCACCCGTTCGACACCGGGTTCCCTTGACCCCTTGGTTATGCGAAGGGGGATCGAAATGCCTCTGAGGTCGGGGTGCGTGCAACCTATTGATATTTTGGGAGAGGTCGGGGTAAAAAAGCCGTGAGGTCGGATTGCCCGAAGTCCTCGGCGACAGAGAAAGAGAGAGGGTTTGGGGCCGGTTTTGGCCCTGGCGGGCGGGGGGCCGACTTCGCCGGGGGTGAACCAGTTTTTTGCCGTTGCCGTAACCATTGGAAACGTTGGGGAATTTCAGACGAAAAAGGCCGCCTCGGAAGGCGGCCTCGGATCGGACAGCTTTCTTATATTTCTAAATGGTGGAGCCAGGCGGGATCGAACCGCCGACCTCTTGAATGCCATTCAAGCGCTCTCCCAGCTGAGCTATGGCCCCACGGTCTCGCGAAGAGGCGGACTTTCTAACCCGAGGGGCCGTGGGATGTCAAGGGGGTAATCCGAGGCGATGCAAATTTTCGCAAGAGGGTGAATTGTCGACCGGGAAGTGCTAATAGTCAGGGTCGGCGTGCGCGTGCTTTGCAAACGGGGGAAGCCTTGATTCGACCTACATTGGAGCAGTTTCGGGCGTTGGCGAAGCGGGACCGGCTGTTGCCTGTTTATCGGGAGATCCTCGCCGACCTCGATACCCCGGTCTCCGCCTTCCTCAAGGTGGCGGGGGGAGATCCCCACTGTTTTTTGTTGGAATCGGTCCAGGGGGGAGAGAAATGGGGCCGCTACAGTCTGATCGGTACCAGACCACTGGCCCTGTTCAAGGCCTTCGGCAAGCGGGTCGAAATCCACCATCGCGATCAACCTAACCCCCAGGTGATGGAAAATCAGGATCCGATCGCCGCTTTGCGAGAGTTCATCCTCGGTTTTCAGACGGCGGAAAACGAACTGCCCTTCCCGTTTCAGGGCGGGGCGGTGGGGTACCTCGGTTACGATGTCGTACGCTGCTTTGAAAACATCCCCGCTACCAATCCCGATCGCCTGGGCGTGCCGGATATCCTGTTCATGGTTCCCGAGGTGGTTGTGGTCTTTGACAATCTCTCGGGGAAGTTGACCGTTGTCACCAATGTCCTAGCCTCCGAGCCGGGTACCCCGGACGATCTTTATCTACGTGCCACGCGGCGCATCGACGATACCGTTGCCGCGCTGCGCAAGCCCCTGGATCGTCCTTCGATGGTTGGGGGACAACAGGCGGTGACCGAAGGGGATTTTGTTCCTGAAATGTCCCGGGCCGAGTTTGAATCGGCTGTCGCTCGGGCCAAAGAGTATATCGTCGCCGGCGATATCATGCAGGTGGTGCTTTCGCAAAGATTGTCGATTCCTTTCACCGGGTCGCCGATCTCCCTCTATCGTGCCCTGCGCACGATCAACCCTTCCCCCTACCTCTTCCTACTGCAAGCTGGTGACTTCGCCTTGGTCGGATCAAGCCCGGAGATTCTTGTGCGGCAAAGCGGGGGGACGGTGACCGTCCGCCCGATCGCCGGTACCCGACCACGTGGTGCCACCCGCGCGGAGGATAGCGCCCTGGAACACGATCTCCTTGCCGATCCGAAGGAGCTTGCCGAGCACATCATGCTCGTCGACCTTGGGCGTAATGATCTCGGGCGTGTCGCCGTGACCGGCAGCGTCAAGGTGACGGAAGTCAAGGCGATCGAACGCTATTCGCACGTCATGCATATTGTCTCCAACGTCGAGGCGCGCCTGCGTCCCGAGCTCGACAGCTTTTCGGTCATCGCCGCCACCTTCCCGGCGGGGACGGTGAGTGGCGCCCCGAAGATCCGCGCGATGGAGATCATCGAGGAGCTGGAACCCTCTCGGCGCGGGCCCTACGCCGGGGCAGTCGGCTACGTCACCGCGCGCGGTAACATGGATCTTGCCCTGACCATACGCACGGCCATCATCCGTGACAACACCCTGTTCATCCAGGCCGGCGCCGGGATTGTCGCCGACTCCGACCCGGCCCGTGAGTACGCTGAAACCATGAACAAGGCCCGTGCCATCTTCCGGGCAGTCGACATGGTCCAGCGCGGCATGGAGTAGCTGACCGTGATCCTGATGATCGACAACTTCGACTCCTTCACCTACAACCTCGTCCAATATCTGGGTGAACTCGGCGAGGAGGTTCGGGTGTTTCGCAACAACGCCATCACGCCGGAAGAGATCGAATGCCTCGGACCGACGCATATTGTGCTCTCGCCCGGTCCCTGTGATCCGGATCAGGCAGGTATCACCCTTGAGGTTATCCGTCGTTGCAGCGGGCGGTTTCCCATCCTCGGGGTGTGCCTTGGTCACCAGGCCATCGGTCAGGCCTTTGGTGGGAAGGTGGTGCGCGCTCCCTATGTGATGCATGGCAAGACCTCGGCGATACATCACGCCGGCGCGGGTGTTTTTGCCGGTCTGTCCCGGCCTTTCGATGCCACCCGTTACCACTCCCTGGTGATCGAACGCGAAACCTTGCCCACCTGCCTGCAAGTGACGGCATGGACCGACGACGGGTTGATCATGGGGGTCAGGCATCATGCGCTGTCAGTTGAGGGGGTGCAGTTTCACCCCGAGTCGATCCTGACTCAGCATGGCCACGATCTGCTGCGCAACTTTTTGCGCCAACCTTCTCCTGGTGGGCAGGTGCAAGGGCGGCCATGAATATCCAGGAAGCTATCGCACGAGTGATGACCCGGAACGACCTCAGCCAGGATGAGGCACGGCAGGTGATGGACCGCATCATGTCCGGCAAGACGACCGATGCCCAGATCGGCGCCTACCTGGTGGCGCTGCGCATGAAGGGCGAGAGCGTCGAGGAGATTGCCGGATCGGCGCAAGCCATGCGTCAGAAGGCGGTGACGGTGCGCGCCCCGGGCCGGGTCATCGACACCTGCGGCACCGGCGGCGATGCCTCCGGAACCTTCAACATATCGACCACGGTGGCCTTTGTCGTCGCGGCGTGCGGGGTTACCGTGGCCAAGCACGGCAATCGGTCGATTTCATCGAAGAGTGGGTCGGCGGATCTGCTCAGGGCCTTGGGTGTAAATATCGATGCGGACGTCCCGACCGTCGAGCGGTGCCTGGCCGAGGCCGGGGTGGGCTTTTTGTTTGCGCCGCGGCATCACGGGGCGATGCGCCATGCCCTCGGGCCGCGACAGGAGATTGCCGTTCGCACCTTATTCAATCTGCTTGGACCGCTGACCAATCCGGCTGGCGCTTCCTGTCAGTTGATTGGTGTATTTGATGGTGCCTGGGTCGAGCCGATGGCACAGGTCTTGGGGCGCCTGGGGTCGCATCGTGCCCTGGTCGTGCATGGCGCCGATGGCCTGGATGAAATCACCCTGACTGGGCCTACGCACGTGGCCGAACTCTCTCCCAGCGGGGGCGTAGGAACCTACAGCATCGCACCAGAGCCATTTGGTTTAACGGCCGCTCCTTTGGCTGCTTTGCAGGGGGGGGACGCCGAGGTCAACGCCGCGATCACCCGTGCCGTGCTGGACGGAGAGCAGGGGCCGAGGCGTGATATTGTCGTCCTGAACGCTGCGGCTGCGCTCTATATTGCCGGTTACGCCGGGAGCATCACCGAAGGTGTCAAGGTTGCCCAGGGGGCTATCGACAGTGGTCAGGCCCGGGAAAAATTGCGGCACTTGGTGCAGCTCTCCAACGGGCACGCCTGACGTTTTCCCCGCTTTCTCCAGAGATGGTGCCATGAGGGGCACAGGCGGCACGCCAACCGGTTGGCTCCTCGCTGTTTCATCCGGGTTACGCGAGGTTGAATTTGCCTCCAACGAAGGAGCCATGGCGATGAAGTCGGCGTTTGAGCGATAGTCCCTGGCCCTGGCCTTGGCAACCTGAAGGGGACTGTTGAATCCCTCAGCCGGTTTTGCCCAGAGCAGAGTGTCTTTCACGGTAGATTATCAGAGGGTCGGTGTTTTGCTTATATTGGCATGGGGGGGGTACCAACGGGCTGATACTTTTCTCAATGTCACAGGGAGTCGCCGCGATCCCACAGCAAGGCTTCCACGCAGCTTCGGGTGGTCGCGCAATTGATGGCATCCATGTCATCCAGTACCTTGCGGGGCGGTAGTTTTTTTCCCGTTGCGGCAAACGCTCCCAGGGAACATCCCCCACCACACAGATAACGGTAACCACAGCTTCGGCAATTCTGGCGTTGCTCCCAGGCGAGGATCAGATCTGTCATGACCTTGACCGCTTCCGGTTTCGGAAAATCTCCCGTTGCCAGGTCTCCCATGGCAAAGCGCCCCTGGTTGACCAAGTAGGGGCAGGAAAAGATTTCGCCATCGGCCGTGACCACTGGGTGACGGCCCAGAGCGGCATCACAGGCCAATCCCATGCGATACCCCGGACGGAGGCGCCGGTTGTACTCGCTGAAAGGATGAAGGTTTTCCACGGGCCAAAGACGGGCGGCGTAAACTGCCGTCAACCCGGCGGCAAAAGCAGCGGGGTCGGGCAAGAGAGAGGAGGGAAGAAGAGTGCCGTCGGAATCAATGGGGTTCATCGGTAACAAGGCCGAACTGGATCCGCCAAGCTCCCGATGCAAGGCGACCACTTCCACCATGTGCGCAACATTTACCGTGGTGATGGTGGCGCGCAAATCCACAGTTACTCCTTCACCGACAAGGCGCTTGATGTTTTCGCGCACCCGGGTGAAGCTCGGCGCGCCTCCATGCGCGGGGCGCGTGATATCATGCAACTCGGCTGGGCCATCGACATTGACGAGTACGGCGACTCCAAACTTCCGGGCATCCGCTGATAAATCATCCGGTATCTGGTAGAGGTTGGTGGTCAGACTGAAACGGATCTTTTGATTTGGGTGGCGTGGCATGATCTCTTCCCGACACAGGCGCATCAGCTCCCGGGCCGGAGACCAGTTCAAAAGGGGTTCGCCGCCAAAAAAGACCACCTCCAGAACCCCGTGGTTGGCAAGACGGGAAAGCAGGGTCTCCACCGCCATGCGGGCGGTTGCCAGGGTCATGATTCTGTGGGGTATGGCGCGATAGGTCTCGCGACCGTTCAGGCAGTAAAGACAGGAGAGATTGCAGAGGTGTGAGAGCAGCAAAAAAACCTGCAAGCGGGCAGGGCGATTTTCATCTCCTGGCGTAGCGGCACACCTCTGTTCGGTCAAACATCCTACTTGCAGGGGAAGGGACGGCGCCTCCTGCTCCATGGGGAGGAAGATGGCGTGCTCAAGAAGAAACTGGAAGAGATCTGGCGGGCAGAGGTCGGGATCAGGAGGCGCAGTACGCACCTCCCCCCGGAACTGTCCCAGGATGGAGGCTAATTCGTCGCCCCCCTGAGGCAGAAAAACCGGGAAGAACTGCTCCGGATTGAAGAGAATCCGCGCCTCTCCTCGCGTCAGGGTGACGATCTCAGCGGCGACTCGCCAATGCCCGCCGACGACAATCACCCCTTGGCAACGAAGCAGACGCTTGAATCTTCGGAAAATTGCGGCGTGGCGCCTTTCCCTGGCAGACTGCCCGAGGCGTTTATCCCGCCCGGGGAGGGCACCCCGACCGGTGCAATCGATCCGATGCCACCGGATGGCCCACGCACGGTCGTTACCTGACCATAAAGGGGCGATGCTGTGACCTGTGTTCGTGGGGTGGCACTGTTTGCAGGAGAAGCCTGACTGGCGCTCTGGCTCAAAGAGACCCTATATGCCGCAGTGACACTGTTGGAACCTGCATTCGTAGCCTGGGAGGCGACGCCACCGACCCGACTACCCTGTTGGACCTGTTGGGCAGGAGAGAGGTAACCCAGGAGGCTGACAGCTGTGATGGCCATGATGAACCCCTTTTTTCGTTGTCGCTCGGGCACGAACACCGGGAGTGCGCACAGAGGCCGAGCGGCTATCCTCTGGATACCCGCTCCCCCTCCTTGCTACCATCTTTCACCCGTCCGCAGCAAGGCATAACCTCCAAGTGGTGACCCTTGGGTTTTCTCGCTGTCCGCCGGGATGGTTTTTCCTGTTCTTGCATCGGAAATCGCCTGTGTCAGGCCAGCCACGCCGCAAGCAGCGGCAGCGTGAGAAATGACAGGAGAATGCCGAATCCAACGACCGCCGCGGCCAGATCCGGCGCCAGGCCGGCGGCGGTGGCAAGGGCGCCGGCGGTGATCATCGCCGGCATGCCGGACTCAAATACCGTCACCGATGCCGGCAGGCCCGACCAGCCGGCCAGATGGCAGAGCAGCGCCGTCGCGAGCGGCGACGCAACGAGCTTGAACCCTAAGGCAAAAAGCAAAGGGAACAGGAGGCTGCGCGGCAGCAGGATTCGGAACTGAAATCCCACCGCAACCATCACCACTGGGATCAGAGTGGCAGCCAATGATTCGAGGACGTGGATCAGCGGTGGCGGGAGTGTCACCTGGCGCAGGGAGAGTGCCATGAGCATGGCGATAAATGGCGGAAAGGTGAGGATTTTCTTTAAAACGGTTCCTGGAGTGGGTTGTTGACCGTCGCTGTAGGTGGCAACGACGATCGAACCATAGGTTGCCAGGGCGGTGAAGGTACCGACCTGGTCATAGAGCAGGGCGATGGCGACGCCGGATTGGCCAAAGAAGGCTTGCACCATGGGAACACCGAGGAAGGAAGTGTTACCCAGAGGAATGACCAGCATCAAGGCGCCGGTGACGGGACGGGACCACGTCATCACCCGGGCCATGACGAGAACGACGAGAGCCGAAAGGAATAGAAGAATCCATGGCGTCAACACCGGCGCGAGCAGTTCTTGGGACAACGTGATGTGGGGAACGCGCAGGAGCACCAGGGCGGGCAGCGAGACATAAATGACAAACTGATTGAGTACCAGGGCACTTTCGGGAGGCAACAGGCGCAGGTGGTGCAACCCCATACCCAGGGCAAGTGCCAGGATGATGAGTAGAAAATTTTCCATGAAGGCGTTCCCTCAACCGCGCAACCTATCTCCCAGCTTGGCGAGGGCGGCGGCCAGGGCTTGGTTGGAGAGCTTCTGTCGGGCGAGGTCGGCGTTGACGTGGGTGACACGGTCGACCAGGATGGCAATCAGCTGATCCTTGATTTTCAACTGAAGACCGATGTCGAGCGCCTGCATCTCGGAGCCGTCGATGCGGAAGACGATGGTCTCTTCGCAGGTGGTGACATTGGAGGCACGCGGGTGTTTGGTGAGGAAGGACATCTCACCAATCACCGTCCCTGCTTCCAGAATGGCCAGGATGCTCTCCGGGGCACTCTCCTGGGTGACGGCGACCGATCCCTTGATGACGATGAACAGGTCGTCATCAGTTCCCCCCTCCTGAATCAGACGATGGCCCTTCTGGTAGGTGACGAAAAAACCGTCACCCTCCGCGAACAGGGCACGTTCTGTTGGGGTGAAACCACGAAAGAAGGGGATCGTTTCGATCAGTTTGAGAACGAGCATATCGTTTATCGGTCAGAGGATCCAACCTCCCCCCAGAACCTGATCCGCGGCGTAGAAGACACAAGCCTGTCCGGGAGTGACAGCGCGCTGCGGCTCCGCGAAACGGACAACGACCCGATTCGGATCTCCCAAAGGTTCGATGATGGCCGGTTGCGGCACGCCGGCATAACGGATCTTGACCGCAACCGGTTGTCGGGCATCTGGCGGACGGTGTACCAGCCAGTTGATATCCGTCACCTCCAGCCGATCCTTATACAGGGCTTCGGCCGGTCCGACAATGAGCCGCCTGTGGCTGGGATCGATGGCGATTACGAACAACGGGTATGCGGCGGCAATGCCCAGGCCATGACGCTGCCCAATCGTGTAGCAGCCGACGCCGCGATGCCGGCCGCGAACGCGGCCATCGAGGTCGATGATCTCCCCTTCGACAAGCAACTCCGGCGCATGGCCTTTGAAAAAGGTTTGGTAGTCGCCGTCCGGGACGAAACAGAGGTCCTGGCTCTCATGTTTGCCGGCGTTGTGCAGGCCGAATTGACGGGCCAACGCGCGGGTTTGTTCCTTGGTCAGCTCGCCGAGGGGAAAGTGGAGGTTTGCAAGCTGCGTCAGGGGGGTGGCAAAAAGAAAATAGGATTGGTCCTTGGCCGGGTCCCGGCCACGCCACAGCCCGGGTTTGCCGGTGGCGGTGGGGCGGATCACCGCGTAGTGCCCGGTGGCGAGGGCCGTAGCCTCCAGGGCTTGTGCCTTGGCCAGAAGGTGAACAAACTTGAGGCTCTGATTGCAACGAACACACGGGTTTGGTGTTTTCCCGGCGGCGTAGGTGGCGATGAAATCGGCGATGACCGCCGAGGAGAAGGCCTCTTCCAGGTTGATGACATAAAAGGGGATACCCAACAGCTCCGCCACGCGGCGCGCATCCTGTCGATCATCGATGGCGCAGCAGGATCCCCTGGCTGTGCCTCCGGGTGCTGTCTGGCTCCAGAGCTGCATGCTCAGGCCGATTACCTCATGCCCTTGTGCGACCAGCCAGGCTGCCACGGTCGAAGAGTCCACGCCACCGGACATGGCGACCGCAATGCGTTCCCTGCTACCTGTTGCCATAAGCACCCTGCGCGTGTTTTGTTGCCCCAATAGCGACGACAAGGCATGAGGGGGGAGGTGCGACGAATATTTGGCGGGAAGGAGGAAAAAACGTACCACCCCCTGGGAAAAATCCTCCTGTCTTTCCATTCACTCCCCATCTTTTACATCATAACATCATGTTTTACTACCTGAAATAATTCTGGTCCCAGAGTTGCAACTGTTTTGGCGCCGCGGCGAGCAGGGTGACGCCTCGAAGCGGTTCCCGGGACGCAAGGACAAAGGTCGGTCGGATCAACGACAACATGGAATCGAGGCGGATATGAGTTCTTTGCAAAGCAGCGCAAGGGGGTTGCGGCCGGCACCCAGAAGCCGGACCCTGGCCCAACCTATTGATCCCGAAGAGGCCGAGCAGCTGCTGATGGGTCTGAAACGGAGTGCCGCCAGGGCCGCCTCCGCGGCGGTTTCGTCTTCCGGGGCACGCGACGGCAAGGTCGCCCCCGCGACGGTCCCGCCTCCCGGGGCACGGGATGGCACCGCCGTCCACGACACGCTGCGTGCCTTGCTAGGCAACGCAAAGAAGGAGCGCCTGGAGTGCATGGTGCCCCTGATTGAAACCTTGCAGATGGCCTTGGCGCTTGATCGGACCAAATCTGGCGCTCCTCCGGGCACGTTGACCGTCAAGGGGTGGCTGGCGCTGCTCAACAGCTGGGAGAAACAGTTGCAGGTCATGCAACCACGGCAGCTTGGCTTCAGCAAGAGTTTTGTCCAGGAGGCGTTTGATAAGGTCACGCTTGAAAAGTCCCCGCTGACATCGCCTTTGCGGGAACTGCTGACCATGATGGAAGCAGTCAAGGACCGGGTGGCGGCCTGAATGGACGGTCAGCCGCAACATGGTGAGGGGGGAGGTCGCGGGTTGGGGTCTTCCGCCACTTCCGCGTCCGGGATTGCCGACCTCTCCGTCGAGGCGCAAGGGTTTCTCCGATCGGCCATGGCTGCGCACAGGGCCGGCGATTTGGGGCGCGCTTTGGAGCTGTACGAGGCGGTGCTTGAGCGCCATCCCAACCAGGTCAGCGTTCTCTTTCTGGCCGGAAAGCTGTTGCTCGATACCGATGACACCGAACGGGGTCTGGCCTGGATGCATCGCGCGGTCGACCTCAATCCCGACGATCCCAACAGTCGGGTGTTGCTGGGTCACGGCCATTTTTTCCAGCTCGAATACGATCAGGCGCTCGAACACTACGAACGCGTTCTAAGGCAGGACCCCAAACAGGCAAAGATTCACTACTACATAGGTCGCAGCCTGGCCAGGATGGGGCGCCACGAAGCAGCACAACTGCACCTTGCCTGTGCGTTCGAGGAGGATCCAACCGACGCCTTTGTTCTCTACGAGCTCGGGTTGTGCAGGTTGCTTGGCGACGAAACAACCCGGAGTGAGGGGGCGGATCTGGTGCGTCGTGCCATGGCGATGCAACCGGATCTTCTGGGAATCGAGGTTGCCGATCTGCGGCCCCTGCAGCGGCATCGACAGGAACAGAACGATCGCATGCCGATCTTTCGCACGGCGGATGAACCGGTACGCCGGCGGCCGGAGGGGCCCTATGCCTGCTTCTCCTACCCGAAATGCGGAACCCACCTGTTGTCGGATACTGCACAGCTAATCACGGGGGACAAGTTTTACTGGCCCAACGATTTTGAATCAAACGCCGTACCGCCAGATGCCTTGAACAGGGTGCCGGAGGGACACTTTTTTATCGGTCACTGGCATGTCAACCCCGGATTTGGGATGGATATGCGCACGAAAGGGTGCAAGGCCATCGTGCAGTACCGGGATCCGCGCGACCAGATGGTCTCGTTCTATTATTATTATACCGGTGTCGCGCAGGATCCGGAAAACATGTACAGCCAGATTCTCGCCGGCGTCAGTCGGGAGGAGGCGATCAATCGGTTGATCGTTGGCGGCTACCTGAAAGGGCGGCGCATCATTCCTGGTCAGGGAATCAACATGATTGCCTGGATGGATGTTTGGTACCGGGCCTGCTCCTTTTTCAAAATTCCGGTCTTTTTCGTCTCCTACGAGGAGATGGTCGAAAACAAGGTGGAAACGGTTGGTCGACTGGCGCGATTCCTGGGGATGCCCCTGTCACGTGCGGAGTGCGAGGTTATCGCCGAGGCAACGGGCTTCGAGAAACGTTCGGCAACCATGGAGAAGAATGAAGCGCCGAAGGGTTTCAAACGCAAAGGGGTCGCCGGCGACTGGAAGAACCACTTCTCGCCCGCCAACAAGGCACTGTTCAAGGCAGTAAGCGGGGGGATGTTGCAGCAACTCGGTTATGAGGTCGACGACGCCTGGTAAGTGGCCCCCTTCCATGCTACGGGGAGGCAGGGGGGCAGGGGTCGCTTCCGGTTTGGTTGGCGTAACGCTCGATCATCTCGATGAGCCCCTTTTTGCGCACCGGTTTGGCAAGGTGGGTGTCGCAGCCGGCCTCGATGCTGTGGGCGATATCCTCTTTCAGGGCATAGGCGGTCAGGGCGATGATCGGCAGACGTGGCAACCCCTGCTGCTTTTCGAGACGGCGCCAGGCGCGGGTGGCGGTGTAGCCGTCCATGACCGGCATTTGCACATCCATCAGCACCAGATCAAAGTGGTTGGTACGCATCCGGTCCAAGGCAACGGCGCCATTTTCCGCATTCTGCAAGGTGCAGGGGTATTCCCGCAGATAGGCCTCGATCAACAGGCGATTGTCCTCCGAATCATCCACCAACAGGATGCTCGTCGGCGGCCTCTGCGACGGTGATATGGGAACCGGGTTGGGGATGACCTTCTTCGCGTCGAGCAACCGTTCGACCGTGCGGATCAGGTCCATGCGCCGAACCGGCTTGATCAGATAGTGCTCGATGCCCGCCTCCTCGCAGCGGTGAAGGTAGGACTCCTTGTGTTCCGAGGTGAGAATCACGATCGGCAGGTTGTCCTGGCCGCTGGCTTGCCAGCAGTCGATCAGTTGGAAGCCATCGACATTCGGCATGCGAACGTCGACCAGAACCAGGTGATAGGGTCTGTTTTCGGCGATGGCCCGTTCCATCATTTCCAGCGCGGCGTAGCCGTCGGGGGCTTCGTCGACCGTGGCCTCCATCTCCTCAAGGTATTTGCGGAAAATGAGGCGGTTGTGTTCGACATCGTCCACCGCGAGCACGCGCACTCCCCGCAGATTGGGTGGTGGGGATTCGATGCCGGCCTCGCCGATTTCGAGCGGAATCGTGCACGCAAAGGTTGTTCCCTGTCCCGGTTGACTCTCGACCTGGATCTCCCCCCCCATGGCGTCGATCAACCGCTTGACGATGGCCAGACCAAGCCCGGTCCCGCCATAGCGCCGCGTGATCGAGGCATCGACCTGCACGAAGTGGTCGAAAATCGAGGAGAGACGATCCGGGGGGATGCCGATACCGGTGTCCTTGACCCGGAAAGCGACCGCCACGCGCCCCCCGGTTATGGATTCGCTGGTGGGGGCCTTCCTCAGGGTGGCATCGAACAGGATGCCGCCGCGCTCCGTGAACTTGACGGCGTTGCTGAGCAGATTGAGGAAAATCTGCCGCAGACGGGCAGGGTCGCCGGCGACATACTCCGGAACCTCCGGATTGACGTGGTGAATCAGTTGGATTCCCTTGCCCCGCGCCTTCATGGCCATGATGTCGCATACCACCGCCATTTCGTCCGGTAGGTTGAAGGGGAGATGTTCGAGCACCAGTTGGCTGGCCTCGATCTTGGAGAGATCCAGAACGTCATTGATGATGCCGAGCAGGTTTTCTCCCGCCGAGCGAAAGACGTGGACAAACTTGCGCTGCTCGGGTTTGAGTTCGCTTTCCCAGAGCAGATCGGCCATGCCGAGGATGGCGTTCATTGGCGTGCGGATCTCGTGGCTCATGTTGGCGAGAAACTCGCTCTTGGCCCGATTGGCCTGTTCGGCGCGCTCCCTGGCCTCGACAAGCCTGGCCTGATTTTCGCGCAGGGCGGCTTCGATCTGCTTTTGTTGAGTGATGTCGGTCGAGACGCCGCTCAAGCCCCAGATGGTTCCGTCGACATCATAAAGCGGTCGCTTTGCCTCCAGATAGACACGTGTTTCGCCGTTGGGTCGGAGCGAGACGGTAATCTCTTCCCGTGTGGTCTCACCGTGTTCGAGTACCCGCTGATCGACGGAGATCAAATGTTCCAGGGCGTCAGGCGTGGAGAAGAATTGCTCATCGCTTAAACCAACAAGCGCCTCCGCCGTACACTGGAACAGCTCCAGGGTAAGCCGATTGGCATAGCGGTAACGCCGGTGGCGATCCTTGATATAGACATAGGCGTTGACATCATCCATGATCGCGCTGAATTGTTTGTTTTTCTTAAACTCCTCTTGCAGGGCCTGCTCGATGCGCTTGCGGTCGGAGACATCACGCCAGGCGACGAACAGCACCGAACGACCGTCGACGACGGTGACCGAGATTGTCACCTCGGCCCAAAAGTCGATCCCGTCAAGCCGCCGGTGCACCCACTCGAAGCGGTGACGACCGTTTTGCAGGCACTCCTTGATGATCTGACCGGCTGCCTCCAGGGAGGTTTTGCCGTTGGGTTGCAGGGGAGGGGAGAGCTGGTCCGGTCTTTTGCCGAGAATTCGGGAGCGATCGCCGCGCAACATCACCTCGGCGGCGTGGTTGCAGTCGGAGATGACGCCGCCATCGATCTCCATGATGAGGTAGGCGTCGGGCGAGTTGGCGAAGAGCTGTTGGTAACGCTCCTTGAGCTGTTGCAGCTCCCCTTTTTGGGCGTGCAGGGCCTCCTCCGCGGCGCGCTGGTCGGTGATGTCGGTGCATGAGCCGATGTAGCCGACAAATGTCCCGCTCTCGTCGAAGCGGGGGACCCCGTTATCCAGGATCCAGCGCCACACACCATCGTGGCGCCGCAGCCGGTAGGTCATGGAGAAGGACGCACGCCGGTCGAAGTGATCGACGTAGATCTCTATACAGCGCTGGCGGTCGTCGGGATGAATGCCCTTTTCCCAGCCGTTGTCCTGTTCCTGTTCCAGCGTTTGGCCAGTAAAATCAAGCCAGCGTTGGTTGAACCAGGTACAAAGCCTGTCCGTACCGGCGACCCAGATCAGCACCGGTGCCGAATTGGCCACCGCCCGGAAGCGGGCCTCGCTCTCCTCCAGTTGCGCGCGCAGGCGGCGGTAGCTGGTGACATCCTCGATGGCGGCGACGTGGCTTTGCGTGATGGTCGCCGGACTTGGAACGCGCGAAGCCGTCACCCGTCCCCAGATGACCCGGCCATCTTTGCCGACATAGCGCTTCTCTAATTGAAAGGAGGGGAGGGTGCCACCCTTCAGGCTGTGAATCTTCTCCTGGCTGATGCCAAGGTCATCCGGGTGGGTGACATCGGCGATGCTCTTGCCAAGCAGCTCGGCGGGAGTGTCATAACCGAGCATGTTGGCAAAGGCCGTATTAACCTCCAAAAGCCTTCCCGCCTCTGCGTCAAACCACACCATGCCGATCCCTACGTGGTCGACCATGGAGCGAAACTTGGCCTCGCTCCGCCGCAACAGCGCCAGGGTGTGCTCCCGTTCCTGGCGTGCCCGGTGCAGCTCAAGAAAAATGGCGACCTTGGAGAGCAGGACGACATCATCGACCGGCTTTTCAATATAGTCGACCGCTCCCGCCTGATAGCCGGTGATTTTGTGCAGTTCGTCACGGTGGACGGCGGTGAGGAAGATGATCGGCGTCAGCTGTTCCGACTCCACGCCGCGGATCATGCGCGCCACTTCAAAGCCATCCATCTCCGGCATCTGGACATCGAGGAGAATCAGGGCAAACGTGTGATCCAGGAAGAGCGACAGGGCCTGCTGACCCGAGCCGGCGACGATAACCTCGACCCGCAAGGAGGCGAGCATGAGACGCATGGCCTCCAGGTTGGCGGCCACGTCGTCGACCACCAATATCTTCGGCGGCGCACTGGGGGTGTCCGGCGACAGGGCGGCGCTCATGAAGGTTTTTCCTGGGGGTCGGCGTGGGATTTTGCCGCGACCGGCTCTACCATTGGGCCTGTGTCGCCAACGCCATGTGCCGTGGCTTTGGTTTTGGCCAATATGGCGGCGATGCGCGCAAGCAGCTCTTCTTCCGGTACGGGTTTGATCAGGTAGTCGTCGGCACCGGCGGCCAGACAACGATCGCGCATTTCCTGCTGGTCCAGGGCGCTCACCATGATCACCGGGATGTCGGCCCACGCGCCGCGACCGCGGATGGAACACAGGGTTGTGTGGCCATCGGGGCCGGGCAGCATTGGGTCGAGCAGGATCAGGCCTACCTTGTGACCATGTTTTTCGAGCAGCTCGATTGCCTTGGTGCCGTTCTGTGCGATGAGCACGCTGCCGATCCTCTTTTGGAGGGTCTGTGCCAGCGCGTAGGCGTAGCGCATGTCATCGTCGACGATCATGATGGTCTGGGTCGGATCGCCTGGTTGCCTGGGTGTGGCGGAAACCGTCTCCGTTTTCACCGTCGTGGAAATTCCTTGGGGTGTCGGCCCGGGAGTTGGCGGGCCGTCGCTGCTTGGGGTGTCCCGGCCCAGCCATGTCGCCAACGCCACCAGGAGGCGTTCCAGCTCGACCGGTTTGGCCAAGTAGTCGCTGGCGCCAGCCTTGAGACATTTTTCACGGTCACCGGACATCGCCTTGGCGGTCAGGGCGAGGATGGGTAGTTGGCGGTAACGCGGCATTTTGCGAATCTCGCGCATGGCCTCATAGCCGTCCATGACCGGCATCATGATGTCCATCAGCACCAGGTTGACGGTATCATTTCTCGCCAGAATATCGAGGGCCTCGCGGCCATGGCTGGCCACCAGGATGGTCCCAGCCCGTGATTGCAAAAGACGCTGCAAGGTGAAGACATTGCGCGGATCGTCGTCGACGACCAGGATGGTGCTGGCGAGGCTCCGGAAAGCCATGATCTCGGTTTGCGTGGCCGTGGGCGGAAGTGGCGGAGGAACGTCGGAAAGGGCTGCCCTGGCTCGAACAGTGGCGGTGGCATCCCTGGAAATTTCCATCGGGATGTAAAGGGTAAAGGCCGACCCCCGGCCCAATTCGCTCACGACCTGAACTTCCCCGCCGAGAAGTTCCGCAAACTTGCGCGAAATGGAGAGACCAAGCCCGGTTCCGCCATATTTGCGGCTGATGGAACCATCCACCTGGCGGAAGGGTTCGAAAATCTGCTCCTGCTTGTCGTCGGGGATGCCGATGCCGGTGTCGGTTACCGTGAAACTCACCACTTCGGCGGAATTCAACTCCAGGTTCATGAAGACGTGACCACGCCTGGGCATGCCGAGGCGCACGTTGACCGCACCGGCGGCGGTAAACTTGAAGGCATTGGCGAGAAAATTGCGGACCACCTGTTCGACCTTGGTCCAGTCGGTGGTCAGGGCAGAGGGGAGGCCCGAGGCAATCTCAACCTGAAAAGCCAGCCCTTTGCTCTCAGCGACATGCCGGAACAGACGGTCAATGCCGTGGGTGAAATCGACCAGGGTGCGCGTTTCCGGAACCAGTTCCATGTGTCCGGCCTCAACCTTGGAGAGATCGAGGATATCGTTGATCAGACGGAGCAGATCCTTGCCGCTGTCGTGAATGATGCGTGCCGATTCCACCTGCCTGGGAGAGAGATTTCCTTCCTCGTTGAGCGCAAGCATCTTGGCCAGGATCAACAGGCTGTTGAGCGGGGTGCGCAGCTCATGCGACATGTTGGCCAGGAATTCGGATTTGTAACGGCTGGCATTTTCCAGCTCGTGCGCCTTCTCCTTGAAGACGTGTGCCGCCATCGCCATGGCGCCAATTTCATCGCTGCGTCCTTTGCCTGGGATGTCGGCCTCCTTGCCTCTGGCCAGGGAGGTGAGGGTAAGGGTCATGGCCTTGATGGGGGTGGCGATGTTGCGGGTGATGCCCCACGCCAGGATAATGCCGAGCAGAATGGCCGCGAACGAAATGCCGATCATCGCCCGCTGCGAGTTGCGGACATTGGCGCTGATCTCCTGTTCCAGACGACTCTGTTCGCCCAGGGTGGCCTCCTTCAGTTCATTGGCCAGATGGAGAATTTCGGCCGCCTCGCCGCCCATGACGATATAAATCAGGTGCATGTAGGCCCGACTGGCCTGGACCGCTCCCATGAATGCCTGTTCGTAGGTTGGGGTGAGGGCGATGAGTTGATCGATGGTCTCGGCACGCGCGGCATCGCCACGAAAGTGGTGCTGCATCTCCTGGAGGGTCTTCTTGAGTTGCAGCAAAAAGGCCTGGGTCGCGCCAACCAGCGGTGAATCCGGCTGGTGGAGATATTCCATCGCATTCCGATGGGCGAGGAGAAACCTTTCCAGCGCGGATCCGGCCAGCGCGGCGCCGTGCATATCGCCGCCAACCATGGCCGCGCGCAAAATGCCGCCGAGAACGTCACCAAGTTGATGGCTCACCTTGGCAAGTTGTTCGTCGACGAACCGGTCGCGCAATTCGCGCTCCGAGACGGCAACGTTGAAGTTTTCGGTGTACTGCTGAAAATGTTCCGTCATGCGGCGCACGATGTCCTGGCGGGCGGCATCCTGCACCGATGTCCGTGCCCTGGTCAGCTGGGCGCTCAGGTGACGTTGCACCTGCAGGACGCGCTGCACCACGCCACTGTAACCTGAATAGGTGTAGAGCATGACGCCTTGTTGCAGCTCCAGCGCGCTGCGCTCGATTTCGAGCACCGTGCGGGAGTTGGCGCTTGCTTCCCGATAGGATTCAAAGTTATGGACGACGGTGTTGGAACCGACGTGACTCAATATTGCCTGGCTGGCCAACAGCAGCACCATGACGCCAAATCCGGCAAAAATACGCCCGCCAATTCGCAAATTTCCCGCAGGCCATTGGATGTTCATGGGGCAAGGCCCAACCGAAATACGCGGATGGACGAAGGAGCACCGGCCAAACCGATTGGCCCGATGGGGTTCCCGGGAGAGCGGGGCAGATCAGGAGAGCAGCAGTTCATACCAGCGCGGCAAACTGTATTCGTAGGTGTCCATGACGGAGTTCCAGACCGCGACGTTGCTCAGACGTTGCCAGTAGGATCCGCCGTTGCGAATTTCCCCCCTTTTCACGGCAACGAGCCCCTCGGGGCCCGGCAGATCGGTGGCGGCCGGTTTGCCGTCGTACCAGTAGTCCCACTCGATCGGGGTCAGGTGATGCCTGGCCCGCTCGGGAACCGAAATGTAGTACCCCTGGCGGGCGACGAAGGCACCGGGCCATCCAGACAGCCACCAGTTCATGAAATCATAAGCGGCATCCTTGACGCGGCCGCTGGTGTGCGCGGAGAGGCACATCACCCCGTGCCAGGCGCGATAACCCTCCTTCGGGGCGGCGTAAACGACAGGGACACCCCGCTCGTTGAGGCTCGCCGCCGCCGGGGAGAACATGCTGGCAATCACCGCCCGACCGCTGGCGACAAAGTCGGCGGATTCGGGAACCGAGTTCCAGAAACCGCTGAAATAACCCTGCTGTTTCTTCTCGATCAGGATGGCGAAAAGCCGGTCAATTTCCTCCCGGGTCATGGCGCCGATGTTGCGAAAATGCATCAACCCTTGTGCCTCGGCGGCCAGGGCGGCGTCGAAGATGCCAATGGTGGGGGAGTTGATCAGGGCAACCCGACCTGCCCAACGTGGTTCGAGCAACCATCCCCAGCTTTCGGTCTCATAGGCCTTGCCCCTGGGGACAACACGGGCATCGTAGCCGAAGGAGTCGACGTTATGCACGTAGGGAAGAAAGCTGATCCGGGATGTCGAGCCCGCACCGAGCGTGCCATCCTGCTGCACGTAGAGCAGTTTGTACGGCGCATCCCCGAGCCCGACCCTGGCCTCCGGGACCAGACGACCGGTCTTGGTCAGGTCGTTGACCTCGCTCCAGAGCTCGATGCGCCCCAGATCGATCGGCTGAATGGCACCGGCGCGCCAGAGAATGTTGATGCTGTTCGACCACTGCTCGTAGATATCAAACGTCTGTGGTCGCGAGGAGGCCTTTTGCAGGATGCGATCATCGCCGCCCGGCTCGAACTGGATACGGAACCCCAAATCCTTCTCGGCCTGCCGGCGAATGGGTTCGCGCAGGGTGACGTGGGTACCCAGCACGCGCAGCGTCACCGGCTCGGCGGCATGAACAAAGGGCCCCTGCAAGGCCGCGGCCGCACCAAGCACAGCTCCGCCCGCATCGCGCAGAAAACGGCGCCTCGTTATCCCCGCCACGGAGGCAGAAGAGGCACGGTGCTGGCCCTGGGAGGGAGAGACCGGTATTTTCGCCACTGTTACCATGTCAGTTTCTACCTCTGATGGCAGGGACGCGTCAATTGCGAATTGTTTTCTATTTTTGCAAAAATTGCAAGAAGAACGTCGCGACGCAAAGGGCGTTCCAGGGTGGGAGGAATCGACTTGACAAGGGCAGCAGTGGTGCTGCACCCTCGACTTAAGGTCCCGGCTGGTTCATGGATCTTTTGGCTCGTTCGGGGGTTGGGACCGGGAGTGGATGATCGTCGAGACAGAAACCGGGGCATGGGCTGGTTTCCGCGCCCGCGTTCTGCGGGGGTTCGCGGGGTTTGGAGTGGGGGTTGGTGGCGGAAGAGGCGTTTTCGGGGCTGAAAGGTAGGGGCGCATGCATCAGGAAACAGGTCACCGGCCGTTTTATAAATTGCTTTATTTTCAAGTCATTACGGCTATTGTTATCGGGGTGATGCTCGGTCACTTCTACCCCGAGACCGGCGCCTCCATGAAGCCCTTGGGGGACGGCTTTATCAAATTGATCAAGATGATCATCGCCCCGATCATCTTCTGCACGGTGGTGATTGGCATCGCCGGCATGGAGGATATGAAACAGGTCGGCAAGACCGGCGGGTTGGCGTTGCTCTACTTTGAGATTGTCAGCACCCTCGCCCTGATTGTGGGTCTGTTGATGATCAACATGATCGGGCCGGGGCGGGGCATGAACGTCGATGTCAGTACCCTCGACACGCGGGCGGTTTCCGCCTACACCGGACCGGGGAAGATGGTCGGCACGATCGACTTTCTGCTCAACGTCATCCCCAGCACGGTGGTCGATGCCTTTGCCAAGGGGGAGATTTTACAGGTCCTGCTCTTTTCGGTGATGTTCGGGGTGGCGCTGCACCGGCTGGGGGGGCGCGGCACGCTGGTGTTTGAACTGGTCGAAAAGGGGTCGCATGTCCTCTTCGCCATCGTCGGCATGATCATGAAGGTTGCCCCGCTTGGCGCGTTCGGGGCGATGGCCTTCACCATCGGCAAGTATGGTGTCGGTTCCCTGGTATCGCTTGGGAAGTTGATGGGGACGTTCTACGCCACCTGCTTGCTGTTCATCTTTGTCGTTCTTGGGACGATCACCCGTCTGCACGGTTTCTCCGCGTGGAAATTTATCAAATACATCAAGGAGGAGCTCCTGATCGTCCTGGGAACCTCCAGCAGCGAGTCGGTTCTGCCGCGCATGATGGCCAAGATGGAGAACCTCGGGGTGAAAAAGACCGTTGTCGGCCTGGTCATTCCCACGGGTTATTCCTTCAACCTCGACGGAACATCGATCTATCTGACAATGGCCGCCGTGTTTGTCGCCCAGGCCACCAACACACAGATGACCATGACCGAGCAGATCACCATGCTTGGTGTGCTGCTTCTCACCTCCAAGGGTGCGGCGGGGGTGACGGGGAGCGGCTTCATCGTCCTGGCGGCGACGTTGTCGGCGGTGGGTTCGGTGCCGGTGGCGGGCCTTGCGTTGATTCTGGGCATCGATCGTTTCATGTCCGAAGCGCGTGCCCTGACCAACCTGGTTGGCAACGGCATCGCGACGGTCATTGTTGCGCGTTGGACCGGCGATGTCGATACCGACCGGTTGCGCCGCACGCTCAATGCCGAAACGGAACATGAGGCACAGGATCCCGAGGCGGTGCT
Source organism: Magnetococcales bacterium HA3dbin3 (assembly GCA_002753495.1). Classification (GTDB taxonomy): domain Bacteria; phylum Pseudomonadota; class Magnetococcia; order Magnetococcales; family DC0425bin3; genus HA3dbin3. Next base: position 1,340 of record PEAJ01000024.1, on the reverse strand, counting down.
TGATACGGTCGAGCAACATATGCCGGCCAAGTCCTGACCTTTGGCGTGGGTTAGGCGCTACGGCGAAGAACGGTCAGCTTGAAAGGCATCAGCATGAGAGGTCGTTTCGCTCGGGTGTGTGGGGTCGTGTTGGGTGTCGTCTTCGCGGCTTGTTTGGTAAGTCGCGTGGTATGCGCCGCCGAACCTGATTGGCCGCAGTCGATTGCCATTGCCACGGCATCCCCGGGGGGAACCTATCACGTCTACGGTGCTGCCCTGGCGAAAATGTTAAGCCGCGAACTGGGGGTTTCCACGGCCGAACAACCGACAGGCGGACCGGTCGAGAATCTCCAATTGCTGGAGTCGGGAGCCGTCCAGATCGGGTTTGTCACCATGGGGGCGGCGTTTCAGGCCTGGAGTGGCGGCGGCGGCTGGACGCGCGGTCAGACTTTTCGTTCCATACGCGCTTTGTTTCCGATGTACGATACCCCCTTCACCTTCGTGGTGCCGAAGGAGTCAGGAATCCAGACGCTTGCCGGCATGAGCGGAAAGCGCATCGGCGTGGGGCCGAATGGCGGGACGGCCGGATACTACATCCCGAAGATGTTTGCCGCCCTCAACATCGGTGCGGAACTCATCTTTGGCTCTTATGCCGAACTCAGTGCGCAGCTGCTCTCTGGGAGGATCGACGTTCTTGCCGCTGCTGCTGGTGCGCCGTTTCCGGCGTTGGCCGGGCTGGATGCCAAAAAGCTCGTGCGTTTTATCCCCCTGAACCAATCCGAGATTGTCACCCTGCGCCTGGCGCTGCCCGAACTGACCCCTTCGACCATCCCCGCCGGCACCTATCCTTCGTTGATGCGCGACCAGCCGACGGTTGGCCTGTTCAACTTTGCCATCGCGCGCGATGACCTGCCCGAGAGTCTGGCTTATGCCATCGTCGAGGCGGTATTCCGGCATCGTGATGAGCTTGTTCGTGCCCATCCGACGGCGGGAGAGACGATCCCCGCGAACTTCTCCCGCAATACCTTTCTGCCCTACCATCCCGGTGCCGGGAAGTATTTCGCCCGCAGCGCGGTCAAGGGGTCGCTCCAGGGGGATTGATTCCGATCAGGCCTTTGAAAACCTGCAATCCGCCGGACGATTTTTGCTGGAAAGCGCAAAAATCGTCCGGCCATGGCCGCCCCCTGCGGGCGCATTTCGCGAAAAACATGCGAAACGCGCCCGTGGGTAGGGGGGGCGGGAAAGCAAAAAACCCCAGGGCTTTGCCCTGGACCCACCAGGGCTTTGCCCTGGACCCACCAGGGCTTTGCCCTGGACCCACCCGGGCTTTGCCCTGGACCCACCAGGGCTTTGCCCTGGAC
>PEAJ01000023.1 GCA_002753495.1 Magnetococcales bacterium HA3dbin3 | reverse complement strand
TCCGGTCAAAACAACCCGACAGGGTCATTTTCCACCGTCGCGGCCCTTCCCGTGGCCGTTCTCATCCGGGATTGGAATAGCATAACTTTGCATAATTTGCAATATTTGCATATCGATGACGCAGGGCCATGGCACCTGAAATTATCAGGTCTGTAAAATCAAACTGTTACAAATTTATATGCATCACTGCGTGAGCTTGTAACCCGTTGGGTCTACCGGCTCGAGTTTTCAAGTGCGATTGCTCTCCATGCTGGGTGGTTGCCCCTTTCAACCGTGGTCCCAAAAGGGTTAGAGTCAGGCCCGGTCGTGGCTGCGACGTTGTTTTGCACACACGCAACGGGATATACTGCCGTCCCGGCATTGTCGTTTGCCGCAATCGAACCCCGCACCTTCCGTTTTCCAAGGCAGGAAACGCCGACACATTCGCGGTGACTGTTCACCCGCTCCAGGCGAGGACGACGAAAACGACTTCGAGCGACTTGCTGGTGGTCAAGGAGGGTCAGTTTTGCTCAAGGCCTTGATTCTGACACCCATTCTTGGGGCTTTGCTCATCGTCATGACCCCTTCCAGGCGTGTCGATGTCATCCGTGGGATCGCATTTCTGGTCACGGGGGTGGTGTTGGCGGAGGCCCTCTGGCTGGTTTCTCTTTTCGATGCGACCCAATCTGGCATTCAGTTCTACGAAACCTCTCCCTGGCGCTTTCGCCTGGCGACCGCCTTTGCCTTGGGGGTGGATGGCTTCTCGATGCCCCTGGTGGTGTTGACCGCCCTTTTGACCTTTGTCGCCACCCTGGCATCGTCTCGTGTTCGGGGGATGAACGCCCGTTTCTATTACGCCCTGCTGGCGATTCTGGAAGCGGCCATCATGGGGGTGTTCTGTGCCCAGGACTGGTCGCTGTTTTATATTTTCTGGGAAATGACCCTCATCCCGCTCTTTTTCCTCATTGATCGTTTGGGAGGGGCCAATCGGCAAAGGGCGGCGCTGAATTTTGTGCTCTACACCATGGGCGGGTCGGTTTTTATGCTGATCTCCATTTTGCTGCTTTATGACAATACCGGGGTGCACAGCTTCAATATGGCGGTTATTGCCCAAAGCGTGGACAAACTGCCCCGATCGACCCAGGCGTGGATTTTTTTGGGTTTATTGGTCGGTTTGGGGGTCAAGGTGCCGATTTTCCCGATTCATGGCTGGTTGCCCTTGGCCCATGTCGAGGCCCCGAGCCCGGTTTCAGTTCTGCTTTCGGGCGTCATGCTCAAGATGGGCTCCTATGGATTGATTCGCGCGGTCGGAACCCTGCCCGATGCCGCGAGTACCCTCCAGAAGTTGTTGGTGGCACTGGCCTTCATCAATCTGTTGTATGGAGGGGTTTTGGCCTGGCGCCAGCGTGACCTGAAAGCCATGGTGGCCTATTCGTCGGTTTCCCACATGGGGGTGGTGCTTTTGGGTATTGCCGCCCTCAACACGACGGGTTTTGTCGCCGCCACCTTTCAAATGCTCGCCCATGGTCTGGTTTCCGGGGCGTTGTTCCTTCTGGTGGGTGCGGTTTACGAGCGGTCGCATTCCCGGGATATCGCCGATTACTCCGCCCTGGCGCGGGTCATGCCACACATGGCTTTCTTCCTGGTATTAAGCTTCGTGGCCGCTGTTGGTCTGCCTGGCACCGCCGGTTTTATTGCCGAACTGCATACGCTGATTGCCGGTTTTGGCCATTGGGGTGCCTGGATGGCCCTGATCTCCCTGGGTATGATGATCTCCGCGGCCTATGCCATACGCACCATGGGCACTCTGTTCTCCGGCAAGGTGAGCGAGCGGATGCAAGACATCAAGGACATGACCCGGCCGGAGTGGCTGGCTGCGGGGCTGTTGTCGCTTGGGACCCTGGGTTTGGGGGTGCTGCCGGGTCCGGTTTTGGCCCGGATCGGTGTCACGGCCAGCTATCTGGGACGTCTGTTCGAGTAGGGGTCGGGGTCGTGATGGATCGGGAGAGAGTGCGGTATGCCATCGATCGCCTGTCCCATGTTTTGCCTGGGCAGGCGCCTTTGCAGGATTTCGTGCATCACAACACGGTACACGGTTTCCAGCATCTTCCCTTTCCCGAGGCGATGGCGGAGGTGCGCCGTGTGACGGGCATGCGTGGCTATTTGCCCGAGTCGCGTTTTCGTGATTTTTTTTCCCGGGGTCGCATCGATGCAAGCGATATCGATGCCGTGATTGGCAGCGAGGTGCCTGATGCCGATGCGGTGCTGGTTGGCGGGGTGCGTATTCGGGATGTTTGTCGTGCCGCCATGCTGCATGACCTCGATCCCCTCCCTTCCGCCACCTTGCGTTGGCGTGCCCGGGAACCTGGCCTGTTGGCCCCTGCCGGCTTGTGGCGTGCCGCGCATGCCGTTTTTGGATTGGATGAGGCGACATCGCGTCATGTTCGGCCGGTTCCCCCTTCCCTGGTTGCCGTTGCATGGCCGGAGTTGGCGGGGCGTCTGGGGCGGGAGTGGACGTTGCGGGGTTTGCTGCACCACCTGACCGGAGAAGACATTCTGGAGGCGATACGCCCCTCCTTGATGCGTCATTTGGCATCTCATCTCGATCAGGGCATGGCCTCCTGGCCCAATCCTGATCGGCAACACGGATTTTGGCGGGCATGGCGGGAGTCGGCCCGCGTGGACCTCGTCTGGTGGCTGGATGGCCTGCCTGGCATGGAACAGGAGCTGGGCGAACTGGCGGAGAACCCCCTGGATGCCATCAGCGCCGAGCTGACCTATCGCGAATTGGACGCGGAGCGGTGGGTCGGCTATCTGGAGCGCCTGAGCCTGGAGCTTCCCGGTTGGTCGGGCATGTTTTTGTGGCGCCACCAGCATCCGGGTCACGAGGGCATAGGTGTCGCCGTGGACATGGCCGACTATCTGGCGGTGCGGCTGGTTCTGGAGCGGCTTTATGCCGGGGAGTTGACGCGCCGGCGTTGGCAGGTGGCACCGCGTCCGCAAGAGTTGGCCGCCATTCCCCTGATGGTATCGCAACCCGAGCCGTGGCCGGTGGTTTGTACGCATGTGTGGCCCCTTTTTGCCTTGGCCAGGGCCTTGGATCTCGACGCCGGGAGCATTGCCGCCCTGGATCGGACCGCCGCCGAGCGGATCCTGGGAACCCTGAACGCATTCGGTGAAGAGCGCCGGGCCTATCTTTGGTTGCTCGCTTATGAACGGCACTATCGGGAGGGGATTCTCGGTGCGCTCGTAGCCAACCACGGTCGGTTTCAATTCGGGGCGCCCCCCAAGGCGCAGGTGGTGTTGTGCATGGATGATCGCGAGGAGGGGTTGCGGCGACACCTGGAGGAGATCGACACCCACCTGGAGACCTTTGGCGCCGCTGCCCACTTCAACGTACCCCATGCCTGGTTGGGGATCGACGACGCGCGTGCCGTTGCCTTGGCTCCCATCGTGCCGGTTCCGGTCATCCCCAGCCATGAGGTGCGCGAGCTTCCCCGGCAGGAGCAGGCGGCCCGTGCGCGCACCCGGCGCGTTTCGCGCCATCGCCGCTGGTGGGAGCGCCTGCACCAAGGCAGCCGCCTGGGTATCTTGGAACCGGTTTTGATAACAGCGATTGCGGCACCGTTTGCCCTCGTGTCCCTGTTGGGTGGCGTCCTGGTCCCGGCGGCGATGGCGCGGAAGGTTCAGGCCCTGAAGGTTGCCAGCACGGGCGCGGTGGATACCTGTTTGCAGTTCACGGCCCCCAGCGACACCCCCCCGGGCCGACCGGAGGCGCGCCAGCTTGGTTTCAAGGATGATGAGCAGGTGGATCGTGTCCAGGCCTTGTTGCGCAGCATGGGGTTGACCTCGGGTTTTGCCTCCCTGGTGGCCATCGTTGGTCATGTCTCCCGCAACCGCAACAATCCCCACGCCGCTGCCTACAATTGTGGCGCCTGTGGCGGTCGTTTTTCCGGCCCCAATGCGCGACTGGTGTCGGCGATGGCCAATCGTCCCGAGGTGCGGGCAAGACTCGCCGAACGCGGCATCGACATTCCCGAACAAACCTGGTTCATTGGCGGCGAGCACGATACCTGCAACGATCAGGTGACCTGGTTCGATCTGGTCGATCTGCCGAAGCATCTTGTGCCGCTATTCGAGGTCTTAAGGGACGCCATGACCCAGGCCTGTCGGGCACATGCGCAGGAACGATGTCGACGTTTCATCTCTGCCCCGCTTTCCCTCTCGCCGGAGCAGGCGCTGCGTCACGTGGTGAACCGGGCCGGCGATTTTGCCCAGGTACGGCCGGAACTGGGGCATGCCACCAATGCCTGTGCCCTCATTGGACGCCGGAATATGAGCCGCGGTGCTTTTTTTGACCGGCGGGCCTTTCTCATCTCCTACGACCCGCTCCAGGACCCCAAGGGCGAGGTGTTGGAACGTCACCTGTTGGCGAACGGTGCCGTGGGAGCCGGGATCAGTCTGGAGTATTACTTTTCCACCGCCAACAATGAACGATTCGGCAGCGGCACCAAGATCATGCACAACCTTGTCGGGCACCTGGGCGTCATGGAAGGCTCTGCTTCGGATTTGCGCACCGGTCTTCCGCAACAGATGATCGAGATTCACGAGGCGATGCGTCTGTTGGTTGTGGTGGAACAGAAAATCGACCTCATCACCGCCATTGTTAAACGTCAGCCTGCCCTGACGGAGCTGGTCGGCAACGGCTGGGTGATTGTTGCCGCCAAGGACCCGGATTCCGCACGCATCGATCTTTTTGATCCGCGTCGGGGCTGGTCGCCCTGGGCCGGGAAGGTTGATCTCCCTACCTTTGCCCGCGCCGCCGACTGGTTTTCCGGACAAAGGGAGGCCCTTGCCCCGGTCTTGCTGGAGGCGCCGCTGTGACGCCGACGGCATTCTCACTTGGGTTGATCATTCTGCTACCGCTTTTGGGTTCGCTGGCCGTTGCCGTGCACATATTGTCGGGCGAGGCGCGTGGGGATGCCGGCGAGCGCGCCACCATCTGGTTTGCTCAAGGGTCGGTCCTGGCGGCTCTGCTGGGGCTTCTCGGCCTGGACGGACTGTCTCTGGCCGCGGGCGTGGCCCCGGGAACCCTTCTTCTGGGGACGTGGTTTGAAAGCGGGACGTTCGGATTTTCCATCGCCTTCGACGCTGACACCAAGGCCCTGGCCTTTGCCACTCTGATCGCGCTGGTTGGTTGGGCGACGGTGCGCTTTTCGGTGCCCTATCTGCATCGGGAAGCAGGTTTCCACAGGTTTTTCATGGTCATGGGCCTGTTTCTCAGCGGCATGCTGACGCTGGTTCTTTCGGGCAATATCCTGATGGCTTTTGTCGGGTGGGAGTTTTGCGGAATCAGTTCCTTCTTGCTCATCGCCTATGGCTACGAACGACCGGCGGCGACGGGCAATGCCCTGTTTGCCTTTGTCGTGAACCGTGTCGGCGATGCCGGATTTTTGCTGGGCATCGCCCTGGCGGTTTGGCAAACCGGCACCTTGAGTTGGGACCAGTTGGCCCATTATGCGCGGTCGGATCAGGTTGACGTCGTGACCCTGGAGATGATGTTGTTGGGCTTTTTCCTCGCGGCTTTTGCCAAGTCGGCGCAGCTGCCCTTTTCTCCCTGGATTGCCCGCGCGCTGGAGGGACCGACCCCCTCTTCGGCCATTTTTTACGGTGCCATCATGGTACATGCCGGTGTTTGGCTTGCCATTCGCCTGGAACCTCTGCTTGTTCAGACCCCGGGAATGGTTTTGTTCGTGGGGATGACGGGGCTGGCGACGACGCTCTACGGGGCGATCGCCGGTCTGGTGCAGACCGATGTCAAAAGTGCCCTGACCTTTGCGAGCCTGACCCAGGTGGGGTTGATGTTTGTCAGCTGTGCCCTTGGCTGGTCTGAGTTGGCTGCCTGGCATATGATTTTGCATGGTGCCTGGCGCAGCTGGCAGTTTCTCAATGCCCCTTCCTACATGCATGTCAGCGGCAAGACGCCAGTCGTTCCGGCTTGGCTTGCTGGTCGGCGGGTTCTCTTTACCGCCGCGTTGCAGCGTTTTTGGCTTGCCCGCCTGCTTCGCAACGTGATCACCCTGCCGGTGGTGCGTTTGGGGAGGGATGCCCGCCGCTTTGACGAGGAGGTGCTGGCCCCGGTGGTCGGGATGCCGCCCGGGGGAGGGGTGCCCGGATTTGATGAGGCTGTACACGCCTTCGGTCTGCCGGGTACCTTGCTGGCCTGGTTTGCAAGCGTCTGCGAGGGGGTTGAGAGCCGCCTGATCGCCAGGGATCGGGGGGAGACCGTGATGCGCCTGTTGTCGCGCCTTGAACGTGTCGCTAACGGTATCGAGGATCTCCTGGAAGAGCCTCGTTATCTCATCCTTATGCTGATTGTAACCCTGGCGATCATCCTATGAGCACCGCGACAATCCTCTGGACGCAGGAATATACTTATCCCTTGTTGGCGGCTCTGCAACTGTTGCCTCTTCTTGGCGCGTTGTTGGTTTATCGGCTCAAGGAGGCCAACAGCACCCTGTGGGTCGCCCAGGTTGTGGTGGTCGCTGAACTTTTTCTGGCCCTGGTGATTTTTGGAGCCATCGACACCGGTTCGCCCCTTCTTCAATTCAGTGAGCGGCTCCACCTTGATGGTGTGATGGTCTACTATGTTGCCGTCGATGGTCTGGCGGTGTTGTTCATCCTGGTCACGGCGTTGTTGTCATCGGTGTTGGCCTTTTACGGGCTGGTGCGGGGGTTGAAGCGCCCGGTCCGCCTTTCGTCGCTGATTCTGGCCACCGAGGCCTCCTTGATGGTCATGTTGGTGACGCAGAATCTTTTGGTGTTTATCCTGGCCTCCGGTGTTGAATTACTGCTTGTTGGACATATGCTCAACCACTGGGCCATCTCCCCCACGGCCAATCGGACCGTGGCCATGAACCGCTTTTTGCAGTTTCAGATTATCGGTTTATTGATGTTTGCCGCCGGTGTTTTCATCCTGACCGTGCACTATGCCAACCTGTTTGGTCACTGGAGTTTTGAGTTGGCGGATTTGCAGCGGGTCGCAGGTGACGGGGGGCGTTTTCAGTCAGTTGTTTTTTTTCTGCTTTTTTATGGGTTGGGGGTGCGCATTCCCATTTTTCCCCTGCATGGCTGGTTGCCGCCAGTGGCTTTTCGCGGCATGGTGGCTCTGGCGCCGACCATCCTGCTGGGCATCAAGGTTGGCATTTATGGCATGGTGCGCTTTGTGCTGCCACTGACCATCGGTGCCGTTCACACCTGGCAATCCTATGTGGTCGGTGTGGCCATGGTCGGGGTGTTTTATCCGGCCATCCTGGCCATGTTTCAAAACAATCTGCGCCTGATCATGGCGTTTGCCGTGGTCAGTCATACCGGTTTGATCGTGGTGGGGCTTTTCTCCTTGACGCCGGAGGGGCTGCAGGGCGCGACGCTTTTGGCGGTCAATTTTGGTCTGGCGGCGACGGTGATGCTCACCATGATCGGTTTTGTTCATCGTCGGTTCAACACCACCGACTTGAACAAACTGGCCGGTCGGGGATTGTTCAATAAAATCCCCTTTATTGCCTTGGTATTTCTGATCGGGGCCCTCTCCATCCTGGGGATGCCCGGCACGCCGGGGTTTGACGCGGTGCACCTGGTGTTGGAGGCGGCCATCCGGCGTTTTGGCGCCTTGCTGGCCATCGCCACTGCCCTGGGCAGCGTTGCCGCCGCCGCCTTCCTGCTGCGCGGTTTTCAGAGGGCCTTTTTGACCCATGCCGCCGCTGCGACAACCACCGTTCGTGATACCGTGGAACCCACCCGACCCATGGAGTATCTGGTGGGAGCGCTCGTGGTCGGCGCCCTGCTTGCGGCGGGTTTCCACATCGACCCCTGGCTTGACCTCATTGATGCCCCCACCCGTGCCCTGGCGGCAGGTTTTGGAACACCATGAACACCATGCCCGTGTTGAGCCTCATTCTGGCCATTCCAACGGCGGCTTGTCTTGCAATCTGGCTGCTTCCCCGTGCCTGGTGTCGCGGCGTGGCGCTGGCGGCGCTTCTTTCGGCTTTGACCTTCGCGCTTTGGCTGGTGTTCTCTTTCCCCAGGGGTGACGCCGGCTTTCATTTTGTCGAACGACACGACTGGATCCCCGGCCTTGGCATCGCATACCACGTCGGCGTGGATGCCTTGTCGGCGCTCTTTCCACCGGCCACTCTGGTCTTAATGCTGTGTATTATTGTTGCGTCGTGGCGTCGCCCCGAGGCGGATGCCCCCCTTTATTACACCCTGCTGCTGCTTTTGACGGCAGCGACTCTGGGGATCTTTTTTGCCCTGGATACGATATTGTTTATTTTTTGTTGGGAAATGACGATTCTGCCCCTTTATTTCATGATTGCCCTGTGGGGTGAGGGCGATCTTCGGCGTCATGCCGCGGCCAAGTATGCCCTGATGATGGTGACCGGTGGGATTCCCCTGCTGTTCGGCATCCTGCTGCTGGCCTTCAATCACGCGAGTGTGGCGCCGGACGGTCGATTATCCTTCGACATGCCACGCCTGCTGGCGACCCCCTTGTCCCACGAGACCGGTCAGGCGGTCTTTCTCCTGTTGCTTCTGGGTTTCAGTTTCAAGGTGCCGTTGCCCCCCTTCCATACCTGGCTTCCGGTGGTCGCCCGGTCGGGACCCATCTGGGTGGTTGCCGCGCTCACGGGTCTGAAGTTGGGGGCCTATGGCCTGATGCGTCTGGCCATCCCGCTTGCTCCCCAGGCGGCCAGGGAGTTCCATTGGCTCCTGGCCGGCCTGGGTAGCACCGGCATGGTTCTGGGGGCCTTGATTGCCCTGGTTCAGAGCGATTTGCGGCTGATGCTTGGCTACCTCTCCCTTTCCCACGTTGGGCTGGTGGTGCTGGCCCTCTCCTCCTTCGATGTGCAGGGCATCCAGGGATCTCTCCTGCAACTTCTCAACTTCACTTTCATTTCTGGTGGTTCCTTTCTGCTTCTGGAAGCAATCCAGCAGCGGACCGGTACCCTGTTGGCCGAAGAACTAGGCGGTGTCGCCCGCGCGGCCCCCTTGCTTGCTGCGCTCTTTTTGTTTCTGGGACTTGCGGGCATGGGTTTGCCGGGCACCAGCGGCTTTCCCGCCGAGCTGCTCCTGCTGCTTTCGGTGTTTCACAACCATACCGGTTCTGGTTTGTTGGTATTGGTGACACTGGTCTTGACGGCCGCAGCTTTTCTGAGCCTTTATCGGCGGGTTTTTTACGGACCGGTCGAAAGGCCGGTGGTTGGAACCATGAGTGATTTGCGTCCCCGGGAGTGGCTTTTCGCCACGGTGTTGGTCATCTCCAACCTTGCCGTTGGTTTCTCGCCGCATGCAGTCTTGGAGTTTCTGAAACCCGCCGCGGAGAGATGGGTGAGCCTCGCGGAAAGGGGTGGTCTTCCACCGGTCTCCCCGTAGCGTTGGCGCAGGCTGGAGGGCGGCCTGGATTGGCAGGTGATGGGGCATGATCCCCGGTACCCCGGCGCGCGGGGTGGGGGATAGGAGAGTCATCCTCCGGCGGGCATGTGCATCCTTGCGCATGTGGGGGCGTGAAGGCGGCAGCCGGTCATGGCGGGCGAGGTCATGGGGTACGTCCTTGCGCGTGTGAGAGGTCTCGGCCCTGCTGGCACTGGGTCATTTCAATCGCATGCCATGGTTGCCGCCGGCAGGCTCTCCGGAAAGCAACCGGCGAACTCCTCACCGGGGTAGACGCACCCCGCATGCACAAACCCCACCCGGGTTAGCCCCGCCGGGTTACAGGCCAGGAGTTCTCCCTCGGGTGACATCCCCACCCAACCGCCATCTTCCCAACCCCACAGGGCGACGCGCTCCTGGCCGGTCCGGGCATCCCAGAGCCGCAGGGCCTCTCCGGCGCTGACGATGAGCTTGCCGTCCGGGCTGAAGGCAACGGATTTGACGGAAGCTTGATGCCCTTGCAAGGTGCGCAGGCATTGACCAGTGCGTGCGTTCCAAAGTTTCAGGGTGCGATCAGCACTGCCCGAAAGCAGTGTTGTGCCATCTTTGCTAAAGGTGACGGTGGTGACAGTATTCTGGTGCCCCCGTAAGGTGCGTAGGCATTGACCCGTGTGTGCGTCCCAAAGTTTCAGGGTGTTGTCCCTGCTTCCCGAGAGCAACGTCGTACCGTCCGGGCTGAAGGCGACGGCGGTGACGAAGTTTTTATGCCCTTGCAAGGTGTGACAACATTGGCTGTTGCGCGCGTCCCAAAGTTTGAGAGTGTTATCCCAGCTTCCCGAGAGCAGTGTTGCGCCATCTTCGTTGAAGGCGACGGCGGTGACCGGGGCTTGATGCCCCGACAAGGTGTGGCGGCATTGGCCGGTGTATGCGTCCCAAAGTTTGAGGGTGCGATCAGCGCTTCCCGAGAGCAACGTCGTACCATCTGGGCTGAAGGCGACGGCGGTGACGTAGTCCTGATGTCCTTGCAAGGTGCGCAGGCACTGGCCGCTGCGCGCGTTCCAAAGTTTGAGGATGTTATCCTTGCTTCCCGAAAGCAGCGTCGCACCATCCGGGCTGAAGGCGACAGTGGTGACCTGGGTTTGATGCCCCGACAAGGTGTGGCGGCATTGGCCGTTGCGCGCGTTCCAAAGTTTGAGGGTGTTATCCTTGCCTCCCGAGAGCAGCGTCGCACCATCCGGGCTGAAGGCGACAGCGGCAACGTGGTGTTGATGCCCCTGCAAGGTGTGCAGGCAGTGGCCGCTGCGCGCGCTCCAAAGTTTGAGGGTGTTATCCCTGCTTCCCGAGAGCAGCGTCACGCCATCTTTGCTGAAGGCGACGGAAGTGACGTAATGCTGATGCCCTTGCAAGGTGCGCAGGCACCGGCCGCTGTGCGCATCCCAAAGTTTGAGGGTGTGATCATCGCTTCCCGAGAGCAACGTCACACTATCCGGGCTGAAGGCGACGGAGGTAACGTAGTCCTGATGTCCCTGCAAGGTGTGCAGACATAGGCCGCTGTGCATATTCCAAAGTTTGAGGGTGTTGTCTCTGCTTCCCGAGAGCAGCGTCGCACCATCCGGGCTAAAGGCGACAGCAGTAACGTGGTGTTGATGCCCCCGAAGGGTAAGGAGGCATTGGCCGGTGTGTGCGTCCCAAAGCCTGAGGGTGTTATCCGAGCTTCCCGAGAGCAATGTTGCGCCATCCCTGCTGAAGGCAACGGCGGTAACGTAATGTTGGTGCCCCTGCAAAGCGTGGCGGCATTGACCGCTGTGCATATCCCAAAGTTTGAGGGTGTTATCCCTGCCCCCTGAGAGCAGCATCGTGCCATCCTCGCTGAAGGCAACGGCAGTGATCTCGGCTTGATGCCCTTGCAAGGTGTGCAGGCACTGACCGGTGCGTGCGTCCCAAAGCTTGAGGGTGCGATCGAAGCTGCCCGAGAGCAGCATCGCGCCATCCGGGCTGAAGGCAACAGATCTGACGGCAGCCTGGTGTTCCTGCAAGGTGTGCAGGCACTGACCGGTGCGTGCGTCCCAAAGTTTCAGGGTGTGATCATCGCTGCCCGAGAGCAGCGTCGTGCCATCCGGACTGAAGGCCACTGCTTGAACACTATCCAGGTGCCCACTCTGGAGGAGAGGCTGGAAATGGGCTAGCCCCTTGTTGGGTGGGAGTGCCACGTTGGAGAAACGGTCCGGTGAAACCCCGGCCAGGCCATCGCGATCCAAACGGCTCCAGGCCAGACGGGTGCGGGAAATGCGTGCCTTGGCCAGGGTGCTGCCGCGCAGATCGGCCCGTTGCAAAAAGGTGGAGGCGAGATTGGCTGCGTCCAGTTTGCTCTCGGTCAGATTGGCTCCGGCCAGGTTGGCGGCGGTCAGGTCGCAGTCGGTCAAATCACAGCCGGTCAGATCGGCGCCCGGGGCCTGGAGGTGACTCAAATTTGCCTGCCGCAGGCTCCCCGCGAGTCTGGCGTCGGTGAGATCGGCTCCGACAAGGCAGGCGCGGTCAAACAACACGTTGGACAGGTGACAACCCGCCAAGCGTACACCCGCCAGCTCTCCCCCGGTCAGGTTCCATCTCTCCGGTTGCGGGGCGGTGGTCGGCCGTTCCTGCTGCCATAACAGGGCAAGGTGGAAGGCATTTTCGCTCGTCAGAGGTTGATAGTCTCCTGTCAACACCCGAACCAGGGTGGCCGCCGCCTTGGTCGCCGTGCCGGCGGTGAGGAGATCGATCAGGAAACGCATGGCCTCCACGGAGAGAGGCGGCAGATTCAGGCACGCCCCCTCTCCTTCGGCCAGCTCCCGACCCAGAAGACGCGCCAGAAAAAATTCCAGAAACGACGTGTGCGCGAAACGGTAGTTCCCCTCCCCATCGCGGGTGAGAAAGGAGGCGGTGCGCAGCAGGGTGTTGAGCCGCTCGTGGAAGTCGAGGTCCACCACCGCGTCCGCGCCGAATAGCGACCTGGCATGCGCCATCTGCCACTGAAAGAGCTGCGCATGAGGGCAGGATTGCCCCTCCTTGCTCCAGAGAAAGCGGGCCATGCTCTCCATCGCCGGGAGAATGGTGTAGCGAAGAATGCCCACCTTTTCCTGGTCCCTGGCCAGCCATGCTTCCATCACCTCCTGGTAAATATCCCCGGCGGTTACCTTGACCCCCGGTCTTGCCCGCCGTTGGATCCCCTCGAGGCTGCCGGCAATGAGTTGCAGCAGGAAAGGACGGGTGGAGAGCTCCATCAGGTCGTGAATCCCCCGGAAGGTGGCCAGAATCGTCTCTCCCTTGCCGGGAAACACCTTCTCGAGGTAGGCACGGATGCGCTCTTCATCAAACGGGAGAAGGTAGATGAGTCGGAAATCCTGGTTCTGGAAGCCATCGCGCGTCGTGCCCCGCCGCACGCCGCCGCCGATGCGTACCTCTTCGTCCTGGCGATCCAGGAAATAGTGGGTGCGGCTGGAGATCAACACCTTGCCCGGAGACCCCGCCGGAACCGTCCGGCGCATCTCCTTGAGCAAAAAATCGCCATCCTGGGCACCCATGGAGGCGGATTTTTCGTCAAACCCATCGAAAATGACGCAGAGATGTCCGGCCTTCGCCATGGCCAGCACCCCATCCACCGGCAGATCCGACATGTTGGCCCGCACCAGGAGATCCCCGAGCATCTCCTCCAGTTTGGGAGCCGTGCCCGCCGGGATGTGATAATCCCGCATGTCTAGGTAAAGGGTGGCCGGAAGTTCCTTCCTGCCCTCCCTTCGGAGCCGATGCACCTCCCGCACAAATTCGCGGCAGAGGAATGTCTTGCCCATGCCGTAATCCCCCAGCACCGCGCAATAGGGGCGGTTTGGTTCAAGCAACCACTGGAGCAGCACCACCCGGGCGTCGAGGCTCTCTATTTTCCCCTCCTGAGCTTTTTGGTCGGCGGCAAGAGACGCCTCTTCCCCTTCCTGGAACCCGCTAGGGATGTAGAACCGCCCCTTGTAGTGTTCGTGCCTTTCCGCTGCCCGTTCCAGGGCGGAATCACTCAACTCCCCCTTGCGTTGCCACGCCTTCAGAACGGCCGGCAATTGCTCCGGGGTGAACTGCCGGGATTGGTCGCCCGCCTGCAACTCACGTACGATCTGAATGGCCTGCGGCTGATCCGGAAACGGGTTATTGCTCTTCTCCCTCTCATCCCGGGTTGGCAGTCGTAGACAGAGGGTCTCTTCCCCCTGGGCAATGTTGCACGCGACCCATCCCTGCTGGTGATCGCATCGCATCTGTTGCAAAACGGCTCCGGGAAGGTGGGTATGGAGGATGCGCATGGTTTCGGCGTACAATCCACCGGAAATTACGATGTAGCCTCCGCCCTTTTTTTCCTGATTAAACTCCCGCAGGGGTCGCAGCCACTTGTCCCAGGGTGCCCCGGGCTCTACCCCGTGGCCCTGGAGGTAGAGGTCGTCGCCCCGCCAATGGTTGACCAGCAGCCGAAAATGCTCCTCCCGTTCCACCCCCTCCACGACCAGCGGTTTATTGGGCAGGGCATAACGTTGCAGGCGCTGCATGGTCCCGGCCAAATCCGTGTCGATTCTCTCCGCCCACTTCTGAAATGCCTTATGGGAAACCTTGGTCCACACGGCCAGGGATTCGAACTCGTCGCGAACCTCCTGGTTCCAGTCATTCAAATCATCGAGCACCACACGCAGTTCTTCCCGGTTTACCAGCCGCTGGACCTCGGCCACGTCATCGGCCTGAAGATCCTCGTTGATCTCTACCAGGAAATAGGGTTGCCGCAGCAGATCGCCGTAGCGTTCAACGAATCGTAACATTAGCGGAGAGAGCAACATCTCCCGATCGAGATTGAGGGTGAAGCAGGTATGGTCAAAATTTTTTACCGACGCATAACGAGCGCAATTCAGTAAATGGCGGGCTGTCTCCATCCCCACCACCGCCAGGGCAAATTTTACCTGCACCGACGCAAGATTGGCCTGTTTGATAAGATCCCCAAACGACTCCCCGCACGGCCCCACGCCCAGCAGCTCGAACCCCACCAAGGGATAGGGGCCTGTTACGGTCGGCTTGGCCTGCACAATCGGGTCAAGTTTGGCCCCCACCCTGGAGAGGTAGGCCAACCCGGGCGCCTCTGACGGCACCTCCCCATCCAGAAAGGAGCGAACTTGTTCTGCGAAGGTGACGAACGGCAGGGGGGCGGTAAGAGCCGCCGGCGGGATGAAGCGTTCCGAGAGGGTGTCTCGATGGATGCGTCCGGCCTCAAATTCCGTCCGCGCCACGATCCTCGGGTCATACACCTGTGGCGCGGTGCTCACGATCCAGACACTCTTCTCGACGATTGGCCGGTTGTCGGACTGGGAGCAGAGTTCGGCCTGATGATGGGCCAGGTGCTGATTGAGGCCTTTTTTGAAATTGTTTCGGAACCGGGCCATGGCCTCTTGTGGTCCAATACCCGGGTGGAGGGCCGTCAGCAGGTCAGCCAGCGGCAGCATGCCATCGGGTCGGCTGCGCAGGAGGCTGATGTATGTTTCCACCTTGGCACGAAAATCCGCCCGAAGCTCTGGTCGGACTTTTTCGAGCAGAGACAAGGATTCATCGCGGGTGAGGGGTGTGGGATCCATGGCGGCTTCCAGGTCGATCTATTCGAGAACTATTCGCGAATAGATTTATCCTGGACCACCACGTGCCCCTCTGTCAAACAATTTCTTCTCGCCCCGCAAAAACCAGAAAAATGGTCCAATGAACGCAGTTTGTGGCATCGTCTGAAAAAACTTGGCATGCGCGTCGATCGCCGCGTGCGCGAATGACCCGCCCCATCGTGTGGTTCACTCGGGAGAGGGATCGGACAAGGGTTCGATCTTACGATAGAGCGTGCGCAAACTGATGCCCAACGCCTGTGCAAGCAGGGTTTTGTCGTTGCCGAACTGGCGCACGACCTGCTCAAGATAAAGTTTTTCCACCTGTTCGAGCGGCAGGATACGTTGGAGATGAAATAGAATCGGCGGCGGTTCGCTTGCCGCGGACGCTGGTGTGAAAGGGCTGGGGAGGGGGAGGGCAGGAGAGCCGTAACCAACGCCCGTGTGCCCAGCGAGAGGGAAAAGGCCGTGCGCCGGGTCCGGAAATGACACCGGCTCCGGCAGATGCTCCGGCAACATGATCGAACCGTCCATCATCAGGATCGCCCGGTCGAGGATGTTCATCAATTCGCGGATATTGCCGGGAAAAGGGTAGGACATGAGACGGGTCATGGTCTCTGGGGCAAGTTGAATATTTTGTCCGCCTTCCACGCGATCAAGCAGCGATTGCACGAGCACGGGCAGATCCTCGCGCCGCTCGCGCAAGGGCGGCATGTGAATGGGGAAGACGCTGATCCGGTAGTAAAGGTCAAGGCGAAACTCCCCGCGCGCGACCATGGCAAGCAGATCGCGGTTGGTGGCACAAATAAGACGAAAATTGGCGTAGTGGGTGTTGACCCCCCCGACGCGACGAAAGCTTTTCGTCTCCAGAAGGCGCAGCAGTTTGACCTGCAGGGACAATGGGATATCGCCAATTTCATCGAGAAAGAGTGTCCCCTGGTGCGCGACCTCGGCAAGCCCGGTCTTGCGCAGGTGCGCCCCGGTGAAGGCGCCACGCTCGTAACCAAACAGCTCGCTTTCAAACAGGCTCTCGGTCAATCCGGAGCACTCCACTGGCACAAAGGGCATGTTGGCCCGCGGACTGGCCTGGTGGATCGCCCGTGCCACCACCTCCTTGCCGGTACCCGACTCGCCCAGGAGCAAAACCGACGCCTTACTTGCCGCCACGCGCTGGATCATGCGCAGCATCTGCTGAAACGAAGGCGAAGAACCGACCAACCCCACCGGTGCCGGATCAGCGGAGGCGATGCGGATCGGTGTCAGCATCTCCAGGTAGTGGGTCACTTGACCGTTTTGGTCGTGGATGGGGCGAATCTCAACATCGACGTACTCTTTGCCCTCCGGCGTTTGATGCACGTGCAGCAGACGTTGCCCAACGCCGGTCTCCAGGCAGGCATGCAGTGGGCAGGACTCCCCTTCCTGGTCACAGGGTCGGCTGTAGGCGTGGGATATTTCGTAGCAACGCACCTCGCCGAGGGCGACGATCGGTCCGTAGGTCTCCTCGTAGGGTTTGTTGCAGGCGAGCACACGGTATTCAAGATCGACCAGGATCGCCGGGACGGTATGCACGCTCAAGAATGCGGCGGCGTCGATGGTTGGTACCGAGCGGGTGGTGGAAACAGTCATGCGCGGGGCTCCTTGAACAGGGCGGATCTGAAATGAGGGGAGTGGAGGGGGGCTGCCAAACGCAATCGGCTTGTCATTCTTGGCAAGAGAGGGTAACCGATTTGCCATAATTGGCAAGAGAGGGTGTGCCTCTGGTCCCATCAGGCGGCAGCCTGGTGACGGAAAGGTAAAATAATTGCGAACTATTACAGTTTGTTATCGAGAATAGTCAGCCGTGACGCGAAAGAGGCACGGATGTTGCCCTAATGACAGGCAGACCGGCGCGCGTGGCTTGTGACGACGAGGCATGCGCGGGTGGTATGGGGTGATGGACGCTTTCATCGTACAACCAAAAGGAGTACCCATGTCCTGGCAATTCCCAAAGTTGACCAGACGGCGATTTCTTCAATCCAGCGGCGGTGTAGCCGGGTTTTCCCTGCTTGCCCCGACAGCCCTGGCCAGCGGTGAGACACAAGGGGGTGGTGAGGTCAGCAAGGAGCAGGTTTACAGCATCTGCAACTTCTGTTCGTCCCTGTGCAACGTGCAGGTGAGCACCGAGACCGAGAACGGGGTCAAGCGCATCGTCAAGCTCGATGGCAATCCCCACTCCACCCTGAATCGGGGCAAGATGTGCGCTCGTGGTCAGGCGGGGATGCGCCAGGTCTACGAGGTGGACCGCATCAAGAGCCCGATGGTTCGTGTCGAGGGGAGTCGGCGCGGCGAGGGGAAGTTCCGTGCCGTCAGCTGGGATGAAGCCTGGGCCTACATCGCCGAGCGGGTCAAGACCAGAAACATCCACCCCTGGGAGTGGACGATGGTCGGCGGCTGGACCTCGTGTGTGTTCTACATGTACTGGGCGGTGCCGTTTGCCCTGGCCAACGGGGTGCCGAACATCGTTGCCTCGCCGATGCAACACTGTGTTGCCTCCGGGCACCTGGGGACTGATTCGGTCACCGGTAACTTTAACATCCACGACGAAGTCCTGCCCGACTACGACAACGCCAATTACATCCTGTTCGTGGCGAACAATGCCTCAATCGGTGCCATCTCCACCTCGCGCATGGTGCGTTTTGCCGAGGGGCGCAAGAAAGGGTGCCGGGTAGTCGCCCTCGATACCCGCCTCTCCGAGACCGCGGCCAAGGCCGATACCTGGATCCGTATTCGTCCCGGTACCGACCTCGATTTTCTCGTGGCCATGCTGCACGTCATCCTCGACGAGAAGCTCTACGACGAGGAGTTTTTGAAGAAACACACCAACATGCCGTTCCTGGTAGCCCGCGATCAGAATGGTGCCTGGGCGATTGCCACCGATGCTGCTGGCAATCCGCGCGTCATCCAGGATCGCTCCGGAGAGGTGGTTTCCATCCTGCCCTACAGCAACCAGAACACGGTTGATATTCATGGGGCCCCGGTGCATCCGGCCCTGTTGGCGCCGGCGGGCATGCTCCTTGAAGGGCGGCCGGTGATGACGGTGTTGCAGGCGCAGATGGCGGAAATTGCCGACAACACACCGCAGTGGGCAGCCAAGACCACCGGTGTCGCCGCCGCAACGATTATTCAGACCGCGCGCGACTTCGCCGCGGCCGGACGGCCGATCGTCGACCCGGGTTGGCACGGGGCCCGTTATGCCAACATCAACATGCTGCGCCGCGTGCAGGCGATGTTGCAAGCCCTGGTTGGAGGCATCGACCGCAAGGGCGGTTGGATCATGAGCGGCGAGTACCATCACAAGGTGGCGAAATGGCACGAGGCCGGTCGCACCCTGCCCGGACCCCTGATGACCACCCTGGCTGGGGTGCCCTTCGTCAGCGAGTTGGTCAAGGCGATCTCCAATCCCAAGACCTTCCCGCATGGCCGACCGGCCTGGGCCTTTGCCTTCGCCGCGCAGGAACGGGCGGCCGGACGCGAGGCGGTGGCGGTGCCGGCGCTCGCGGATACCGGCCTGCTCGAATCGGTCACCGGTAAGTTGATCTACAACGGCGAACCCTACCTGACCCGGGCGATCGTCATCAACGCCGCCAATCCGGTTCGTCACTACTATCCGGATACGCAGTGGAAGAGCATCCTCACCCACGCCAATATGGAATTGGTGGTGGTGGTCGACGTGCTGCCCTCGGACACTGTTCCCTACGCCGATGTCATCCTGCCCAATCCAACCTACCTCGAACGCGACGAGCCGACCATCTACGGCAACGGCGTCAATCACGACCTCGCCCTGACCACCCGTTTCAGCGCCATCGATCCGCTCTACGATACGCTGGAGACACCGGATATCCTGCTCGGTTTGAGCAAAGTCATTTCTGGCAGCATTGAGCCGTTCGTCAAAACCCTGGAGATGTTGAGCGGCATTCCGGCGCAGCAGACGATGGCTGCCTACGAAAAGTACCGCGCCCAGGGTGCGAAGAGTCCCTATTCCAGGGCATGCCGGGATGTGGCCTTCGCCACGACCGCCGCCCGTGTTCACACCACGCCCGAGAAGCTGCACTTAAGCCTCAAACAGCATGGCGTGCATCTGGAGGTTTCGGCGGAGGAGATCCTCGCCCATCACGCGATGCCGCGGCAGATGGCCTTGCCGACCACGAGCGGACGGTTGGAGTTTTTCGGCAGCCTCTTCGTCTGGCTGCGCGATGCCATGGGTGGAAAAGGTCCCTCCTTTAACGTCTTGGCGGCGCCGATCCCGGCCGCCTGTCGTCCCGGCAAGACCATGGACCAACCCCTGGAGAAAGACGAGTTCTACTTCACCTACGGCAAGACCCCGACCATCTCCTACGGGTCGACCAACAGCAACAATCCGGTTCTGGCGGCGATCAACCGCTTCAAGAAGGATATCTACACCGGCGTCTGGATTCATCCCGAGCGTGCCGCTCTCCTGGAGATTCGCAGCGGTGATCGTATTCGCATCACCAATACCTTCTCCAAACAGCAGGCGGAAGGAACAGCCTATGTGACGAGCCAGCTGCATCCCGATGCCATCTTTCTGCACTCCTCCTTTGGCGTCGAGAACAAGGCCCTGCGCTTGAGCGCCGGCATCGGCACCGCCACCAACAAGTTGATTCCCTATCTGGTCGAGCCCGTGGTTGCCGGTTTCCGGTCCCAGGAGTTCACCGTGCGTATCCAGAAAATATGATAAAGGAGTGGTATCGTGACCCGTTACGTCATGGTCATCGACCTCAATACCTGTGTTGGCTGCAATGCCTGCATGGCTGCTTGTTCGTTGGAGAACCAGACTCCGGTCTGGTCGGATCACTGGCGGACCTACGTGCATGATCGGGAGAGTGGCGCCGGCAATTCGGTGCGGCGG
Source organism: Magnetococcales bacterium HA3dbin3 (assembly GCA_002753495.1). Taxonomy (GTDB): domain Bacteria; phylum Pseudomonadota; class Magnetococcia; order Magnetococcales; family DC0425bin3; genus HA3dbin3. The sequence continues at coordinate 4,536 of PEAJ01000023.1, read as the reverse complement.
CATTTCATCCCGCGCTTGTGCAACCACTGTTCGAATCCCCCCTGCATGACGGTCTGTCCGACCGGGGCGACCTATCGCACGAGCGATGGCGTGGTTTTGGTGGATGAATCGCTGTGCATGGGGTGCCAGGCCTGCGCCCTGGCCTGCCCCTACAAGGCGCGCTACCCCTACACGCATGCCGATATCAAAACCGGCAAGGAGTACTATGGGGCATTGCGGCGCAAGGCACCGAGCATGGACAAGTGTTCCTTCTGCCACCATCGCCTCAAGGTGGGCGAGCTGCCGGCTTGCGTGCGTACCTGTCCGGGGGGATCGCGGATGCTGGGGGATCTGGACAACGCGGCGCATCCGGTGGCCGAACTGGTGCACAATGGCACCGCCAAACCCCTGCTTGCCCATCTTGGGACCCGTCCCAACGTCTACTATATCCCGCAACGTTAGGAGACCCCCATGGAGATCATGAGTTACACCACGCAGGATATGTGGACGTGGTGGTTTGCGTTGTACCTGTTTCTCGGCGGTATGGGGGCGGCGGTGATTGTGGTGAGCTTCCTGACCCACATGTACCTGCGCGAGGAGAAAGAGCTTGTGATGTGGGGGGCGCTCTCCGGCGTGGCGATGCTCGGGCTTGGATCGGGCATGCTTTTCTTGCACCTGCTGCATAAGTGGGCGGCGATCTACATCCTTACCCCATGGGGGATCCTGCATAAGCCGGACTCCTGGATCGCCTGGGGCTCCCAGTTCATCCTCTGGTTACAGATCGCCGCGGTGCTCTTTGCCTTGCCGTTCATGGTGGAGAAGCCACGCCTGTTGCGTTGGCCGATCATCGGCAACGTCTTGAAGATGGAGATTGTCCGCAACGTCGCCGCGACGGCTGCCAGGTTTCAGACACTGCTGGGCTGGGTGGCCATCATCACCGGCCTGGGGACGGCAGTCTATACCGGTCTGCTGCTGCAAAGCTTCCCGGCCGTAGTTTTGTGGCACAATCCGGCGGTGCCGATCCTGTTTACGGTCTCAGCCTTTTCCACGTCGATGGCCTGGCTGCTCATCGTCATGTATGTCTTCATTTATCACCGCGTCGATCACACCATCCGTGCCCTTTATGAGCGGGTGGACATCGGGCTGATCACCGCCGAACTGGTCGTCATCTACTCCTTCTTCAACTACACCCTTTCCGGCTCGGAGTCGGGTTACCGTTCGGCGGAGCTGCTTTGGAACGATTCCGGCTGGGTGCTGGGGTTTGTGGTGTGCGGACTGATGATTCCCCTGGTGATGGAGCTGCGCTGCGTCTTTGGTCGTTGGACCGGCAAGGTGCCGATTGTCACCGCCTCGATGCTCGTGCTGTCGGGTGGGTATCTCCTGCGCCATTACTTCATGGCCGCCGGTGTTTATGCCTATCCCTGGTAAGGTTGCGTCGGTGAATGCCGTGTCGGCGGACGTGTTGATCCTCCTGGCCGGGCTGCTTGGACAGCCCGGGCCAGAGGCCCTGGCGGCAATCGAGGAGATGGCGGTGCCCCATCCGTGGTTGCGGGCACTTGCCCCAGGGTTGCAGGCAACATCGCTTGCCGAATGGCAGGCGGAGCACACCCGGCTGTTTGTCAGCGGGGTACCAAAGACCATCGCCCCGCCGTTTGCAAGTTACTGGCGACACGGGTTTTTGGGCGGCGACTGCGTGCGGGAGATTGCCGGTCTCTACGCACGCGCGGGGGTGGTGGCCGATCCGGGCGTCACGCCGGACTATCTGGGTTCGCTGCTCGAACTGGCCGCCTATCTGCAATCCCGGCCGGATGCCGTGGCGGTCGGGTTGCTTGAGGTGCTTTGGGGCGAACATCTTGCCCCGTGGGTTCCCCGGTTCGCCGCTGCATTGCAGGTGGGAAGCAGCATGCCCCTGTATCGTGCGCTGGCAGGTCAGCTTGCCGGGTTGTTTGGAGAGGAGCATGCAACAGACGATCAACCAGCCAGTGCCGGGGCATGATCCAACCGCGACGGAGTTGCTCGCGCTTTTTCAGGAGCACTTCGTTGTCGCCGGCGCGCGTCTGCGCGAGGAGCAGGTCTTGCCAGACTTGGAGGCGGAACTGCTCAACCCCGCCCTGGGCTACGAAAGCAGGGCGGATCGCCAACTGGCCGGATGGCGGCTTTTCTTGCAGCTGACCCCCTGGATGCTCTGCCGGGTGCTGGTGCCGGAGTCGCCGGAGGCGATGGCACTGTTTGACCATCCGGAGCAGGCGCTTCTGCCGACCCTCGGGCCCCGGGTGTCGGTGACCATCCTTGGCCAGACCCAGGATGCGCACGTGCAGTTTGACCGACAGCTCGGTGTGTTCGGCGTGCAGCCGCTGGTGGTGGGGCTTGCGTCGTATCGGAGCGCGGAGGAGGTGTTTACCGCCTGGAGTGGCGTTATTCACCAACGCGAGGAAATGCGCAGACAACGCGCCATGGATTGCCGTTGGCAGCAGGAGCTGAGCCGGCGGGAGATTTTCAGTGCGTTTCGGGGCGCGGCCAGTGGGTAGGGAGAGACGTTCCTTGCACGGACAGAGGAAAGATTTTCCGTCACGGGGGGTGGACGGAAGAGCGAAACACGGTGGGTGCTTGATCTCGACAGGGAGCAAGGGTCAATACGATGGACGGGCACGGTGATCATCCCCTCATGTTGCACGACATAAAAGACGGACTGGAAGGTGACGAGTTCATCTTCCACTATCAACCCAAAATTTCCTTCATGACCGGTCGGATCATCGGCGCAGAGTCGCTGCTGCGCTGGCGCAGGGGGTCGACCTTCATTCAGCCGGGCGCGTTCATCCCGCTGGCGGAGAAGACCGGGTTTATCACGGTCATCACCGAGAGGATGCTGCCGAAGTTCATCGCCGACGTGACCATCGACGATGAGCATCTGCGGGACTTGAGTTTTGCCTTCAATATTTCGAGCCACGACCTGCGCGTTCCGGGCTTTCGCAGCCAGGTCGAGGAGATATTTGGGTCGGGTCGGCTGGGAGAAGGGAAGATCATCTTCGAGATGACCGAATCGACCCTGGTCGACATGTCCTACCAGTCGATCCAGATGATGCATGATCTGCATAAAATGGGGGTCAGGCTCTCCCTGGACGACTTCGGCACCGGTTACTCCTCCCTGGAGGTGCTCTCAACCTTTCCCTTCTCCTCGCTCAAGCTGGACAAGAGCCTGGTCAACCACATGTGCGCCGGCAATCAGGTAACGGTGGGGAAGGGCAACAAGATTGTCAACTCGAACATCCGGATGGCACAGAGGCTCGGCATGCGCGTCGTCGCCGAGGGAATCGAGGACAGCTGCACCTACAAGAAGCTGCTCTACAGCGGGTGTCATCAGGGGCAGGGCTTCTACATGTCGCGGCCGCTGCCGCTTGATGAACTGATCGCCCTGGTCAGATCGGGAAAGCGCTGGGAGGGAAAGCCGATCGGCCTGGTCTATCAGGCCCAGGTCGACCATATCCAATGGCGCAAGGACATGATGGAACTCTTCTACCACCTGCGCAACAACGATATTCCGGAAGGGATCGAGGAGGACCAGGAGTTCAAGGAGATGCTCGGCGACCACACCGAGTGCAATCTGGGGAGGTGGTATTACAGCGACGGCAGGGACTACCTTGATTACAAGGCTTACCGGGAGATCGAGGCGTACCACAAGGAGCTGCACGAGACTGGTAGGAGTTTGCTCGGGCGGGTCATTGCCGATCGTTTCGATGATCAGCTCTTTGGCCTTTTGGAAAGGCTCAACGCACTCTCCGGCGAGATGATCCGCCTGCTTCAGGATTTGGAGAACGACGTCCACCGCAGCACGGCGGTCGCCGGGCCGGCGTGACGAGGAGCCGGGCGCGGGGTTTTCCGCGCGTGGCATCAGCCACGCGCGGAAAACTCCACCCGATGCCGGGGTTCCGGGCAGGGGGAGAAGAGGGCAGAAAGGGCTTGTCCCTGCGTCGTACCCCGGAAAATCAAAGGTGCGATCGACTCAGAACAGCTGCAGCATGCCCTTGATCGCCCACGCCGCAAGCAGAGGCACGGCCGCGAAGACCAGGCCCATCAGGGCCACCATGCCGGCGTTTTCCAGAGCTTCGTGCAGATCGACCTTGTGAGCGCGCAATGTACCCATTGTCCTACCTCCTGTTTGTGGGGTCGGCGGGGTGAGCCGACCCTGTTGCCGATGGCCGCTCCATAATCGGGTCCGCGTTTGGCGGGGTTGCGGGTATTCGGCGGTGAAAGTTATATTTAAAAATATATTAGCAATTCGTGGACCAAAAATCAAATCCGACAAAATCAGCGCTCTCCCGAACCGACGGAAGGGCGTCGCCCTAAAATATAACGGTCTGTTTTTGAAAAGATCACCAAGGGGCCATGCCATGAAACACACACTCATCACGGTCACCGAGAAAAATTTTTGCACCTTGCACGGTCTGGTGCGTGACCTGATTGCAACCTATCGTTTATCCGCGGAAAATTGGGCCGTCGAGCAGTTTCGTGCCCTGCCGGAAACCCCCTCGCCGCAGGGCATCGCCGCCTTGCAATCCT
>PEAJ01000022.1 GCA_002753495.1 Magnetococcales bacterium HA3dbin3 | reverse complement strand
CAAACCGGGCCAAATGGTTTTCCGGAAGCAACTCCTGCACAGATGACGGAAACAGCATCGGCGTCTTCCGGTCAACCTCGATGAACCTCTTGCTCATAACGGCCTCATCAGGATAAATAACTTTGGTGATTCCGAAGGTCTTCAACAACCCGGTGGCCTGGACCAAAAATGCCCCGTTCTTCAAAGGGGCGACGATGGCTGACCAGACGGCCAGATCCTGGCTGAAGGATCAAATCAGCGATGGCGCCGCACCCGGAACCCCGGCCGGCAAATACCTCGTCCCACAGATCATGGGGGGGACCAGGCCCCACACGCCGTTCGAGAACAGACTCATCAGGAAGGGCGTCATGCGGTCCGACGAATACGCCGTTCCCGGTACCGGCGTGGTGTTGAACTCCAGCGGGGACATCCCCAAGGCGATCCTGACCGTGATCTACGAACAGATCCTCAACGACCAGGGGGTCTACACCAGGATTACCAAGGGCGGGAAGAAGGGTAAAGGCAAACAGGGGTCGGCCATCCGGTATTTTGTGTCGTCAGAGACCGGCCCCACCTTGCACCTCAAGAGAGGCATCTATCAGGCGAGGGTGGGGGCGGATGGCAGGTATGTCAGGCAGATCATCCGGTTTGTCTTCCAGGCTCCATTTTATCGCGAAAGGTATGATTTTCATGCAACGGCCGACCAGGTCATCGACAATCTCCTGATTTCGACGTGGGAGCGTGAGTGGCTACGCGCGATGGCGACGGGTCCGTGACCCGCCAGATCATTGGCGATCCAAGCCTTTGAATAGAAAATTCTTTGTCATGACAGATATTTTACATGGCATGGTTCCTTCCAAGTAATTGTTTTTGCGCGTTTTTCTGCGCGCGCAATTTTTGGCGATTTGAGATTTTCAAAGTTGGTTAACCGGTTAACCCTTCGCCCACAAACCGGTTAACTCTGATCGGCGGAAAAAACCGTGACACGCTCTGAATATGCAAGACATCGGGGCGTGTCCAAGCCTTACATCACCAAGTTGATCGCCACCGGGCGCATCTCCGTGGATGCCAACGGCCAGATTGACCCGGTCGTCGCAGACCGGATCCTCGATGAACGTGACCCCCTGCGCGAGGCATCCACCGGGAATGGTCGTCTTGGTGGGCGGCCCTGTGAGGATGGGTCCCCTACCAGGGTTGCACCGCCGAAACCATCACCATCATCGCCAACCGCTCCAGATGTGCCCCAGGGTCCATCGCGGGTCACGCTGTTGCAGGCGCGAACGGCCCATGAGGCATACAAGGCAGAGCGCGAAAAGATCGCCCTGCAAATCGACAAGAAGGCGGTCGTTGACCGCGAGGCGGTCAAAACCATCTTCGCCGAGGCCATGGTGGTCATTGCCACCCAGATGGATGGCCTGGGTGGCCGCTTGGCGTCGGAATTGGCCGGCATGACAAACCCGGCAGAGATTCAGGCCCTGTTGCTGCGGGAGACGCGGAGAATCCGGTCCGTGGCAGCGTCCATACTCCAGAAAATGGTTGAAAAGTGACATGAACTTATCATCGTCGAGTTTGTTGGAGCTGTTGCGGTTGATCGGGATCAACGTTCTGGCAATTTTTGGTTTGGCGGCCGTGTTAACGTTGCTGACGCACATCGTGCCGCTGGCGATGATCGCTTTGGGTTTTTAGAGAGGGTCGCATGGGTGTCAGAGACGGTGTGACCCTTCCGGACAGCATCGAACACTGGCCGGTGGAGCGGTTGATCCCCTACGCGGCTAACGCCCGCACCCATTCCGAGGATCAGATCGCCCAAGTGGCGGCCTCGATCAAGGAGTTCGGGTTTACCAACCCGATTCTGGTGGATGGCAAATCCGGCATCATCGCCGGGCACTGCCGGTTGATGGCGGCGCGCAGGCTGGGGCTGGAGCAGGTGCCCATCATCATTCTCGACCACCTGACTGACGCCCAGCGCCGGGCCTATATTTTGACGGACAACAAGTCTGCCGAAAATGCAGGATGGGACAATGACATTCTTGCCGCCGAACTCGAACGACTACAGGAAGATGGTTTCGAGCTGGATGTCATCGGTTTTTCAGATGCGGAGTTGGGCAACCTCCTGGAGGGGCTTGGAGACCGGGATGGTGATACCGGCGAGGAAGACGTCATCCCTGAACCACCGGTCAACCCGGTCACCCGCCCTGGCGATCTCTGGGTGCTCGGCGATCATCGCCTGCTCTGTGGCGACAGCACCAAAGCCGAGGATGTGCAGCGGTTGATGAAAGGCGAACGGGCGATCCTGTTTGCCACCGACCCGCCATACCTGGTGGATTACGATGGTTCCAACCACCCGGGTGGCAAGGATCGGGAGGGAACCTGCGGTATCGCCTGGGACAACTCCAGCCAGGGACCGGAATTGTACGAGGGGTTTATCCGGGTGGCGATCGATCACGCTATTGACCCCCACGCCGCCTGGTACTGCTGGCACGCCTCCAAACGGCAGGCGATGGTGGAGGCGGTGTGGGAAAAAATGGGGGCGTTCCAGCACCAGCAGATCATATGGAACAAGGAAAAGGGCGTTCTGACCAGGTCGCGCTACCTTTGGAAACACGAGCCCTGCTTGATGGGATGGCTCAAGGGCAACATGCCACCCAGGGTCGTTGGAGTTGAATTCCTTCCCACCGTCTGGGACATCCGCGGCTTGGCTGGCAATGAACGGCCAGACCATCCGACGCCCAAGCCTTTGGACTGCTTCGCCATCCCCATGCGGCAGCACGTAGCGCCGGGGGGTCTCTGCTACGAGCCGTTCTCCGGCAGCGGCAGCCAGATCATGGCCGGCGAGGCCACGGGGCGCCGGGTGTACGCCATGGAGATCAGCCCGGTTTACACGGATGTGACTGTAAAGAGATTCTTGCAAGCCACTGGAAAAATAGTTTTTCTCGACGGGAGCGGAGGCAAAAGTTTCGAGCAGGTGGCCACGGAACGTGGGGTGGCCTTGGAGCAGGCGTGATCACTCCATGCCGATGGCCTTCTTGTAGATGTCCAGAATGATATCCCGTTCGTCGGCCTCTTCACGGTCAAGCTTTCTGAGTTTGAGCAATTCACGCATGGCAGAGACGTCAAACCCGTTTCCCTTGGCCTCCTGGAACACGTCGCGGATGCTGTCGGTAATGGCTACCTTTTCTTCCTCCAGGCGTTCCAGGCGTTCGAGGTAGCCAACAAGGATTTCTCCCTGAACATCCTCCGGTTTCGTCGGCGGCAAAGGGGATTTCCGGCTGCGGGCCATATCAACGTTTCCTTTCAAATCGAGTGTGACACGACAAACGAGGCTATGCCCCACCGCCATGGCAGGAGGGCTGGATAAGCACCTCAGCGGGGATGTCGAGCCCTTTGCGGAGGCGGCGGATCATTCCCAGCGAGAGCTGTCTTTTGCGATTGAGAACTTCAGCCACCCTTGCCCGGCTGCCAATGTACGGTTCCAACTCCTTGCGACTTAAGCCCATTTGCTCCATCCGAAATTTGATGGCTTCGATGGGATCCGGAAGATCAATGACGTGATGCTTGGCCTCGTAAGCCTCGATTAGGGTAGCAAGGACGTCCAAACGATCACCCTCTGGCGTATCGGGCTCGGCGTCCATGATCCGCTCCACCTCAGCCAACGCGGCGTCGTAGTCCCGTTCGGTTTTGATCGGATGGATGTCCATCATATGGTCTCCGCGTCGACCTGGTCGTACTGAGCGTGCGTGCCGACAAACCGGACGTACACGACACCATAGGGATAGTTCACCTTCACCACCAGCCGGTATTTGTTGCCGGCAATGTTGAAAACCACCCGGTTCCCTTTGAGCAGGCTGGCGTGGCGGAATTGAGCCTTAACCTCGGTTGGCGTTTTCCAACTCGCCTGGGCCACGAGGGCGTGCCAAGCCTCAAGTGGACCCTTGCAGTCCAGATAGGCTGGGTCACGTTCCAAAAATTCCCGCAGTGTACGTTTGGCAATGATCCTCACGGCGTGTAGATACCACGATCCCGTTTTGGGATCAACAGCAAAGGAGCTGCTGGGGTGCGACCCCGGCGGCTTTGCCAAGAATCAACCAGCCACCCGGTGGGTGCTGAAGGAGGAACCGGGTGGCCGCCGCCCGGGGCATCGTTCTGGATCAGGCGGCGTGACGCTCACTCTCCGGGGAGGTAAGCGTACAAGTCGCCGCTGGTGATGTCGCTTGAGTAGGTAACATCTTTGAATTCGCCGGTGGTGTCGGCCACGGCCACTCCACCGATTGCTTTAATCGCAACCCCATATTTCGGTGGTGTCCCACGGTGACATAGATGGCCTTGCGGGGAGCGATATCCACTCCAAGGTAGACCAGACATGATCGGCAAGCCCGGCAGCCATCGCCGGAGTTCTGGCCATCCACTCTTCACCATCCTCTTTGATTCGCAACGTTCTCACTGGCCAGCAGAAGTTGTAGCTGTACCCCACGAAGAAGGTCATGGCGTTGTGAATGTCCCAATCCTTCGAGAATCGCAATGTCCTGCGCCCCTTTCGGGCATTCTGATGGCGATCCGTGCCATTGTTCCGTTCCACAAACGACGTGTTGATCGTACTGCTGACCGTAGAGCGAAAGAGCAACATGGCCAGAAGGGCCCACGTGCCAAAAACCACCGTCCGCACAACATCAACAACGCGCCCTTTCTCCCGTGTCTTGCGAACGGTAGCGTAACAGAGCCCCTCTGGCATCACCTTTCGAGTCGATCCATCAGGCTGTTCGACCTCAACGGCATAGGCATTCTCAATAGCCGGCTCGTAAGGTCCATGCTCATCCGACGTGATCAAAAGATCAGTTCGACTATCGGTACGTTGCTTGACGGCATCCACGACCTCCTGACACTGCTCACTGGTTCGTTTGCCTGGCAGGATGCTCAACACCAAGCGGTGCTCTGGATCCACGGCTGTATGGTCCCAGTTGTCCCCCCGCTTCTCGTCGTCCGCGTCGCAGTGGGCTTCCTTCCGGTACACGAACCCCCATTTTTCATCCAACTGAATCTCCCGGGTCCGAGGGGGAAAGGGCAACCAACTCGTCATGCAACGCCTCTGCATGTTTTCCAGCAAGGCGTGCGTAGCGGGTCACGGTATCCGGAGCGACACCCACCAGCCGCGCTGTGCTCCGAACGCCACAGCCCTCCCGGAGATGTTCGAGAACAGATTTCGCTTTCGCTGTCGACAAGCGGCCACCTTCAAAAACACTCCCTTTGCGCTCTGAAAAGTATCTCCCACACGATCGGCAAAATACACATCGAATCCGGCGGCTGTGACCGCTCCATCCATGCCAACGGAGATTGCCTTTGTTCCGAACTCCAGCGTCCGGGCATTGGGGGTTTTGACAGCACAAGGCTTCCAGGCTGTGCATCAGACGTTCCTCCGTCTAAAGGTTCGAACTGCCTGAAGTTTCCTCCGAATTCGTTTGGTAGGTCAAGGGTGGACACCACCAATTTCTGGAGCCATTTTTTGAGAAGGCCAGGGCGGGTGGTGTCCTGGTCGTAGGAGAGATCAAACGCGCCTTGGATGAACGGCTTGGACGCCAGACTGCCTTGTCTTCGGCATACAATCTGCTGCACCGCCACGGATGGCGAAAGCTGGCTCCGGACAGTCAACATGCGCATTTTGTTTCTCCCACCCTATTCGCCTGGAGAGTCTTAACTTATAAGCGATTATATGCTACCATCCTTCCCGCAGTCCCTCTAGCGGAAGGAGATGATTGATGAATCCTGCCTGTCCAAAATGCTCGGCCCAATCCACGGTTAAGAACGGATTTTTGTATGGTAAACAACGTTTTAAGTGCAGGCCTTGTGGGTACCAATTCACTCGCCTTACTCCCAGGGGACGCCCCGCCTCGGAGAAGATGCTGGCTGTTCTGCTCTACCTCCACGGACTCTCCCTGAATGCCATTGCTCGGCTGCTGCACCTTTCCACCCCGGCGGTGCTCAAGTGGGTCAGAAAGTTTGCTCAGGATTCCTACCAAAAGCCGGAGCCAACCAACGCAGTTGTGATAGAGCTGGACGAGATGTGGCATTTTCTCAAAAAAAAACAAACAAAATCTGGATCTGGAAGGCTTATTGTCGCGATACCGGTCAGCTCGTTGACTGGGAATGTGGCGGTCGTGATCGAGCCACGCTCCGACGCCTGACGGATCGTCTCGCCCGCTGGAACGTAGTCGCCTATTGCACAGACCATTGGGAGGCCTATTCCCTTGAGTTGCCGAAAGATATCCCCCTAATCCAAAGCAAAGCAGAAACGGTAGCTGTCGAGCGCAACAACGGACGCCAACGCCATTGGTTCGCTCGCTTCAGAAGACGCACCATCGTGGTTTCCAAATCGCTGGAAATGGTGGACTTGACCGTGGCCCTGTTTGTGCGCTTCCATGTAAACGGAGACGTTGGGGATGTCTTATCATTTATTAGTTAACACTCTCTTCGCCTAAATTCAACCCTATGGAGCATATCTGGGATGAGTTGCGGGAGAAGTGGTTCCACAACAACGTGTTTGCAAGCCTGGATGCTCTTGAACAGCATCTGGAATCGGCTCTTCTCACTCTGGAAGATGATCACGCGCGTGTGAAGTCCATTGTGGCATGGCCTTGGATTATTAATGCTCTATAGATTTGGAATTGGAATAAGGGCTTTTCCGATCCGCGAGGAGGAGAGAAGACCATGGATAGGCCAGAGATCGTTTTGGATGTCGGATGCGTGAATCCGGATTGTGGGCACTACGGGGTTAAGGGGCTGGGGAACGTCGTGATCCGTCGCCGGTATGGAAGTAGCGGAATCCGGTTCCTTCATTGCAGGCATTGTCAGCATGAGTTTTCCGAACGAAACGGTACACCGCTTTACGACCTGTGGATTTCCCAGGAGAAAATCATCGCGGTGGTTCGCCACTTGGCGGAGGGAACCGGCGTTCGCAAGACAGCCAGGTTGACGGGGGTATCCAGAGATACTGTTGGCCGCATCCTCAAGACGGTTGGCAAGCACGCCCGGGGGATTCATGACCGGCTGGTTCGGGGCCTGGACGTACCGGAAGTCCAAATGGATGAGATGTGGTCCTTCGTGGAAAAAAAAAGGACAAGAATTGCGCTGACAAAGAGCGATCTGAAGGTGAGGCAGGTAGTGTATGGGACCACATCGCCAATGACCCTGCCAGCAAACTGGTGGTTTCCATGGTTCAGGGGCCCCACAGGGATCAAGAAACCAGTGATCGACTGGTGGGGGACTTCGCCGACCGAACCGGCGGTAAGCCTCCCAAATTGGTCACCACGGACGAACATGCAGCCTACGAAGCTTCCCTGCTGAAGGTCTACGGCATTCCTCATCGGCCACGGCGTAAAGGTGGTAGGCGAGGCCGGAAGAAAAAGCTGAAGAAGCGTTGGCCAAAGGCCATGAACTATGCCGCCGTGAAGAAAACCCGAAAGAAGGGCCGGGTGGTGGATGTGAGCACCGTGCTTGTGGCCGGCAGCGAGGAGGCTGTGACCAGGATCCTGAACACCTCCGCCTGTTCCGTCGTGATCAACACGTCGTTTGTCGAGCAGTACAATGGTTCCGCCCGCCACTTCAACGCCAGAAAGCAGAGGAAAACATATTAGTTTTCAAAGCAATATGAAGAACACGAGGCAATGAGTTGGTTAATGGTGACCCATTACAACTTTTGCTGGTAGCCACGCAGCCTGCGGCTCCCCATCGGAGATCGGCGCTATCACTACCGGACGCCTGCCATGGCGACCAGATTAGCAGACCATCCTTGGAGCATGATGGCGTTGCTGAGCTTCCAGCTGTTGGGAATTGGATGACTGCCAAGCCACCAAGCAAAAATGGAACCATGTGGCGTCAGCCCAGCATCAAACCTGCTTGACCGCCAAGACAGTTGCTGGACCCCATTTTACTCGCCACAACCAGCCTGGGATTGGCATGAGTCGCTGCGCCCCTGAACCTGATCAGACTCCGGATCCGCCACACCCTGCATCAAACTTTCGAACGCCTCCGCATAAATCCGACAATGATTGCGCCCCCCCCGCTTGACGGCATAAAGGGAAAGATCGGCCCTGTGCAGTAACAATTCGGCCTCCTCGCCATGCCCCGGATACATGCTGATGCCAATACTGGCGCCCACATTCAAGGTGACCTCATTGACAATCAGTGGCCTGTTGATCGCCTGTATGATCTTGTTGGCGGCCAAAATGGCATCCTGCTCCGAAGTGACACCAGGCAAAACGACGGCAAATTCATCACCACCAAGACGCCCCACCACGTCGCTCTCCCGAAGACTGCCCTTGATGCGCTCCCCGACCTGCACCAACAACGCATCCCCAACCTTGTGTCCGTTCCGATCGTTGACCAGCTTGAAACCATCCAGATCAATGAACATCACAGCCAGGGACTCCTCCTGACGCTTGGCCCGCTTGACCTCATGATGCAATTGCTCCAGAAAAGTGGTGCAGTTCGGCAGCCTGGTCAGGGCATCGGTCGTGGCCATGCGGTTGATTTTTTCCTCGGTGCGCTTGCGCTCGATGATCCCCGCCAGGGTGTGGGCGACGGAAACAAGAAAGGCCTCTTCGCTCTCGGAACGCTCCGCGCCATGCGTGGTGTAGAGATTCAAGACACCGTACAATTTTTTTGCCGATTTGATGGGCACGCAAAAATGACCGTGCGGCTGAATGGCGTCAAAGCGAATGTCGTGATCCTCGTCCAGGCAGGACGAAAAAATAATCTCCCGCCGTGCGGCCGCCCGACCACATAAACAGGTCCCATAATCAACCTGGTGGCACAGTTCCAATAAAGGCGTGGCCAGGTTTCTTTGGGCTACGAGATGAAGCTTTTGATGGGCATCATCAGCGATAAAAATGCACCCCATGGGCTCGATCATGAGCCATGGGACGGAGATGATCAGATCCAGGGCCCGCTCCAGTTGACTCTGGAGCGAAATCGGCTGAATGGACATTTCAAGCAGGGCGGAGATGGCAATGCGGGATTTGTAGTCGCGTTGATTCTTCAGCTCCTCCTCGCGATTGATCGCCGCATGCCGCTGCGATTGAATGGCGGCGGCAATATCGTTGGCCATGCCGGACAGCAGGAGAATCTCATCGGCGGCAAAATGATTCACCTGCTTGGAATACAGGTTCACGGCCCCCAACACCTGCCCGTCCGGAAGAATGAGCGGCAAAGCCAGCGAAGAGGCATAACCGCGCTTTCTGGCCTCCTCCAGCCACGGCTCAAAACCGGGGTCGGTGCTCATGTCCTGGACCACCTCCGGCGTGCGGTTGCGAATGGCCCGGCCCGTCGGCCCGCGACCACGCATCGTGTCCGCCCAGGAGAGCCTCAACTGATCGATATATCCCTCATCAAAACCACTGTAAGCCACGGGCCGGATGGATTTTTCCGCATCATCCAGGGCATAGCCAATCCAGACCATCTGAAACCCCCCACCCCGGACGATGAAATCACAAACCAGCCCCAAAAAATCCTCCTCGGAGTCCGCATGCGCCAGGGCCTTGTTGCAGCTGCGCATGGCGGCGGCAATGGCCCTGGCCCGGCCCAACTCCACCTGTAAATTTTCCTGATATTTTTCACTCGCGGCCAGACGTTCCTTGAATTCCAGATATTTTGCGTCACGAATCTCAATGAGCGTCTTGAAACGCATCTCAAGCGAATCGGTCTTGGCCTTGACTCCCCTGATTTCGCGTTCAAGAGAATCGAGACGCAACAGGATCGACTCAAGTTTATGGAGGACAAAATTGGGGTCGATATAAACGTTCATCACCAGCCACCCCGTGGAAATGCAACAAATTGCGCACATGTCCCGCCGCAATCATCGGCACCTGTTTGCACCGCATCGGCGTCGTTTATGGCGATAATCCGCTCCTTCCTCCCCCCGAAACGGGACCCTTGAATGACGCTCACGCGCAAAATGCCCACGCAAAGCGTCGACATCACTGTAGCGCCTTGATCGGATCGACCTGCGCGGCCTGGCGGGCCGGGAAAAATCCAAAAACCACCCCCACCAGGTTGGCCATCGCCAGCCCGGCCCAGACTGCCAGCATGGAAACCTGAAAAACCCAACCGTGAGACCTGGCAACCTGATAGGCCACCCCGATGCCGATCAGGGTTCCCAGCACGCCGCCAGCCAGCGACAATAAAATGGACTCCAGGAGAAATTGAATCTGAATATCCCTTCGCCTCGCGCCAAGGGCTCGACGGATGCCAATCTCCCGGCGGCGTTCGGCGACCGAGACCAGCATGATGTTCATGATGCCAACCCCGCCGACGACCATGGCAATCGAACCAATAGCCCCGAGCAGGAGCGTAAACATCCGCCCCTGGGCCTGCATCTGCTCGATGATCTCCCGCGGCGTGCGCGCCTGCACATCGACGCCAACGTCCGGGGATGAAAAATAGCGCTTGATGCCCTCAACGATGCGCGGGGTCTGCAACGCATCCTGCAGGCGCGTGGCAATCGATGAAAGTTCGAGCTGCCCGTAAAGGCGCATCGCCGTGGTGATCGGAATCACCAGCTGTCGATTGATATCGTAGTTGAGCACGCCACCGATCCCGCTGGACTTCTCAAGCACCCCGACAATCGCAAAGATGCGCCCATCGATCTCGACACTCTTGCCCACCCAATCCGGGCTGGCCTCGCTGAACTTCATGGATTCAAACGCGGAGTGCCCGACCACCGCAACCTGACGCCGATCGTCCATGGAGACCAGAAAGCGCCCCGCCTTCAGCTTCAGTTTGTTGATCTCGACAAGGCCCTCATGGCTGCCGACAATGCCGACGGAGCCCGTGTTGCCCTGAAATCTCGAAGGCTTGTTCGACAGCGCGACCGGCGCCGCCGCCGCGATCCCTTGCGCATGGCCCGGCAGCCCCAATGCCGCGCGCAGGTCAAAACGTCCCTTCCTTGTCGCGGTGGTCGTGGGTGAAAACTGCTTCTCGATCAAAATCAGATCCGTGCCCAGCTCGCGAAACTGGCGCATCGACTCCTCGGCGATGATCTCGCCAATGGAGACCATGGCAATCACGGAACCAATACCAATGAGAATACCCAACAAGGCAAGAAAGGTTCGCTGCTTGTTCAACAGCAGCATGCGCGAGGCTTCACGGAGATAAACGGAGTTTTTCATGTGAACGCCGCTACTTTTTTTCAACGATCCTGCCGGCATGCATGCGCATCCGGCAGGAACATTGGTCGGCAATCTTCATGTCATGGGTGATGATCACGACGGTGACGCCTTCCTGGTTGAGTGATTTGAAGAGATTCATGATGTCCTGACCGATCACCGGATCCAGGGCACCGGTCGGCTCGTCCGCCAAAATCAGGGCCGGACGCCCAACCAGGGCACGGGCCACGGCCACGCGCTGCTGCTGTCCACCGGAAAGCTCGGCAGGGTAGTGATGCGCCCGGCTTTCCATGCCAACCTTTTCAAGCATCTCCATGGCGCGTCTCTTGCCTTCTTTCCAGTCCGGGGATTTGCCGTACATCAGTGGCACCTGTACGTTTTCGACGGCCGTCAGCCGCGGCAGCAGGTGAAACGCCTGAAAGACAAATCCCAACAATCGATTGCGCAACTCGGAGAGGGCATCATCGTTGCCCGGGTTGATCTCTTTTCCATCCAGCCAGTAGCGTCCTGAGTAGTCGGAGGACATCAGGCCGATGATGTTCATCAGCGTCGATTTTCCACTGCCCGACGACCCGACGATGGCGGCCAGGGCACCACGTTCAATCGTCAGATTCACCCCGTTGAGTACATCCAAACGCGTCGGGCCGATCATGAAATGTTTGCGGACATCCTCCAGCCGCAGCATGGGCGAGGGTGTGTTCATGGCACGACCAGACGATCGGTTGGCTGGATCCCGCTGACAATCTCAACCCGACCACCATCGTTGGCGCGCACCTTGACGCTGCGTTTCTCTCGGGTCTTGGTCTCCGGTGTGTAGAGCTCCACCGTGGTGGTTCGCGTCAGGAGATCCGTCGTGACCGCCTGGATCGGAACCAACAGGGCCGTTGGATTTTCGTGGATGATGATCTCCGCCCGCGCGCTCATGCCGGGGCGCAGAAACTTTTTTGCCTCTTCGGGGATATCGGCCAGGATCGCCCGGACGGAAAACGTTGCCGGACCGCTCACATCGCCGCTGCCATCGGACTGTGCGGACATCGACGTGGATTGACTGGCAATGCGCTGGACGAATCCTTGCAGCACAAAATCGGGGAAGGCATCACCGGTCACGTTCACGCGCTGCCCCGGCGCGAGGCGCAGCAGGTCGATTTCATCGACTTGAAGTTGCAAGGCGTAGCGGTCGACATCGGCGATGGCGAAAAGGGCACCACCCTCGCCGATGACCGCGCCGGGTTCGACCTCCGGCTGCCCCTGCCCCGAGCCTCCCGCGTTGGTCACCGGTTTCAAGATAATCCCCGAGGTCCGAGCCTTGACCCAGGCCTGATCGATGCGCTTTTGTGTTTCTTTAAGGGCGCGTTCGGCGTTTTCCAACTGCGCGCGCGCGGCGGCGATGCGATGGGTGCTGGCCTGCTCCTGGATCCCGACAACGGCATCCTCGGATGATTTGTAATTGAACTCCGCCTGTTTGGTCGCCTCCTCCTCGTTTTCCATTTCGACGCGCGAAATGATGCCGTCACCGAACAATTTCCTGGTCATCAGCAACTGCCGCTGGCTGCGTTCCAGGGCCGTGCGCGCCTGATTGCGTCGCCAGACCGCCTGGGTGTAATCCGGGCTTTTCTGGAGATCACGCAGCCGGTTGAAGGCCTCCTGTGCCTGATAGAAGGCCGTCTGGGCCTCGCGCAGTCTGCCTTCCTCCTCGGCAGTGCTGATTTTGATCAGGGACGCCCCCTGTTCCACCTTCTGGCCATACTGAAACAGCCGCTCCTGGATTCTGCCCGCCATCGGGCTGACATGATTGATGATTTCGAGTGGCATCAGCTTGCTGACCAGGAGCATCGGCTCGCGGATGCTCTCCACCACCGGTGTCACGGTTTTTGGTTCATCCGTTGCCCTGGCCTCAACCTTCAGGGGGGCTTCCGTGCCCTCGTGGCGATCAAGGGAGGCGTAAAAATAGGCGCCGACGAGGGCAACGACCGGCAGGACGGAACCCCAGGTCATCCAGCGCTTGAACCGCTCCCCCCGGATGCTCGTCGCCAGGCGGTCCTTGTCCTTTTCCACCT
This sequence comes from Magnetococcales bacterium HA3dbin3, assembly GCA_002753495.1. GTDB lineage: Bacteria > Pseudomonadota > Magnetococcia > Magnetococcales > DC0425bin3 > HA3dbin3. The sequence goes on along the minus strand of PEAJ01000022.1, from coordinate 11,562 downwards.
CGCGAAACGCCATTTGCAGGTTGCGATGATTTTTCGAGAGCTCCTGGCGCAGTTTGACATTTTCGATCACCGTGCCGATCTGCTGACCGAGCAGCGACAGCAGCATGGCATCGTGGTGGTCAAATTTGGCGTCGCCCGCGCGTTTGCCTTCGGAGGCGCCAAGTTTATTCAGGACCTGGACGACGCCGATGGGCCTGCCCTCCATCGTGCGCACCAGGTCGCAGAGGATCGAGCGTGTCCGATAGCCGGAGGCCTTGTCCACCTCCTGGTTGAAGCGGGCATCCTGGTAGGCGTCGGGGATGTTGACCTTCTCCTGGTGGCTCCAGACAAATCCGGCGATGCCCCGGTCGGCGGGAATGCGAATCTGGTGCACCTCCTGACCCTGCATGATCGCCGACCACAACACGTTTTCACGTTCATCGTGGAGAAAGACCGTGCTTCTGTCCGCCTCCATCATCGAGGCGACATCGCTCATGGTGCGCACGAGGATCTTGCGGATTTCGTCGAGGCCGGCCTCCTCGTCCCCGCCGGGCTGGATTTGCGTGGCTTCCATGATGGCTTACCGTTCCGGCAGTTGCACGTCGCGTTCGAGGCGTATGCCCCATTTTTCCAGCGTCGTTCCTTGCAGGGACTCAAGGTCGTCGAGGGCGTTCTGATAGGCAACCACGACCTGAATCTCGTTCAGTTGGGCGTTGAGCAGATCGTTCTGGAAGGAGAGATACTGGAAGTTGGTCGACCGACCCGCCTTCAGGCGATCCTCCTCGATCTTCAATTTGCGTTCGGTGAGTTCCAGCGCCCGTCTTGCCAGTTCGATCTGGGCCTTGGTCAGTTGGATCTCACGGATTTTGTCCTGAATGCGTAAGGGGATGGTGTCCTTCAACTGCTGCAACGAAACCTCTGCCTGGCGCAGGCCGACCAGGGCGTTGGCCTTGGCCTGTTCACGGCTTGGGTCGTTCAGGGGGATCGACAGGGAGAGATCGACGGATCGGTTGTTTTCCTTGTAGGCGCTGGCGTTGCGGTAGGCGTTGCCTTCGGTTGTCGCCTGTCCGGCAATCGCCGTTCGGGCGGTGAGGGCGAGGTCCCAGAGCATGCCGTTTCTTGCCAGCATCAGTGCCGTGCGCGCGTTATCAAGGGCGATCTCTGCCGAGAGATAATCGGGGGAACTTGCAAAGGCTTTTCGGGTGGAGGCGGCCTGATCGAGGGTGACCTCGGGCAGGGCGAGGTCGGTGGCCAGATCGATTTGACTCTTGATGTCGAGTCCCAGCAGTTGCAGCAGGGTGATCCGCGCATTGTCGAGGCGGTTCTCCTCTGCCCGCAGGGCCAGTTCCCGGCTGGCCAGATCCCCCTCCACCTGCACCAGATCCATCGCCGGCATGCGTCCCGCCTCGACCAGCGCCTTGTTGATGCGCAGGAGGTCCCTGGAGCGCTCAAGCGAGTTTTGACTGATTTCAAGCTGACGCTTGTTGAGCATCAGCGCGCGGCAGGCCTGGATGACCGCGCTGACCGCGCCAATCAGCGTGCCTTTGAGGGTCAGGAGGCTGGTCACCTCGCTGCGTTGCGCCATGACCTGATTGGCCAGGCCGACATCGGTGCCGGCGCCGCGCAGCAGGGGCTGGGTGTAGGAAAGGTCGTAGGTGATGCCGACATCGTTTGGGCTCTCCCCGATCCCCTGGGCCTTGGTGCCGCCCCAGGCGAGGACGAAAGAGCCCCCCAGGGGAACCTTCATGGTGGCGCCCAGCCCCGTCCTCGAGTTGGCGGAGGCATCCCGGGTATCGTTGGTTCGATTGTAGTTTGACGACTGGGTGGTACCAGCCGTGACGGTCCACCTGGGATCGAACTCCTTCATCGCCACCTCAAAATTTTTCTTGTCGATCTGGCGGCGCAGGAAGGCAATTTCAGTGGGTGGACTCCGCTCGAGCATGACTTCAATGGCCTTGGCGATGGTCAGCTTGAGGAGGCCATGGGGCGTGCCCGGGTTTGCCGCCTCGCCGCCATTGGGATTCTGGGAGGTGCTTTCCGGGGCTTCTTCCCCCCTGACTGGAGTCCCGGGCGCGGCCGCCGTGGCGGTGCGGGGCCCGCCGTGAAAGCCGCACAGCAGCGCGGCGAACACGGCAAGGCGCATCCCCCACCGCAAACGCGCCGCCACCCGGGGCAGCGTTGCAAGAGATCCGGTTTCGCCGATCATGTTGCCGGGAGCTCTCTCCTTCAGGCCGACCGCTGCCCGCGCGAGAGCTCTCCCCCCCCCTGTTTTTATCGCTTCTACTTTCAAAAGACCCCATGGGGGCCCGGGGACGAATCAGGGGCACTCCCACCATCTCCCCGGGACCCGCATTGGATCCACGCTACTTCACCACGTCAAATTCAGGTTGGAGGGTGTCGAACTGTGTGGGCAGCGCCACATCAAGCTTTATCCTGCATTTTGTCTTATAGTTTGCCGGGTACCCAAAGATGCCAGGGACTCCAGTAGTTTGATTTTTCGCAAGAAATTTCCACTCTATGGTTGCTGTCTGGCCGGGAGCGACCATCTTTTCGATGAAACTCGGAGCCGTTGGATCCGGCCAGCCCGAGCCATGTCCCCCTTCGCTGTCTTTTCTCGTAAATCCGTCACATTCAACAGAAACGACATTGATGGAAGCGCTCTTGTCCGTATTCCATGTGGCGGTACCGGCATTTAAAACACGCCAGCTCAGATAAACAGTCCCGCCCACCTTAACGGTTACCTTGGGGGGAGTGCTCACCAGTTTGGAAATATAAGTCGGCCTCGGAGGTGGAGGAGGAGGTGCAATCGGCTTTGGCTTCAATACGCTCTCGTCGATTGCCATAACAACATTGGCATGTTCGAGCTGGATGACCATCGTTGCTTGCGCACCAGTGACCGCCGGGCCTGTCACAGCGCGAATGCACGACGCCGCATATCCCGCTGGCTTGGATCCAAATGAGGCCATGGTTGCCGTAATATTCTTCTGCACCACCTGGCCAGGCTTGATAGTAAACTGCATCCTATTGCTTCCATTTTCATCCCAGACCATCTTGATCGTCGTGGGAGGGTCCGATTTCCCACGACAGATGGCCACGGGAATACCATCCTGGGTTGCCAGGCCCTGGTCATTGGCAAAAGCGTCCGCGAATGACAGATCGATCTTTTGATCGGTAGCCTCGAGGTTTCTTACCTGGAAACACAACTTGAAAGACGCCCCGATCTTCGGGTTTTTGATCTTTTTGCCCAATTCCCCATCGCAGAAGGTATAATCGACCTGGTGAGACTCATTGGCAGACGCCTGTATCGGCAACAACAACGTGGCCGACAGCAGGGCCAGCGCACCTGGAGCGATACCTGAAAAGCGGTTATGACAACGTTGCATGGATTGATTCCCCTTTCCCGATCATGGTTGATTCATCGACAATCCCAGCCCCATTCCCCCCGAAGTTTGACTGTATGTCTGGATTCTATACCAGACGATTGTCACTTTTTCTTGTCAGGAAATACCCGACAAATGTCAGGTTGCCCTTCGGGGATTTTTGCCGGGCCTGTATCGGATCGAGAGTTGCAATAAATTGATATTAAATATATTTTGTAATAAGAAACGTGCTACCAGGCGCGGGGGTGGCGGTGCAATCGGTCGGCTGCGGCGACAAAAAAAGATTGCAAGCCGGATCGATTTGCAAGAGGAAGCGTACGATCGGTGGCGTGCTAGCCGTTGCCCTTGACGATGCGCGTTCCCATGGCGATCAGTTCCGAGCGGGTGCGCGCACCGATTTTTTGCATGATGCGGGCGCAATGGGTCTCCACCGTCTTGGCGCTGATGTTCAACCGGTCGGCAATCTCCTTGTTCAGCAACCCTTTCGCCACCTCTGCCAGAACTTCCCGTTCGCGGGGCGAGAGCTTCTTGAACTGGGCGTGCAGGGCGGATGCATCGGTTGCGGTCGCCAGCATGTTCAGGCTCTGCTCGATGGCCTCCTGGACCAGCTCCAGCAGCCTATTTTCGTTGAGGGGCTTTTCGCTCGACTTTATCCATTCAAGCAGCGAAAGAGAGCGCCTCCGTCAGGCGTGTGTAGAGTTCCCGAGGAATTTTCACCGTATCGGGGTTTGATCGAGACATCGAAAAATGAATTTGTCCCCAAAAATAGCGGCGTACCAAGGCCAGGGTATCGGAAAACGTGGGCTGGGTTTTCCGATACCAAGCTGCCTGACTGGGAAGATGCCTTCTCTGGTCAAATTCAGAGCCAACAAGGTCACGATGGAGAACAGCGCCATCAGTACCGGCGTGGTTCTGGTGATGGCCAGATCGGACCACTGTCGTTGGGTTTCGACGCCGAGATGGGCGCGCACCTCCTCGAAAGTCACTTCCACCTGCCAGCGCATGGCGAACCAAGCCAGGATTTGTTTTGGAGACACGGTGGTATCCGTGCAGAGAAGGGCTTGGGGATCGAAGAGCCCCTTTGGATCTCGAATCAGCACCCATCGCACAGGCATAACGGGCAAGCCAGGATGATACCAAACCGCGGTTCGGGACACGATCTCTACTTCCCGATTCTCCCGGGAATACCAATGGGGCAAGGTCAACGGGGTCCAGATCGTCGTGGTGTCCTCCAGAACCTTTTTTGGGGTTGGCAGTCGTTCTCCCTTGCACCGGGAACGCCCCATCTGGCCGGGTTGCCTGGGAGGAGCTGGGTCGTACAAGGCTGCGTCAAGCCGCAAGCGTGTGATGCAATGAATTGGGTAAACCAACCGGGTCCAGGCTCCCAGCAGCTCCAAGGCAGCAAAGCTACTGTCGGCCACCACCACGATGGGGGACTGGGGCAACCATCGCCTGACCTGGAACAGCATTTGGCGCGCCCAGTCGGTCAGTTTCTTGTGCCGCTTGCCCTGTTCCCGATGATACCGCTCGGAAGGGGCCAGAACAGTGAAAAACGGCAGTGCCCAAATCCGTTTGGCCCACGGAACAGGGGCCAGCAACATCAGGCACAGCCAGCGCAACCCACTGGTCTTGTTGACCAGGCTGCGCGAAGAGCGAACGGCATCCCGATAGATTCCGATCGCTTTGATTTTCCCGCCTTTACACCGTTCCAAGGTGTCATCCAACCCCATGATCAGTGGACCATTGAGAGCGGCGAATCCCTGGATCAGCAACAGCAGAAGGTTGCGGACTCCTCTCCGGCAGGACCAGACGTCTCGATTCAGAACCCGATGATAGTTCTGAAAATGTCGTTCCTGACTGAGTCCAGATATGCGCAGGATAGCGGTAACGGTCCGTTTACCGGTGGCCAGAATGGCGCCAGTCAGAAGCACAACCGCATGCTCCCAAATCCGCTTGGAAAAAAGCTCGGAAAATGCACAATGGATAAAGGCAAGCTCCTGGGGGATCGTGGCCATGGTGCCCTCCGTGGCCTGGGGGTGAATTCCTTTCAGGTACTCAAATTCACCCTACTCCCGGGGCTTGCCCATCTTCAACCCCGTCCCAAAATGGATAAAGTCAAGCGCAGGTGTCAGCAATTTTCCCATCCCGACCAGCGGGATATCTCTTGCGTTATTGTATCTACATGGATACAATAGGCCCCATGAACACAATCATCCAATCTCCAACATTCAGTGTGTGGCTCTCCTCTTTGAAGGATCTTCGGGGTAGGGCGGCGATTCTTCGCCGGTTGGTCAGGGCTGAAATGGGCAATCTTGGTGACGTGAAACCGGTTGACGGAGGAGTTTTCGAGATGCGGATTGACTATGGCCCCGGATATCGACTGTATTTTGTCCGGCATAGTGACATCATGATCATCTTGCTTTGCGGCGGCGACAAATCCACCCAAAGGCGCGATATCGTTCTGGCTCAAACCATGGCCAAGGATGTTTGAACAATGAATCCCGATGGATACACACCATTCGATCCCGCCCAGTATCTGGACAGCGATGAGATGATCGCCGAATACATCTCCCAGGTCATGGCGGATGGCGACACGGAGGAGTTGCTCGCAGCGCTCGGCCATATCGCCAAGGCGCGTGGCATGACCCGGCTCGCCCAAGACACCGGGTTTGGCCGTGAAAGTCTCTACAAAGTCTTTGCCCCGGGAGCAAAACCACGTTTTGAGACCGTCATGAAGGTGATCCGGGCACTGGGAATCAAACTCCACGCCCTTCCGAGCTGAATCAGACGTCAGCATGCCAATCTCCAGCAGCGGTCCTGCCAGTCACAGAAGCGGCATTCAAAATAACTTGGATCGCGGGTGATGCGCGGAAGTAGTTCGTGGGCCTCCGTCGCCTGGAGGACGCGCACCGCCCGGTCGGTCATGCGCTGGACCAGGGCAGCGTCGAAGGGGACCAGCTCGAAGTGCAGGTCGGCGGTATCCTTGTTGATGGCGGTGAACAGGGCCGGGTTGGCGGAAATACCGGGGACGGCAGTCTCCATGTAAGCCTGATAGGTGGCGATCCGGGCGGCGTAGACCGGCTTGGAGAGGGCCACGCCGCGCTTGACGGTGTCGTTTCAGGACTTGTTGTTGAGGCTCGACTTTATCCATTCAAGCAGCGAAAGAGAGCGCCTCCGTCAGGCGTGTGTAGAGTTCCCGAGGAATTTTCACCGTATCGGGGTTTGATCGAGACATCGAAAAATGAATTTGTCCCCAAAAATAGCGGCGTACCAAGGCCAGGGTATCGGAAAACGTGGGCTGGGTTTTCCGATACCAAGCTGCCTGACTGGGAAGATGCCTTCTCTGGTCAAATTCAGAGCCAACAAGGTCACGATGGAGAACAGCGCCATCAGTACCGGCGTGGTTCTGGTGATGGCCAGATCGGACCACTGTCGTTGGGTTTCGACGCCGAGATGGGCGCGCACCTCCTCGAAAGTCACTTCCACCTGCCAGCGCATGGCGAACCAAGCCAGGATTTGTTTTGGAGACACGGTGGTATCCGTGCAGAGAAGGGCTTGGGGATCGAAGAGCCCCTTTGGATCTCGAATCAGCACCCATCGCACAGGCATAACGGGCAAGCCAGGATGATACCAAACCGCGGTTCGGGACACGATCTCTACTTCCCGATTCTCCCGGGAATACCAATGGGGCAAGGTCAACGGGGTCCAGATCGTCGTGGTGTCCTCCAGAACCTTTTTTGGGGTTGGCAGTCGTTCTCCCTTGCACCGGGAACGCCCCATCTGGCCGGGTTGCCTGGGAGGAGCTGGGTCGTACAAGGCTGCGTCAAGCCGCAAGCGTGTGATGCAATGAATTGGGTAAACCAACCGGGTCCAGGCTCCCAGCAGCTCCAAGGCAGCAAAGCTACTGTCGGCCACCACCACGATGGGGGACTGGGGCAACCATCGCCTGACCTGGAACAGCATTTGGCGCGCCCAGTCGGTCAGTTTCTTGTGCCGCTTGCCCTGTTCCCGATGATACCGCTCGGAAGGGGCCAGAACAGTGAAAAACGGCAGTGCCCAAATCCGTTTGGCCCACGGAACAGGGGCCAGCAACATCAGGCACAGCCAGCGCAACCCACTGGTCTTGTTGACCAGGCTGCGCGAAGAGCGAACGGCATCCCGATAGATTCCGATCGCTTTGATTTTCCCGCCTTTACACCGTTCCAAGGTGTCATCCAACCCCATGATCAGTGGACCATTGAGAGCGGCGAATCCCTGGATCAGCAACAGCAGAAGGTTGCGGACTCCTCTCCGGCAGGACCAGACGTCTCGATTCAGAACCCGATGATAGTTCTGAAAATGTCGTTCCTGACTGAGTCCAGATATGCGCAGGATAGCGGTAACGGTCCGTTTACCGGTGGCCAGAATGGCGCCAGTCAGAAGCACAACCGCATGCTCCCAAATCCGCTTGGAAAAAAGCTCGGAAAATGCACAATGGATAAAGGCAAGCTCCTGGGGGATCGTGGCCATGGTGCCCTCCGTGGCCTGGGGGTGAATTCCTTTCAGGTACTCAAATTCACCCTACTCCCGGGGCTTGCCCATCTTCAACCCCGTCCCAAAATGGATAAAGTCAAGTTCAGATCACGGTAGAAATTCTCGTGCGATCCCAAGGCTAAGAGGACCAATGTGTCATCCGCTTCTCTCCACGCGTAGGCAAGAAGGACTAACTGACCAACGACCCTGAACTTATAGACTCGCACCCTTGCCAGATCGCCGACCTTTGCTTCCCCAACCTCTGGATCGGACACAACAGATCGCACGGCACCATCCACGGCAGCCTTCTGATTGGGATGAAGACGCTTGATGTCATTCTTGAAGATTCGGGTATGAAGGATGCGCATTAGCCGAACTGATACTCTTCAAGATCGGCTTCTTCCCTGGCCAGCAGGATGTTCTTGATCAGGGAATAAGGCAAGTCCGGGTTCTCTTCGGCCATTTTGCCGATCCGTGACCAGTATTCGATCTGCTTCGGCAAAGAGCGGTGGTAAACCTGACTGTAGCGTTTCGCTTCAGCCACCAGTTCGTCGGAAATCTTCACATTCACGGGCATGGATTGGTTCTCCTTTCTGTAAACCTCAGGGTACTCCATTTTGGTCCACTTTGGAACCTTTCCCCCTCTCGCTCGGCGCAAGGAATACAAGATGAACCATCTCCCCCACTTGGCGGCCCGCATCGTCGGGACCCCGCTGATGGTCTCGCCCACCCGTCTGGAGGCGATCCTCTCCGTCATCGGCGGGAGGATCGGCATCGAAGCCGCTGGTTTCGTGCCCGATGTTCCATCTCCCGCCGCACCAGACGGCCTTATCGTCACCCCCAACGGCATCGCCCTCGTGCCCATCCACGGCACCCTGGCCAAGCGGGTTGGCGCGGTGGAGACCGCTTCCGGCCTGACCAGTTACGCCGTCGTCGAGGAGATGATCATGGACGCCGCCACCGATCCGGCGGTCAAGGCCATCCTGCTGGATATCGACTCCCCCGGCGGCGAGGTGGGCGGGGTGTTCGAGCTGGCGGCCATGATCCGGGAAGCCCGGCAGGGCAAGCCAGTCTGGGCGGTCGCCGACGACGCCTTCTCGGCGGCCTATCTGCTCGCTTCCGCTGCCGAACGCATTTACCTGCCGCAGACCGCCGGGGTTGGGTCGGTGGGCGTCATCGCCGTCCATGTGGACGAGTCCCAGCGGGATGCCCAGGAGGGACGGCGCTACACCACGGTCTTCGCCGGGGCACGAAAGAATGATTTTTCCAGCCACGAACCGCTCTCCGGCGACGCCCGCAACCGCCTCCAGGCCGAAGTGGACCGGCTCTACGGGATGTTCGTCGCCACCGTAGCCGCCAACCGCAACATCTCCGAAGAGGCGATCCGCGCCACCGAAGCCTCTATCTATTTCGGGGCCAACGCCCTGGTCGCCGGACTGGCCGACCGGGTGGGGACGCTCCGCGATGCCCTGGCCGAGCTGTCCGCCGCCATCATCCCCCGCCATTTCCTCACCACCCAGAAGGAGTTTCGCATGGAGACACCCCTCCCGGCGGCAGGAGCCGTCACCCCTGATCCTGACGCCCTCCGCGTCAAAGGCCGCCAGCAGTTCCAGCAGGAGGCCCAGGCCATTGTCGATCTCTGTACCCTGGCCGATGCGCCCCACCTGGCGGGCGATTTCATCGCTCGCGGCCTGAATGAATCGCAGGTGCGCAAGGAGCTGATGGCCCGTCGCGCCACCGGGCCGGAGACCGGACTCCGGCGGGGGTTTTCTGTTTCCCGCTGGCCTTTGCCACGGGGTTCGTGTTCAACAATTCCTGAATGAGGACTGAACCATCATGGCTTCTCAGTGGAGTTTGATCGGCGAAGGTGAAATTTTTCTCGGCCTATGTTCTGGCGGTCCGCTGCGCTCGGCCGGCCAGGTCAAGGAGTTCAAGCTGGAGGTCTCCGAGGAGACCAAGGAACTCAAAAACTACCAGGGCGGTGGTGGCCTCGCCGACCAGGTGAGCTGGATCAGTAAGGTGGAGGCCTCCTTCCACTTCCTGAGCCTGTCGGCCAAGAACCTCGCCATGGCCCTGCACGGCGACAACGCCGATCTGGCCTCCGGTACGGTGAGCAATCAGAGTCATACGGCTTACGCCGGAGGCTTCCTACCTCTGGACGGGATCGGGCCAAGCGCGGTGACGGTTACCGTCGATCCCCCGGCCTGGAGCGCCACTACGGCCAAGGCGGTGGGCGAGATCGTCAAACCGGGGACCGGCACCCATTTCTATCGCTGCACCGAGGCCGGGAGCACCGGGGCCACCGAACCGACCTGGCCCACCGACGGCTCCACGGTGACGGATGGTACCGTCACCTGGCAGGACGCCGGGACCATGGTCCTGACGACGGCTGAGTTCTAGATCAAGAGTGCCGGGATCTTCATTCCCGAAAAGTCCAGCAAAATCGCCGCCTCCGCCACGCCGGTCAAGGTCGGCTACAGCAAATCCGCCGGGACGGTGATCCAGACTCTGATCAAGGCGGCGGACGAATACCGGGTGGTCTTCGCCGGGACCAACTTCGCCCGCGCCGGAAAGCCCCTCTCCGTGAATTTGTTCCGAGTGAAATTCTCCCCCACCAAGGATCTCTCGTTCATCGGCGACGATTTCGCGGGACTGACCCTGACCGCCGCCGTGCTCAAGGACGACACCCACCAGGGGGTCGATATCAGCGCGTTCGCCGAAATCAAGATGGTCGAGGAGTGACGCCCATGAAGCGTACCAAGGGAGTGCAACTGGACGAACGCACCGTCACCGTCCGTGAGCTGACCGTGGCCGAGGTCCGCCTCTGGCTCAAGGAGCTGGACCAGCTGCGGGAGGGGGCCCTCGATCTGGTCACCGAGGGGATCATGGCCGACGCCTTCCTGGGAGACGTGGCCCGCATGACCAATCTCACGCCGGAAGAGTTGGACGATCTGCTGCCATCGCAGATCGAGGTCATGATCACCGTCTGTCGGGAGATCAACCCCCATTTTTTTCGCCTGCGCGACCGGATTCTAGAAGCGGCGCGCGCGATGCCGTAACCGCCTGCAAACGGCTGGAACGCTTGGCCTGCGCCCTGGCGCGTGCCGGGCACTCCCTCGTTTGGGACTACCCATGGGAGCTGTTAATCAGCGCTCAGGAAGAACTCCGAGATACCCTCGAAAAACAGCGCTGAGACAACGCAGCAACACAGTCAAAACCTTGGCCATCGGTGCGATGGAGACGAGGAGAAGGGTGGTGATGAACCATGCCAGGGCGGATATCGTCAGCCATGGAAGGGAGAAAAGCAACCCGGCAAGCATCAACGCCAGACTGGTCTTGCCGAGCTTTCCCCATAGTTCCATGATGTTCCACACAGCCTGATCCGCTGGGGTAGCCAATCGGGTTGGTTTTCGGGTGGGTGCAGGCATATGAGCATAGTGCTTAAGGAGCGGGGCTGATGTTGCACGATCATTGTACAGCGGATCGCGAGAGTTTGCGATGAGTCTTTTCCGATGCCGGGCCCGGGCTTCAGTTCCCTCTGAGTGTGGATGTGGCCGGACTTGTGTCCAGCCTAGCAGCCTGTCGGATTTGATGCATTTACCTATGAGCGAAGAGCGATCATGAAATGAAAAACGGGTCAATCCTGGTTTGTGACGACAGAGGATACGGGGAAAAGGGCGACTCAACCCGC
>PEAJ01000021.1 GCA_002753495.1 Magnetococcales bacterium HA3dbin3 | reverse complement strand
GAAAATCGCCCCCAGGGGGCGCGCCGTTTTGCTTTTTTTCTTTTCCGCCCCCCTACCCACGGGTGATTTTCGCGTGCTTTTCGCGAAAATCATCCCCGGGGGGCGCGCCGTTGCCTGACGATTTTTGCGTCTTCCAGCAAAAATCGTCAGGCGGATTGCAGGTTTTCATTCCAATTCCATATCAAGCGGCAACACCGTTCCCTGCCGGCATGCCGCCAGATACGCCAAGCCTGGCGTGGAATCCGCGGAAAAGCTCACGCTGACGATGATATTGGTGTCACAAACGAAGCGGGGTTTCTCAACCATCTTCCGCGAGGATCTCGGCAAGGATGTCGTCGGTCAGCCCCCGTTCCCGGGCCTTGCGGGTGATTTCCCAACACAGCGCGTGGAAGGAGGCTCCATCCCCCCCCGTTTCCTCCATCTCCTCCACGGTCACGCGCAGGCGGGCCGTGGGTTTGAAACGAGCGACCTCCCGCTGCACTCTTGCGGTCAATTCCGCCGCGGGCACATCGTCCAGGGTAATCGCCGGCATGGAGGAGACTCCTTGGTTGTTCTTGTTTCCAAAAGGGTTATTCCAATTCCATATCAAGCGGCAACGTCGTTGGCTGTCTTGCGCGCTTCTCGCCGTGCCAAACACGTACTGACACGTCCTGACACGTCCTGCCTCGTCGCTCACGCGTTGCAAGCCGCGTTGCTGTCCTGATCCGGAATTGGAATGACGAAGAGGGTGCTCGCGCAGGGCGGCGAAACGGAAAAGCGAAGGGGAAAACGGCACGACGGCAAACCGCGGATGGGAACCGGGCAGGACAGAGGAAGAGGGCAACAACCGGGCCGGCGAAACCGGACCCCCGCGACGGGAAGAGGATGAACTCCTGTCCGACTCCGAGCCTGGCGGAGGGCAACCCTGGACGCCCCTCTCGCCTCCCGGGGGGATGCGAACGGCGGGCCGTGAAAGCCGCGACAGACACCCCGCCCTGGGCGGTCATCACCCCGACCACACTGTCCATTTTGTGTTGGCGGCCGGGGCCTGCACCATCGGGCCGCCCGCGCGCCACCACAAGCGTGCGGACCCCTTGACTTGAAACGCAAGATTCTAGGAGTCCACCCGGCGCCGCATTTCCTTGCCGGCCTTGAAGAACGGGGTGCGTTTTTCCGGAATGGAGACCAGTTCACCGGTCTTTGGGTTGCGACCCTCGCGCGCCGGACGCAAGCGCACGCTGAACGCGCCAAAACCACGCAATTCAACGCGATCCCCATGCTCCAGCGCCTGGGTGATGTTGCCAAAGACAGCCGACACCACGGTTTCGGCCTCCTGGCGGGTCAGATTGTGCTGCTCTGCGACGAGCTGGATGAGTTGGGATTTTGTCAACTTCATTCCCCCTTCGGAACTTCGTGGCTGGCTTGACGACGACTATGTCCCCGGAGCCCTTTACCTCACTTTGAAACCGGAGACGATTTTGGGCAAATCGTTCCCGGAAGCAAGGGAATTTCGCCATCGTCAACCGTGATTATGGGTATAAAAATTTTTGCGAGGAGGTGGATCTGTCATCCGTTGGCGGCCTCTGCTATGATCCGCGCCTGGGACGCGGGTTCAAGCGCGCTGCCCTAGCAGCGGGAGAAGAGGGTGCCGAAACAACCACAGCGGGGGAGCAGACCTCAAGCAGGCCAGGAGCCGGCACCGTCGGTGGAGAGGAGGCGTTTTGCGGCCCTTGAGCACCCCTTGCGTCGGGAGCGGCGTCGGCGCCGGCTGTTGCTGGCGCTCTTTTTGACGCTCGCGTTTGGTCTGGGGGTGGGCGGATACCTTCTGAACAGACGCAACCCGGGGGTGATTCCGACGAATCCGGTCGTCGCCGAACAGCAGGCATGCCAATTGCATGACGGAAAGGGGGCGTATGCGCCGGAGATGGTTGAGGTGCCTGACGGGGAGTATGACCTCTCCAGGCTCGCGCCGGCGTCGCGGGCGCGGATTCCCCTGACGGCAACCGATCTGTCGCGCATTCTGGTCAAAAAACCCTTTCTGATCCAGCTTCGTGCCGTGAGCCGGGAGGCCTTCGCCCGCTATGTCGCCCACGTGCGGGGCCTGCCCGAGGGCGAGGAGAAAGGGCGGCTGTTGATCCGAATTGGCATGCACTGGCAACAATCCTCCGACACGGCTGCCGCCAACACGATCTTCCCCGGGTCGCTTTTTGGCAACAGGCAGGAGACGCCGCTGCAGAGCATCTCCTGGGAGGCAGCACAGGGATACGCAGAGTGGATGAGCGATCGCTCCGGATGTTCGTATCACCTTCCCAGCCGCGAGGAGTGGGCAGCGGCGGTGATGTATTTGCATGGCGGGGTGCCATCGGGACGCCCGGGTGTCCCGGCCGCCTTGGCCGGCCGACACGACATCCCCCTTGCCACCCGGGAGTGGACCCGTTCCGCCTGCACCGGCGGGTACTACCTGGCCGGAGGCGAGGGGAGTCGATCCGGGGTGGGATCGGATGCTGGTTACTGCATGCCAGCCATGGTTTCCATTGCCGGTTTCCGTTTGGTCCTGAGGCGAAACCATGGCCCTGATCAGATCGCTCCTCCTGCCGCCGGGACCGCGCCGTAGGGGGTTGCGCGGGACGCAAAGAGGGAGGGAGCATGCGCGACAAGAATATGGGGCGCGGCATCGCCTCCGATACGATGGGGTGCCGGCGATCGAACGTGGCAATGTCAGTGTGAGAGGCGGAAACGATCATGGATACGATGCGTGAACCGGAGACAGGGAGAGGTCGGGTGTCGGGATGGCTGGGGATCCTGCTCGTGGGTTTGCTGGGACCCTGGGGGATGCCACCCGCGGCCCACGCCGCCGTTGCAACCAAAGGGGGTGGTGGCAGTTGCGCCGGCGTTGATTTTGCCCCGCTTCACCAGGACAAGGTCCTCAAATGGAATGGCCCGGTCGTGCGCGTGCTGCGCGGACCGACAGCGGTCGCCGACAAACCGCAAGGCGGGTCGAAGATGGGCGATCTGGCCTTCAACCAGACGGTCGAGCTTCTGGAAGAGAGCGGTGACCGGCTCAAGGTGCGTTCGGCGCGCATGCAGGATCGCCCGTCCGTCACCGGCTGGGTGAACAAACAAGACTTGCTGTGCCGCGATCAGCCGATCAAGGGGGAGTCGGGACTGGAGACCAAGTTTTTCATCCGCACCTCCACCACTGCCCGCGAGGAAGGCAAGAGCGATCCCACCGTGCGGGTGTTCCAGGATCCGGAACTGGCGGAGTGCGCTGGTGGCAACGGTCGCTGTCGCGAGGGGGCGTCGCGCTTTCACATGTACTTCGTCATGGAGCAACGCGACAAGGCCCTGCTTCTGGCCGATCGCCAACGCCTCAAGGATGATGACCTTTTGGTCGGTTGGGTGAGCGAACGCGACGGCTTCCAGTGGGATAACGCCTTTGGCTTGCGCCCGCGCGAGGATATCAAGGCCCCCGATGGGCAGGGGCCCGGCACCGTTTGCACCTATGAGCGCCTCGAGGATGCCGTTGCCCGCGCACCGGCCGCCTGCCATCCGGTGGAGGGGGGCAACAAGTGGTTCAAGTCGTCGATGCGCATTCCGGTGCTGGACATGGTCGACGCGCAGGGCCGCCACGTCGAGCCGGGGGATCTGGCGTTGCCGACCGGTGAAAATCGCCGCCGCTTCTACCGGGTGGCCCTGGCGCGCCCTGGTCTCGTCGGCCGCCCGGTCGGCAACGGCAAGTTTGCCATCTCCCCGGGATTGGCGCAGCGCATCATGCCGGAGTTTAAATCCCTTGCCTCGAAGAAAAATGTCGACATTTTCTTCGTCCTTGATGCCACCGCCAGCATGGATCCGGTGATCGACGCCGTGCGCGGCACCCGCGACAAACCCGGCGTCGTGCAGGAGATCATCCAGGGACTCAAAGGGACCCCCGGCTTCAAGGAGACCCAGTTCCGGTTCGGCTTTCGCGTCTACCGGGATACCTATGCCGACAGGCTGATCCCCAACTCCCTGGGCGATGGTGTCGGCGAGGGGTACCCGCTGCCGGCGGCCTGTCAGCTGACCCCGGAACAACAGACCCAGAGCTACGAAGAGTTCCAGAAGGCGATCGCCCAGGTCAAGGTGACCGTCGACGACCAGGATGACTACGAGGAGAACGTCTACGGCGGCCTACACCAGGCCCTGGGCAAGGATGTCACCCCCTGTCCGGATCACCTCAAGCTGGTGTTTGTCATCGGCGACAGCGGCTATCGCAGCGGCATGCCTTACGTCGATGGCAAGGGGCGGCACTTCGAGCGCGCCAAATATCGGCACCCGGTTGATCGCGAAACCCTGGCCACCTTGTTGCGCGGCAGCGACAAGCCCGGCACCAAGGGCAACAACATCATGCTGTTTGCCATCGAAACCCCCGACCTCTCGGCCAAGGCCAAGCATCCGGAACTCTACAAGATTGCCTACAACAAGTTTGAATCGCAGCTGCGCTACATCCTGCAACAGAGCCTGCCCGCCAACAGCTCCGACAACGAACACTTCTTCCGCATGGGCGAGGGTAACCTGCTGCCGCGGCTGGTGAGCACGGTGGAGAAGCTGGGCGGCAGCACCCTGATCAACGAAATCATCCTCGACATTCACGGTGGCGCGGCGCTCGATGCGGTGATCGAACGGCTGCGGCGCGAGCGGGTCGATATCCCCGGTGTCTATTGGCACATCCTGAAACAGGGGGCCTGTGGCGACCTCGGCGAGCAGTGCGAACGGCGGGTGTTTGACACCACCTCGGTCGGTTTTGTCGAGGCGAACAACGATGTGGTCGAGGATCTCTGGGTTGACAGCAACACGCTTGCCTCGTGGCTCCGCGTCCTGAAGGGGTTCGAGGGGTACCACGAACTGGCGGAGCCGCAACTGCGGCGGGCCTTGATCAGCGCCCTGGTGCTGGGGTTGAAACAGGAGATTCGCGGGCAGCCCCTGGATGTCCTGACCGAAACCCCCGCCGAATATGCACAACGACGCGGCGGCCTGCCGGTGCGGCGGCACAGCCCGCTGTTGAGCTATCCGGTGCCTTCGTTGTCGGCGGAGCGGACGCTGCGCGACAAGGAGAAACGCCTGATTGTCGCCGATGCCAACGGCGCGCCGCTGCTCGATCGCGCCAAACATCCGATACAGGCGGTGGCGTTTTGCGAGCTGAAGCGTCTCGCGGTCTGGGCGATCCATGCCCGGCAGATGCTGGAGATTGTCGAGCGCGACAGCCAGAAACCCGACTTCCGCCTTCTGCCTCCGGGCAAGGTACTGCATTGCCCGGATTCGACCGACAACGGCGTGGCCTTGCCGCAGATTGCCGGCAACATCACGGCGGTGCCCTTGGGTCCGGACAAGAACTACCGTTTCGGACACGAGTTCGGTGGTCGCCGCGGCTACTGGATCCCGCAGGATTACCTGCCGTGACCTGGGGGGTGGAAATCGCCGAGGCCGAAGTGGGGTGGGGGGATACCTTCCGCCTGACGGCGGACGATATCCACATCGAGGCCGAAACCATCTCGCGGCGTCTGCCGGTTCTCGGGCGCAGTGGCAGCGGCAAGAGCACCCTGCTCTACCTGCTGACCTTTCTCAAGCGCCCGCGCCGCGGGACGGTGCGCTGGGTCTTTCCCAACGGCGCCCAGGCGCAGTGGGGGTCGCGGGGGCTTGAACGGCGCCAGTCGGATGTCGACCTGACCGAGCTGCGCAGGCGTTATTTCGGTTTCGCCTATCAGCGCAGCACCCTCACCCCGTACTTAAGTGTCGGGGAGAACCTGCGCTATCCCTTGCAGCTGCATGGCGGTCTGACCAAGACCGAGATCGAGGAGCAGGTGCAGATGGCGGTTGAGCAGGTTCTGCTCTGCGGCCAGGGGGAGGATATGCACCACAGCGACAGCCAGGATGTGGTCGGTGCCTTCCTGCGGCGTTATCCCAACCAGCTTTCGGGTGGGCAACTCCAGCGCGTGGCCCTGGCGCAGGCGATGATTCACAACCCGATCGTCCTGTTCGCCGACGAACCGACCGGCAACCTTGATGCTGCGACGCGCAAGGAGGTGATGGCGGTGGTCGAGCGCTGGCTGGATCAGGGTGATCGCCTGTTGATCTGGGTGACGCATCACGTCTCCGATGCCGTCGATCCGCGGGTGACGCATCGCATTCTGGTGTCGCACGGCTATTGTCAGCTCCAGGGGCGGACGCGCCCCCCGGTCGTGGAAGACGCGGCATGAGCACGGGACCGACGCACGACCATCGGGCCGAAGGCAAGCGCAAGCGGCGGGGCCTCGTGCCGGTGTGGGCGGCGCTTGGCATGCGCGCCTTTCGGCGTTCGTTCTGGTGCGGCTGTTTCAGCTGCGATTCCGGCGGACGCGACTTTGCCTGGGTCACCCTGCTGCTGACCCTGGTGATGACCATGACCCTGGTCTTTGTCGGGACGCGCATCGGC
Source organism: Magnetococcales bacterium HA3dbin3 (assembly GCA_002753495.1). Taxonomy (GTDB): domain Bacteria; phylum Pseudomonadota; class Magnetococcia; order Magnetococcales; family DC0425bin3; genus HA3dbin3. Next base: position 19,561 of record PEAJ01000021.1, on the reverse strand, counting down.
TTTCTCGACCGCCTCGCCGACACCCTGATTGGCAACATCGAACCCAACGGCGTGCCGGTGTGGGTGACCTCACACTGGGATAACCAGAGGGGGATCGATGCCACTCTTCTGCAGAAGCTGGGTGAGGTTGATTCTGCCGCCGCGCCGGTTGGCGGAGGGGTGGATGGTACCACTGGTCGCGGGAGAGTTGCGACCGTCACTGTTTTCCCCTATCGACAGCTCGACAAGAGCTCGCCGGGGGTCCAACTGCCCGGACAGCAGGTCTGGAAGGGAACGGCCCCTTTTGCCGGTTGGGCGATCTATCCCCAGGATCCGCTTTGGCGGCTGGCGGCGTCCGGTTCCGCGCGCCTGGGCATCTCCTACGAGGATGAGCAATCGCCGTGGCTGGGGTTGCCGCTGGAGGTGGTGCTGAGCCAGGCCCAGTTTCATCGTCATTTCGACTATGCCGCCTATCGCGAGGCGGTGGGGTCGTTTCTGGCCGAACGCAAGCGTCCGCCCTTGCCGGCGACGCTCGATTGGAGTGACCCCGCCCGTGCCCTGGAGACGATCTGGCTGAAGGTGACCGTCTCCCAGGAGGAGCGGCTGCTTCCCTTCAAGGTGCGGTGGGTGAGTCACATCCCGGCGATGGAACCGGTGGCCTTTTTGTTCCCCTTGAACACCTATCACGCCCTGCTTGCCGCCTACCATCTGCCGGATCTGCGTTATCAGCCGGAAAACGAAGGGCGTGGCGACTCCCTGCAGGATCATCGGCGGCTGACGCAGCCTGACTACCCGCGCGAGGCGATCAGCCAGCATGCGGCTTGTGTGCAGAGGGAGTCCGAGGGTGCCGGTGGGGATGGATCGTCGGCGATGACGCGCAAGAAGTGCCCGCCGCCGCCGCTGCTCGCCCGGCTGAGCGAGGGCAAGAAGGAGGAAGGTCGCATTCAGGCCTGGAAGGGGGAGTGGGACACCCTCAACCATGATCGCAACCACCAGGTGTGGGTTCCCTGTCAGCGGCTTTCGCGTGGGGATGCCGTGCGTCAGGCTTTGTGTGCCGGGTCGGGGGAGGAGGGGTCGGTGTTCGCTCCCTGGGATTTGACCCATGCCGGCCTTGCCTTCTCCTCGGTGCACCTGTTCATCCCCAATGCCGCCCATCTGGCGCAGACCATCGAGCGGATCCAACAAATTCGCACCGCGGATGGTCATCAGGCCTTCAACATCCATCCCACCTATCTGGACGCGATGAGTCGCTTCAATCTGCTCAGCGACATGTTGGGTTCCCTGGTTCCCGCGTTTGCCGGGTCGTTTTTGGCCCTGCTGACCGCCTTGCTTTTTGCGCAGGTGGGTGGGGTGATCGATCGGCGGCGCAATCACTTTGGCATTTTGATGAGTCGCGGTTTCTCGTGGCGGGCGGTTTATGCCAAGGTGATTTTGCAGACATTTTTTGCCGCGGCTTGCGGGGGTGTGGTGGCGGTTTTTGGCCTGGTGCCGGCGTTGCGCTGGTTCATGATGCGCGCGTTTGGTCTGGTCCTGGATCGTTACCGGGAGTTGCTGCCGCCGGACCATGGTCTTGAGATCATGCCACTCTCTTGGCAGCCGATTGCCTTGACGGTGGGTGGGGTTGCCTTGGCGGTGGTTCTGGTGGCGGTGATTTTGTTGCTACGCATTCCCTTATGGTGGCGGACGACTCCTTCGGACCTGTTGCATGGCAATTATGTCCATCCTGATCAGAGGCCGACGTAGGCGTGACAGGTGCAAGCGCAGGTTGGGGTGGCGTGCGTTTTTAATTTTTGAAAGTGGTTGAGGGGTCCGGGGGGAGGCTCCGCCTGCCCCCCGGTGGGGTTCGGGGCGAAGCCCCGAGGTTTTTTCTTTTCTCGCCCCCCTACCCACGGGCGTATGTCGCATGCTTTTCGCGACATGCGCCCGCAGGGGGCGCGCCATTGCCTGACGATTTTTGCGTTTTTCAGCAAAAATCGTCAGGCGGATTGCAGGTTCTCATGTTGCCTTTGGCTGCGGCCTCAAGCGCAAAAAATCACGCCTTCTCCGTGTGCGCCTTGGGGTTCTGTTCGCCTGCCCTGCCTGATGGATTGGTGAACTGATCGTTTAGGCTCTGGACGTAGCCGTCGGCCTCCTTCAGGACGTTTTGAATCATCCGTTCGCTTTTGCCGCCCCAGCCGGTTGGCGTCAGACTCAGCATGGAACGCCACGGGCGGACATTCTTCTGGAAGGCACGGGCGATGAAGTCGCGGATATCCGGCTTTTGGATATCGCTCAGGGCGTTGCTGAGGACAAGCCGGGCGACCGACTTGCGCACGAGCATGTGGACCGACCCCAACACCCCGAGGGCGACAAGCGCTGCCGCGACCACGCCGAGCTGTTGCAGGCCCCAGCCCCCGGTCGACCAGTTCATGAGCAGGATGGCGTCGAGCCAACCCCTGGCGGCCGACCCTTGGGCGGTCAGGTGATAGGCCCCGAGCACCCCGAGGATGGCGATCAGGATGGTATCGGTGATGAGGACATTCTTGCGCCAGGTGCGCAACATCTCCCGCAGTCGGGGGACGGTCTCCTGTTCGATCAGCTTGGCGGTGTGATCGAGCACACCGATGATGCGATAGGCGCGCTCGACCTCGACGCGATTGACGCGCTGGACGATCTCGTCCATATCCTCGTCGCGCTTGCCTTCATAGCGCGCGCGCAGGGTGGCATCGGCGATGGGGCTGGCGCTCTCCGAGTTGTAGATCTGGTAGAAACGACCGGCGGTCAATCCGGACTGGGCCAGGGCACGCTGCCAGGCGGCGACCACCTCTTCCAGATTGTCCTCGCGCACGGTGCAGTCGACCTGGTTCAGGACGAAGAGAAACTTGTTGGAATCGTGGCGGTTGATGGTTTTGGCCACCAGGTGATCCAGGGTGTCGCGCATCGCCCCGGGCTCGGGGTGGCGGGCATCGAAAAAGACGAGAACAAGATCGGAGAGATTGATGATGTGATCGGTGATGCGCAAAGTCGAAGTGCGCTGGGCATCGGCATCGAAGCCGGGGGAATCGATGACGATCCGGCCACGCAGCTTCTCGGTCGGGCAGGTCTTGAGTTGAAGATAGGCATCAATTCGCCGCCCTTCGCCGGAAACAACCTGTTCAATCTCGCGGCTGATCTGGTAAAAAGGGAAGCGCGGATCGGCGTCCAGGGCAAGCCCGGGCAGGGTGTGCACCTTCTCTTCGTTGCTGAAACAGATGACCGTGAACTTGTCATCCACCGCCTGATTGCCCGTCCGTTGCAGGGGCATCCCCAGGAAATGGTTGATGAAAGTTGATTTGCCGGCGCTGAAGGTTCCGAGGATCGAAATCAGTGGCCACCAGGGGACCCGCGTGGCAAAGGACTCCTCGCGATCGAGGATGCCCATCCGATAGGCCACCCAGTCAAGTTCCCGAAAACTTTGTACCACCCTGAGCAGGATCGGATTTTCCTCCTTCAGGTGCTTTTCGAGGCTGTTAAGCCTGCGATCAATTTGCATGGTGCTGCTCGTCGACATGGAACGCTCCACAGGTCCGGAGGTAAACGGTGCGGGATACACCCCGACTCGGTATAACCCAAACCGCGCCGATAACTCAATTGGTCAAGGTTCGTCATGCCTCGGCACCGAACCCGCCGCGATGACTTCCGCTCTCCACTTTTAGGGCAAAACTCGAGGTGACACTATGGATAGGAACTCCCTGACAATTCGCGACAACCGCTCCGGAAAGGAGGTGACGCTGCCGATCATCGAGGGGTCGGAGGGGCCACCGGTCGTGGATGTGAGCAACATCTTCAAGGATTTCGGCCTGTTTACGCTGGACCCGGGCTTTCGTTCTACCGCCTCCTGTCAAAGCGAGATCACCTTCATCGACGGCGATCAGGGAATCCTGCTCCACCGCGGTTACCCGATCGAACAGCTGGCGGAGAAGAGCAACTACCTGGAGGTGTGTTACCTCCTCATTTTTGGTCACCTGCCGACGCAGGCGGAGTTTACCGAGTTCAAGAACCTGGTGACGCACCACACGATGGTGCATGAACAGTTGCAGAAGTTCTACCAGGGCTTTCGGCGTGATGCGCATCCGATGGCGATCATGGTTGGGGTGGTCGGGGCGCTGTCGTCGTTTTACCACGAGGCGTTGGATGTTGAGGACGCGCACCATCGGGAGATCGCCGCCTATCGCCTTCTTTCCAAGATGCCGACCCTGGCCGCATTTTCGTACAAGTATGCCGTCGGTCAGCCGTTCATGTATCCGCAGAACCGCCTGTGCTTTGTCGAGAACTTCCTGCACATGATGTTTGCCGTCCCTTGCGAGTCTTACCATGTCTCCCCGGTGCTGGTGCAGGCGATGGAAAAGATCATGATCCTGCACGCCGACCACGAACAAAACGCCTCGACCTCGACGGTGCGCCTGGCCGGATCGTCGCTGGCCAACCCCTTTGCGGCGGTTTCGGCCGGCATCGGCGCCCTGTGGGGTCCGGCGCACGGTGGGGCGAACGAGGCGGTGCTCGGCATGTTGGGGGAGATTGGCGATCCGGATCGCATCGGCGAGTACATCCGCCGCGCGAAGGACCCCCAGGACAGCTTCCGCCTCATGGGCTTTGGACACCGGGTGTACAAAAACTACGATCCGCGCGCCAAAATTTTGCGTGCTGCCGCGCACCAGGTTTTGCAGGAACTCGACCGCACCGACGATCCCCGCCTCAAAATCGCCCTCAAACTGGAGCGGATTGCCCTCGAGGATGACTACTTCGTCAAGAAGAAGCTCTACCCGAACGTCGACTTCTACTCCGGGCTCATTTTGTCGGCAATCGGCATTCCGACCAACATGTTCACGGTGATCTTTGCCCTGGCGCGTTCGGTCGGTTGGATCAGCCAGTGGATGGAGATGATGGCGGAGAAGGGACAGTCGATTGGGCGTCCGCGCCAGCTCTACACCGGCGCGAAGAAGCGCGACTACATTCCTATCGAGAACCGCGGCTGATTCACGCCGACACGCACCGACATCGGCAGGTTTTTCCAGCCGCCGGTGTCGGTGCGGTCGGGCTGTTGTTCGTGCTCCCGCCGCCGAGCGTTGGGGGCGTCTCCTTATACTCACCGTTGACAGGTTGTGTGGAAAGTTCGTAGTGTGCCCTGCCCCGCGGCATAAAGGATCGGGAACAGGGAATCCATCCACTTGGAGAGTGAACGTTGAAGCTGAACGGTGCGGAAATATTCGTGCAGTGCCTGCAGGAGATGAACGTTCGGGTCGTCTTTGGCTATCCGGGCGGGGCGATTCTCAACATCTACGATGAGATTTATCGCGCAAAAAATCTCCAGCACATCCTGGTTCGTCACGAGCAGGGGGCGGTCCACGCCGCCGATGGCTACGCCCGTGTCACCGGCGAGGTCGGGGTGGCGCTCGTCACCTCTGGCCCGGGCGCCACCAATGCCGTCACCGGTTTGGCCACCGCGCACATGGATTCCGTTCCCATGGTCTGCTTCAGCGGCCAGGTCTCCTCCAGCCTGATCGGCAACGATGCCTTCCAGGAGGCGGACACCGTCGGCATCACCCGCTCCTGCACCAAGCACAACTACCTGGTCAAGAAGGTGGATGATCTGGCGCGCATCATCCGCGAGGCCTTCTACATTGCCCGTACCGGGCGCCCGGGGCCGGTGTTGATCGACATTCCCAAGGATATCCTGACGCAGAAGACCGAACATGTCTATCGCGACGGGCGCGTCGACATCCCCTCCTATCGCCCGACCGTCGAGGGGCATACCGGGCAGATTCGGCGTGCAGTCAAGTTGTTGCAGAAGGCGCATCGACCGGTGATCTATACCGGCGGCGGCGTCATCCTCTCCAATGCCGCGCAGGAGCTGAAGGAGTTTGCCCACGCCCTCGGGGCGCCGGTGACCAACACCCTGATGGGGCTGGGGGGATTCCCGGGTACTGACGGGCAGTTCCTCGGCATGCTCGGGATGCACGGCACCTACGAGGCGAACATGGCGGTGACGCGCTGCGACCTGCTCATTGCCATCGGTGCCCGCTTCGATGATCGCGTCACCGGCAAGATTTCCGAATTTGCCCCGGAGGCGGAGATCGTTCACATCGACATCGACCCGACCTCGGTCTCGAAGAACGTCAAGGTGGATGTGCCGATCGTCGGCGATGTCAAGCACGTTTTAGGCAAGATGATCGAGCTGGTGGGCGATGCTGCCTTCCGCAAGCAGAAGCCGGATTACACCTCCTGGTGGAACGAGATCGAAACCTGGCGTCGCCGCGAGTGTCTCAAGTTCACCCAGGATGACAAGGTGATCCAGCCGCAGACGGTGATCAAGACCCTTTACGAGATGACGCACGGCAACGCAATCGTTGTCACCGATGTCGGGCAGCACCAGATGTGGGCGGCGCAGTTCTACGCCTTCGATCGGCCACGGCGTTGGCTCACCTCGGGTGGCCTTGGCACCATGGGCTATGGTTTGCCGGCGGCACTGGGCGCCCTGGTCGCCAAGCCCGACCAGCCGATCTTTCTCATCTCCGGCGATGGTTCGATCCAGATGAACATCCAGGAGCTGGGCACCGCCCGCCAACACCGGCTGCCGGTGAAGATCATCATCCTCAACAACAGCTTTCTGGGTATGGTGCGGCAGTGGCAGGAGCTGTTCTATGGCCGTCGCTACTCGGAGACCGACCTGTCGGACATGGCGGCGCCGGATTTCCAGAAGCTGGCCGAAGCCTACGGCGCCGTTGGTTTGCTCGCCGAGCGTCCGGATCAGGTGGAGTCGGTGTTGCGCCAGACGATGGAGACGCCGGGGATGGTCATCGCCGAGTTCCGGACCAACCGCGAGTGCAACGTCTATCCGATGGTGCCTGCCGGCGCCGCCATGAGCGAAATGATTCTGTTGTAAGGAAAGGCGACCATGAGACATGTCCTGTCAGTGCTGGTCAACAACGAACCCGGGGTGCTGACGCGGGTATCGGGTCTGTTTTCGGCGCGCGGTTTCAACATCGAGAGCTTGTCGGTGGCCCCGGTCGGCGATGGCACCAGCTCGCGCATCACCATGGTGAGTCACGGCGACAGCCAGATCACCGAACAGATCACCAAACAGTTGAACAAGCTCATTCCGGTCATTCGTGTCGTTGATCTGACCGATGGCCCGCATGTCGAGCGCGAGCTGATGCTGATCAAGGTTGCCGCCGAGCGGGATATGCGGGCAGAGATCATGCGCATCGCCGATATTTTCCGCTCGCGGGTGGTCGATGCCACGCAGGTTTCGTTCATCATCGAGGTGACCGGTGGCAGCGAGAAGCTTGATGCCTGTCTGGCCATGCTCAGTCCGCTCGGTGTTGTTGAAATGGTGCGCACCGGTAAGGTGGCGATGTCGCGTGGGGAAAAGAGGACTTGAGGCGCTGAATTTTTAAAAGTGGTTGGGGGTCCGGGGGAGGCTTAAGCCTGCCCCCAGTGGGGTTCGGGGCGAAGCCCCGGTTTTTTTTGTTTTTTCTTTTCCGCCCCCCTGCCCACGGGCAGTTTTCGCATGCTTTTCGCGAAAATTGCCCCCAGGGGGCGAGCCGCTGCTGCATTATTTTTGCGTTTTCTAGCAAAAATAATGCAGCGGATTGCAGGGGTTTTGTACAAACCCGCCGAGTTTACTGGGTTCGGAAAGGAAGGGGGCGTTCCTCCTTCCTTGATCTCGTCGTCGCTTACGTTGTTGGCAAGGGGAGTGGCTGCATGAAAGTTTATTACGATCGCGATGCCGACCTCGGCTTGATCAAATCGCGCAAGGTGGCCGTTATTGGCTACGGGTCGCAGGGGCATGCCCACGCGCAAAACCTCAAGGATTCCGGGGTGGCGGTGGTGGTGGGGTTGCGTGCCGGATCGACCTCCTGGCAAAAGGCGCAAAATGCCGGTCTCGCGGTGGCCGAGGTGGCGCAAGCGGTGGCCGGGGCCGATCTGGTGATGATCCTTGTCCCTGACGAACACCAGGCCCGCCTCTATCGCGAAGAGGTGGCACCGCACTTGAAACAGGGGGCCACCCTCGCCTTCGCGCACGGTTTCAACATCCACTTTGGCCAGATTGATGCCCCGGCCGGCGTCGATGTCGTCCTTGCCGCACCCAAGGGACCCGGGCATCTGGTGCGTTCGGAATACGTCAAGGGCGGCGGCGTGCCGGCCCTGGTGGCGGTGCATCAAAACAGCTCCGGTCGCGCCCTGGAGACCGCCCTCGCCTATGCCTCGGCCATTGGCGGTGGCCGCGCCGGCATCATCGAGACCACCTTCCGCGAGGAGACCGAAACCGACCTCTTCGGCGAACAGGCGGTGCTCTGCGGCGGCATTTCGGCGCTGATTCAGGCCGGCTTCGAGACCCTGGTCGAGGCTGGATATGCCCCGGAGATGGCCTACTTCGAGTGTCTGCACGAGACGAAGCTGATCGTCGACCTCATCTACGAGGGCGGCATCTCCAACATGCGCTACTCGATCTCCAATACCGCCGAGTATGGCGATCTTACCCGCGGGCCGCGCGTCATCACCGACCAGACACGCCAGGAGATGAAGAAAATCCTGCGCGAAATCCAGACCGGGGAGTTTGCCCGCGAGTGGATTGCGGAAAATCAGGCCGGTGGTCGCGCCAAGTTTCAAGCCCTGCGCCGGCTTGGGCAGGAGCACCCGGTCGAGGAGCTCGGCCGCCGCCTGCGCGCGATGATGCCCTGGATCCAAAAGGGCAAGTTGGTGGACAAATCGCGGAACTGAGTTCAGACTGGGCGTGAAAGTGGTTCACGCTTCGTCACCTGGGTTTGGCCCTGTTCGCCGTGGGGATGCTGGCCTGGGCTTTGGCCCCTGCAATCCGCCCGACCCATTTGCTGGAAAACGCAAATGGGTCGGGCAATGGCGCGCCCCCTGGGGGCGATTTTCGCGAAAAGCGTGCGAAAATCGCCCGTGGGTAGGGGGGCGGGAAGGAAAAAGCAAAAAATCTCGGGGCTCCGCCCCGAACCCCGCCGGAGGGGCAGGCGGAGCCTCCCCCCCGGACCCCCCCAACCACTTTTAATAGTTGTCACTTTGGATAGAGACAGACAGGAGGTCACCGGTGGCCCCACGCATCCCCATAGCCCGCGAAGGATGGCCCTTCATCGCCCTGTTTGCCGCGGCGGCCGTGGTCACCTCCCACCTCTGCCCGACCATCTGGGGCGACATCCCGCCCTGGCTGCTCACCCTGTGGTGCGTCTGGTTCTTCCGCGACCCCGAACGCACCACGCCCGGAGAGAGCGGCCTGCTCATCGCCCCCGCCGACGGCCGGGTGATCGTCATCGAAGAGGTGACAGCGGCGCCGCTCACCAACCAGCCGGCACGCAAGATCTCGATTTTCATGAATGTCTTCAGCGTGCACGTCAACCGCATGCCGGCCGCCGGCCGCATCCTGCGCCAGGTTTATCACCCGGGTCGTTTTTTCAACGCCGCCCTGGCCAAGGCCTCGCTGGAAAACGAACGCATGGAGCTGCTGCTTGAAACCGATGCCGGGCCGGTGGTGATGGTGCAGGTGGCGGGGCTGATCGCGCGGCGCATCGTCTGCCACGCCGGCGAGGGGAGCGACTGGCAGCGCGGTGAACGCTTTGGGCTCATTCGCTTCGGCTCGCGTGTCGACCTCTACTTGCCGCCGGCGGCGCGCATCGTCTTGACCATCGGCGATCAAACCAAAGCCGGGGAGAGCATCGTCGCCAGGCTGGAGCCCACCCGTGCAAACCCCTGATTCACGTCCCGAAGCGCCGCGTCCGAGCAAGCGGGTCTACATCCTGCCCAATCTCCTGACCACCGGCGGGCTCTTTTTTGGCTTCTACGCCATCATGAATGCCCTCGATGGCAGAGTCGAGCGTGCCGCCGTCGCCATCCTCGTCGCCGGCATCTTTGACCTGCTCGACGGCCGTGTCGCGCGTGCCACCGGTGGCGTCTCCGCCTTCGGCAAGGAGTATGACAGCCTCGCCGACTTCCTCTCTTTTGGCATCGCGCCGGGGATACTGGTCTATCAGTGGGCTCTGGCCCCTTTCAGCCGGCTGGGCATGGCCGGGGCATTTCTGTTCATGGTGTGCAGCGCGCTGCGTCTGGCACGCTTCAATGTTCAGCACTACGTGCAGGATGAGCGGTTGTCGCGGCGCTATTTCCAGGGGCTGCCGGTGCCGGCGGCGGCGGGGGTGCTGGTGGCGACCATCCTCTTTTTGCTCGACATCGGGGTTCGGCCCTGGCCGGGCGGCGACGTCGCACGTAATTTTGTTCACTGGTGGCCGCTGCTGATGACCTATTTTCTTGCCTTTCTCATGGTCAGCACTATTCGTTTTCGCAGTTTCAAGGATATCACCTGGCATCGGGAACGACCCTTCTTCGCCCTGGTCGTCGCCGTGTCGTTTATTGCCATCCTGACCATCAGCATGCCCATCACCCTGTTTGTGGTTGGGTTGATCTACCTGGCCTCGGCCCTCCCGAGCCACCGGGAGTACCGCCAGCTGCTCGCCGAGGGCAAGGAGACCGAGGGTGATGAGGTGAAGGATCTCTCAATCTGACCGGGGACGGAGCCGACTCTCCCCGTAAGCCATCACGTCGTTGTCGTCGAACGGACACTTGCGCGGAAAATACACACCATGGCCAACGAACGCATCATCATTTTCGACACCACCCTGCGTGACGGGGAGCAATCCCCCGGCGCCTCGATGAACGTCGAGGAGAAACTGCGCATCGCCAAACAGCTGGAAAAGTTGCGCGTCGATGTCATCGAGGCCGGCTTTCCCATCGCCTCGCAGGGGGATTTTGACGGTGTGCGCGCCGTCGCCGGGGTAATCCGTGAATGCAGCGTCGCCGGGCTGGCACGCGCGCGCAAGGAGGATATTGACCGCGCCTGGGAGAGCTTGCAAGGGGCTGCCAATCCGCGCATCCACACCTTCATCGCCACCAGCCCGATCCACATGCAACACAAGCTGCGCATGCAGCCAGATGAAGTGATCGAGGCGGCGGTGGCGGCGGTGCGTCACGCCTGCTCCTATACCGCCAACGTCGAATGGTCGGCCGAGGATGCCGGTCGTGCCGACATGGCGTTCCTCTGTCGCATCGTTGAGGCGGTGATCAACGCCGGTGCCACCACCGTCAACATCCCCGATACCGTCGGCTACACCCTGCCGCACGAGTACGGCGCGCGCATCCGCAGCCTGGTCGAGCGGGTGCCCAACATCCACCGCGCGATCATCTCCGTCCATTGCCACAATGACCTGGGGCTGGCGGTCGCCAACTCCCTGTCGGCGGTTCTCGGCGGCGCGCGGCAGATCGAGTGCACGATCAATGGCCTCGGCGAACGCGCCGGCAATGCCTCGCTCGAAGAGGTGGTGATGGCGCTGCGCACGCGCCGCGATCTGCTGCCGTTCGAGGTGGGTATCGAGACGACCGAGATCATGCGTTCCTCGCGCCTGGTCTCGACCATCACCGGCTTTCCGGTGCAACCGAACAAGGCGATCGTCGGCGCCAACGCCTTCGCCCACGAATCCGGCATCCACCAGGACGGGGTTTTGAAAAACGCCTCGACCTACGAGATCATGACCCCGGCCTCGGTCGGGTTGGCCACCAACCAGCTCGTCCTCGGCAAACACTCCGGACGACACGCCTTCCGTGATAGACTGCACAGCCTGGGCTACGACCTGACTGACGAACAGCTCACCCTCGCCTTTCAGCGCTTCAAGGGCCTCGCCGACAAAAAACAGGAGCTCTACGACGAGGATATCGAGGCCCTGGTCGAGGATGAGGTGGTGCGGATCGCCGACCATTTCCGCCTGGCGCGGCTGCACGTCACCTCCGGCACGCGCGATACGCCGGTGGCGGTGGTGGCGCTGGAGATCGGTGGCGAAACACGCCATGGATCGAGCTGGGGTGATGGTTCGGTCGAGGCGGTGTTCAAGGCGATCGGCCAGGCGGTACCGATGGCGCAGGCGTCGGTGCTCTCCCTCTACCAGGTGCAGGCGGTGACCGGTGGCATGGATGCCCAGGCCGAGGTGACCGTCCGCCTGACCCTGGATGGCATGCGCGTCAACGGCCAGGGAACCGACTACGATGTCATCATCGCCTCGGCCAAGGCCTACCTCAACGCCCTGAACAAACTGGCAACCAAGCGCGGGGAGATTCGCCGCGGCGTTTAGAAACGGAACTTGGCACGCTATTTGTTTGCTTCGAAATAATTCCAATTCCAGATCAAGATGGCAACGAGGCTTGCAACGCGTGAGCGACGAGACGGATACGTTTTGGTACGGCGAGGAGCGAGTCAGGCAGCCAACGAAGTTGCCGCTTTGATATGGAATTGGAATAAGGCAACCATTTGACGGGAGAATAACTCCATGACCATCCGCCGTGTCGACCACTCGGGGAAATCGCTCGCCAACACGAGTGTCAAGAAACCGTCCCGAACCGGCGAGTCGGCACCGGGGGAAAAATTTACCCGGGTCATGGACGCCCTTGCCCCCATGGATGGCACCTTCGCCGTCACCGCCACCGACGAGGTGCAGGCGGCCGATGGCGACGCGTCATCGCGACAAAAACGACAGCAGCTCCAACAGACCGGTGAGCTGCTCGATTCGTTGCAGGAACTGGAACAGGATCTCCAGGGGAAGGAATTGCCGCCGGAAGGGGATGAAACGGCCGAGCAGACTCGCCTGCGCCTGCGCGAAACCCGCGATCAGGCCCTGCGTTCGCTGACCGAAACCCCAAGCAAGGGCGAAGAACGCGATTTGTTGCACCGCACGGCGGTGCTGGCGACGGTGGAACTGGCGAAAACCGATCGCGGGGATTATAAGTAACCCCTGACGCCAACCCCTTTGCCGCAGGTGAGAGGTGATCGGCTGGTCAAGGTTGACCGGCGCGATTGCTGGTTGATATCCCTTGGAACGCATCCGTAATTTCTCCATCATCGCCCATATCGATCACGGCAAGAGCACGCTTGCCGATCGCCTGCTCGAAACCACCGGCGCCTTGAGCCAGCGTGAAATGACCGCACAGGTCCTCGACAGCATGGACCTGGAACGGGAACGCGGCATCACCATCAAGGCGCACTACGTGCGGCTCAACTACCGCGCCCGGGATGGCCTCGACTACATCCTCAACCTGATCGACACCCCCGGGCATGTCGACTTCTCCTACGAGGTCTCCCGGTCGCTTGCCGCCTGCGAAGGGGCGCTGCTCGTCGTCGATGCGGCACAAGGGGTCGAGGCGCAAACCCTGGCCAACGTCTACCTTGCCCTCGACCACAACCTGGAAATCATCCCGATCCTGAACAAAATCGACCTCCCTTCCGCCTCGGCCGAAACCGTGCGCAGGCAGATCGAAGAGGTGGTCGGGCTCGACGCGAGCGACGCCATTCCCGCCTCGGCCAAGACCGGCATCGGCATCGAGGAGATCCTGGAGGCGATCGTCACCCGTGTCCCGCCGCCGCGCGGCGCCCCGCAAGGGGCGCTCAAGGCCCTGATCATCGACTCCTGGTACGACAACTACCTCGGGGTGGTCTGCCTGGTGCGGGTGGTCGACGGCACGCTGGAGGTGGGACAGAAAATCCGCCTGATGAGCAACGGCCGCGAGGTGCAGGTCGACCGCCTGACCCAGGCGCTGCCGGCGATGACCGATTGCCGCAGCCTCGGCGCCGGCGAGGTCGGATGCGTGATGGCGAGCATCAAGGTGGTCGCCGACGCCAAGGTGGGCGACACCATCACCGACGCCCGCCGTCCGGCGAGCGAACGCCTGGCCGGGTTCAAGGAGGTGAAGCCGATGGTCTTCGCCGGCCTCTATCCGGTCGATGCCAACGACTACGAAAACCTCAAAGTGGCCCTGGATAAGCTCTCGCTCAACGACTCTGCCTTCGTCTACGAACCGGAAACCTCGCCCGCCCTCGGTTTTGGCTACCGTTGCGGATTTTTGGGCATGCTGCACATGGAGATCGTCCAGGAGCGCCTCGATCGCGAGTTCGACCTCGACCTGGTCACCACCGCGCCGACGGTGGTCTATCAGGTGCTCATGACCGATGGCACCCTGCACGAGATTCACAACCCTTCCGATTTGCCGCCTGCGAACAAAATGCAGGAGATTCGCGAGCCCTACATTCATGCCGCCATCGTCACGCCGGCCGAATACGTCGGGGCAATCATGAAGCTCTGCAACGATCGGCGTGGCACGCAGAAGAATGTCACCTACGCCACCGAAACGCGCACCCTGCTCGACTACGAACTTCCCTTGAACGAAGTGGTGCTCGACTTTTTTGATCGCTTGAAGTCGATCTCGCGCGGCTACGCCTCCCTTGACTACGAGGTGCGCGACTACCGTCCGGCCGATCTGGTCAAGCTCGACATCCTGATCAATGGCGAACCGGTCGATGCCCTCTCGATCATCGTTCACCGCGCCAACAGCTTCCACAAGGGACGCGAGTTGGCCAAGCGGATGAAAGAGGTGATCCACCGCCAGATGTTCGAGATCTCGGTGCAGGCGGCGATCGGCGCCAAGGTGATCGCGCGCGAAACGGTCAAGGCCCTGCGCAAAAATGTCACCGCCAAATGCTACGGCGGCGACATCACCCGCAAACGCAAGCTCCTCGAGAAACAGAAAGCCGGCAAAAAACGCATGAAACAGATCGGCAAGGTGGAGATTCCCCAGGAGGCCTTCCTGGCCGTCCTGCAGGTGGAGTGACCCCAGGCGCGGAAAATGCACCCCGCCCGGGGGCGAAGGGTTCCCCGCGGGGGGGCATCCCGATCGCCACGGACCTCTCGGACACGGATCGACGATAGATGGGCATCAAGAGAATCAGCAACAGGCACCTGCGGCACGGCGTCGCATTCATCCTCGTCGGGGTGTTCATGTTTGGCAGTTACATGGTCTTGGGTGTCGACACCCTGGAAGAGCGCATGGGACCGGCACCGATCGCAGGGCTTACGATGGTGGCCTTCGGCATCTTCCTCCTCCTGCCCGGGCGGCAGATCCTCGACCGCCCTTCTGATTTTCGTGAATATTATGACGCCATCGTCTTGGCGGTCGGCATCGCCCTTTTTGTGCGCACCTTCATCATCGAGCCGTTCAAGATCCCGTCCGGTTCCATGATCCCCACCCTGCTGGTCGGGGATTATCTTTTCGTCAACAAGCTTGCCTACGGTCATCGCGTTCCCTTCACCGGCAAGCGCCTCCTGTTCGGTCAGGGGCCGCGGCGCGGGGATATTGCCGTCTTTGAATACCCGAAGGAACCCAACAAGGATTACATCAAGCGCATCATCGGTCTGCCGGGGGATCGCATCGTCTACGATCACAAGCGGCTTTTCATCAATGGTACGCCGGTGGCCTACAATGTTGTCGGCCCCTTCTCCTACCAGAACGAGCGCGGCTACGAGGTCAGCGCCGAGCTGCGCGTCGAGGGTCTCGACCGCGCGCCACACAACATCCTGGTGCAGAACCAGATGGATTTTGTTGATCGCCGGACCGAGGAGGTGGTGCCGCCGGGGCATTATTTCGTCATGGGCGACAACCGGGACAACAGCAACGACTCGCGCATCTGGGGATTTGTGCCCGACTATCGCCTGGTCGGCAAGGCGGTGGCGCTCTTTTGGTCCTGGGACGCCAATGCCGCGTCGCCACGCTGGCAGCGGGTGGCCACGCCCGTGGAGTGAGCCCTGTGGACCTCGACCGGTTGCAGGAACGACTCGGCTATCATTTCCAGAACCAGGAGCTTTTGCGACAGGCGCTGCGCCATCGTTCGGGTCCGCCTCCGGTCGCGGAGGAGAGCCCGGCCGGGGCTGGCGGGCAGTGGCACAACGAGCGGCTGGAGTTTCTCGGCGATGCGGTGCTCAATCTGCTGATCTCCGGGCAGCTCTATACCCGCTTTCCGGGGCTTGACGAGGGGGCACTCTCGCGCTGGCGGGCAAGCCTGGTCAGCATCGATGCCTTGAGCCGCCTCGGGCGCGCACTCGATCTCGGCTGCTGCCTTGAGCTCGGACACGGCGAGGCCTTGAGCGGCGGACGCGAAAAAAATTCCATCCTCGGCAACGCCATGGAGGCCATTCTCGGGGCGATCTACCTCGATGGTGGTCATGTCGCCGCGCGGCGGGTGGTCGGGACGATGTTTGCCGCCGCCCTGGCCGGCATTCAGGTCGATCAATCGGGCAAGGATTTCAAGTCCCTGTTGCAGGAAAGGTTGCAGGGGTTGGGCAGGCCGTTGCCGGTCTATCGGGTGGTGCAGGCGGAAGGGGCACCGCATCAGCGTCTCTTCACCGTCGAATGCCTGGCCGAGGGGTTGCCTTCGGGTCGGGGTCAGGGATCGACCAAACGTGCCGCCGAACGCGAGGCGGCGCGCATGTTGCTCGAACTCTGGCCGGCGGACATCCAGGCGGAACCGGCATGACCATCCCCGCCGCGGCAAGGGAGCGGCCATACCTGGTTCCGGGTTTGGCGTTTCTGGTCACGGGGGCGGCTTTCGTTGTCCTGGCGCGCATCTCCTGGTTGCGCTGGGCCGATCCGATGGTGGATTTCGGGCGCGAGCTTTACTACCCCTGGCGGATTCTGCACGGCGAGGTGCTGCGCCGGGATCTTACCCAGGTTTACGGCCCCCTTTCCGACTACCTGAACGCCCTGTGGATGTTTCTCGGCGGGGAGTCGGTGCATACCCTGTTCGTGGCCAACTTCATCCTCGCCGTTTACGCCATTGCATGGATTCTTTACCTTTTTGGCACCTGGCTGGGCTGGCTCGCCGGGGTTCTGGCCGCGCTCGGCTTTATGGTCATGGGGGTGTTCTCCTTCGCGAATGCCGGGCAAAGCTTCAATTTCATTGCCCCCTACAGCCACGCCGCGACGCACGGGTTCATCGGTGCCTTGACGGTCGTGGCGCTGGGCCTGGATTTTATCCGTCGGGGGGGCGTGGTCCGACTTTACGCGGCGGCGTTGGTGACTGGTCTTGTCTTCCTGACCAAACCCGAACCGTTTTTTGCCCTGACCGTGGCCGCGGCTGCCCTGTACCTGGCGATCCTTCTCGGCCACCCCGAACGCCGGCGGGTGTGCCATCGCCACGCGGGCGGATTGCTGCTGCTCTTTTTGTTGCCTTTTATCTGTTTTTTCATCTACTTCCTCCTCTATCTGCCCGCCAATCAGGCATTGGCGGCGGCAGGTGGGGCGTGGACCTTTCTCGTCTCCGATTACGTTGTTCACTCCCATTTTCAATACACCCTCGCCGGTTTCGATGCCCCCCTCAGGAATCTGACCCTCGGGGCGTTCTCCGCCGCCATGCAGCTTTGTTGGCTGGGTGCGGCCTACTGGGTGGTTGCCGGCGGAAAGAAGAGTTCCAGGTTGGCCTGGCCGGTGTTGGTTCTCGCTGTTGCCTTGCCTCTACCCAGGCTCATTCGCGCCGACTTGATCACGTTCAGTCACATCGTCATCCCGCACGGGGCGATGGTTCTCTCCTGGCTCATTCTTGTGTTGAGTCTGTACGTCCACCGGTCGGCATCGAGCAGTCCCAGGGAGCGTGATGCGGCCCTCTTTCTTGGGGTATGGAGTCTCTTCTCCCTGGCCCTCCTTGCGCGCAAGTGGCTCGATACTACCTTGTTCGGATACGGTTTTGTCTTGGTTACGCCGGCCCTTCTGGGTTGTATCGGGGTGCTGGCCGGTCTGATGCCGCTCAGGCTGCGCGCACGGTCGCGGCCGACCGCCGCGGTGACGCTTCAGGCAGTCTACACCGCCTTTATCCTGCTGGTTTTTGTTGGCACGTGGCGGTATGCCCATGGCGTCTACCCACTCATGACCCACGCCATCGGTCAGGGTCGTGATCGCATCATGGCCTTGCCGCCAACCGTCGATCCGCGCTCTTCCGTCCATGAACGCTTCGATCTGTGGGCCAGACAATGGCTGCGACCGGACGATACCCTGCTTGTCATGCCCGAAGGGTTGATCGTCAATTTTCTTTACCGGATCCCCAACCCGGCCCGGGTGCATAGTTTTCTGCCCACCGATTTTGCCTGGCAGGGAGAGTCCCGCCTGATCGAGGAGCTGCGACGTGCCCGACCTCGTTATGTCCTTTTCTGGTTTCGCCCGATGGCGGAGTATGGCCAGCCGTTCTTTGGTGCCCCGGGAGGCGGCGGTGCCGGGATGCTTGCCTGGCTGCGACAGGAGTACAGCCCCGTTTATCATATGGAGGACGGATTTTCCCTGGATCGGCCCGACAAAAAAGGGATGATCGTCTTGCGGATCAAGGATGCGGCAAACATGCCCGCAGCCAGGTAATCACGCCTGAACGGGGGGCGATGCGGACTGTTTGACTTTCACGACGACGCGACGCCAACCGCGGCGGGTGAAAAAACGGTTGACGAACCACTTGGCGTAGCGGGTCTCCTCCTCTCCGGTCGTGGGGGCCTTCCACAGGGCACGGACCACGCGCCAGGGCCGCGGGAGAAAGGAGAGGATGTAGAAATGTGCGAGGCTTGCGGCGCGAGAGTAACGGAGACGGCACATGTCCGGCACGGTGAGAAGCGAACACGGGTAGCCAACGAAGGCGCCACTTGATTTGGAACTGGAGTTGCGCGCGACTTGCGTTGGCTGTCAGCTGTACCACCGTCGGAGGGAAACCAGGGTCAGAGAGTCACCAGGTTCGGGGGGCAAAGGCCATGTCGTTGGCCAGGTGCATGGAATCGCCAGATTGAACGATGACCCATAGTCCAGCACTCATTGCGTAACGATCAACGCCCCCTTCCAACACGATGCTGGCCACCGCCCCCATCACCCGCCGGTCCGCGTACTCGGGAAAAAATTCTTTGAATTCGGCCAACCGTGTCAGGTGATCCCGCACATCCTCACTCCGCAATTTGCTCTTGACCTCCACCAGGGCCACGGTGTCGGTATTCACCACCAACAAGTCGATTTCCATGTGGCGGTTGCCGGGTAGTTCGGCCTTGACCCGAGGGCTGACCTTGTGGATGGGCACTCCCCGCTCGGCAAACAAGGTCTTGCAGGCCGGGGCCACCAGACCCTCGACAAAATCTCCCCAGCGATCTCCCAATCGGCCCACCAGGAGTGAGACCTCTTTCACCTTCCTGTTGGTTTCCTCGTTGTTCTCTCTCATCTTTCTTTCGGTTTCGGCACTGTTCTCCCGCATTTTTCTTTCGGTCTCGGCACTGTTCTCCCGTATGATCCGCCTGGTCTCCTGGAGATCGTGTTCCAACCTGGCCTCCGATTCCTTGAACAGGGCCTCCGATTCTTTGAACAGCCGGTTGGTCTCTTGAAACAGTTGCCAGATATCATCAATGGTCAGTGTTTGCGGCATGAGCTTCTCCCGGTGAAGAAACAGCGACGGCCACAGGATACCAGAAATCTCTTTGTCCGGGGACCACGAGGTTGATGACGTGGAAAGACAAATGTGGGGTGCTGCCGCCGCTATCCGAGTTCACCCGAAAGTGCAAAATCACAATGCAAGGTGACCTGCGGTCCCCCGTTCTGAGAGGCTGTTTAAAAACGTCGGATTGCGCCGCCTAAGGCGAGGAAGAGCGGCGCGCAGATGCGCAGTGTACTGTGTTGTACATGAGCAATCGAGCACCGATCTGACGAAGCCGCGGCAAGC
>PEAJ01000020.1 GCA_002753495.1 Magnetococcales bacterium HA3dbin3 | reverse complement strand
TCGAGAAGACCGCGATTCTGCTGAGGACGGGAATGCGCGGATATCCATCAGGGTCCGAGAGGAGCGACATCCTCTCACCAAGAGACCGGATAGATGACTGCAACTCCACCGTCCCATGTCGCCACAGCTGATTTTTTCCTTGCCAAACGGGGCAGACCATAGATGGAATTGGAATAACGCCGGGGATTCTCCTCCCTTCCCCGATTCCCTTCACGCGGATGGGGTTTCGGAAAGAGAACCTGTCAGTGTCTTGATCACCCGCTCGATCGGCGGAAATTCGTTGAACAAAAAGCCGTTTTTGGCAAACCATGCCGAATGGTCCAGGCGTTGCTTGCGCACCGGGTCGCGGTAGAGAAAGCGGTCGACACCCAGGACCAGGGGTGGCGGATCGGCGGTCTGTTCGAGGGCGGTGAGCCGGGCATCGAGCAGGGTGGCGTGCCAGCGATGAAACAGCTCGACGTGGATCCTGCGCTTGTCCGGCGTGATGAAGGTCCAGTCGGGAATCCACACCTCCTGTCCGGAAGGGTGCAGAATGTCGGCCGCCGCGGCGAGCGACCAGCCCGGCGGGGCCTGTTCCCGGAACTCCCGGACAAAAATCTGGAATTCGCGCGGATGATACCCGGTCAAACGGGCATAGTGGGAATGCAGCGCCGACTCCTGGTCCAGCAGAAACTGCGTCGCCCCAGCCCGATCGGGCAGGCGCAGGGTGGCTTCCATCTGCCACTGTTCCAGGTCGCAAAACGCCGGCAGCGTCAGGGCAAGTTGCAGGCCATAGCGCCGCGCCCCGTCGAACAGGGAGAGTGGACCATCCAGCTCCAGACGGTAGCCGCCGGTTGCCAGCCGTTCCAGGCGGAACAGCAGGCGAAAGAAACGCAGATACTGAAAGAAGCGCCGCAGGCGGACGATACGCCTTTCTTGCAGGGTCAGGGTGATGGCGCCGGCGAAGAAGAGCAACCCCTGTGCCTGTGCCAGATTGTAGCGCTGCAACAACGCCTCCGGGGTGAGGGGGTCGAACGCCTCCAGGGGTTGGCGGATCGGCAGGTCGGCGTAAAGGCTGGCGGCGAGCTGATCGGGATCGGTGGCGTAGGGGATGGCCACCTGTTGCCGGTAGTGGGCAAGATCGCCCATATCGGGCGCGCGCAGCAAAAGGGCGGCGCGTTCCAGAATGGCAAGCCTGGCCGCGGCAATCGCCCCATCCGCCTCGCGGAAGCGGCAACGATCGAGCAGCAGTTTGTTGAATCCCTTGGCCATCAGCGGTACGCGACCGGCGTTGATGATCGGCTGCGCCAGCTCCGACAGCTCCTCCAAACTGGAACCGAGGTTGGTCTGGTAGAGGTCAATCAGCTCCCCGGCCAGGGCAAGCAGACCCTGATCCGCGACATCGATGAAGCGCGGATGGACCCGACCCTGACGCACGGTATAACGCAAAAGGTCCCGCGTCAGCATGGGGGGGTCGCCGGGTCTTTCTGGTAGGCTGCGTGCTGTCGCCGCCTGACGCTCGTAAAGGTTTCGGCGGTGTCGGCGGAGACAAGTTCGTACAGGATGGCCTGCTTGCCGGCACGCGGGCGCAGGATGCGCCCCAGGCGCTGGACGTGTTCACGCACCGACCCGGTACCGGAGACGACGATTCCCACCGCCACGTTGGGCACATCCACCCCCTCGTTGAGCACGCGCGAGGTGACCAGACAGTCGATCTGGCCAGCCCGGAACAGATCAAGGAAGTGCTTGCGTTCCGACACCCGCGTCTTGTGGGTGATGACCGGCAGAAAGAAGGTTTCACCGATGGTGTAGGCGGTGGCGTTATCGTCGGTGAAGAGCAACGCCTGTTCGCCGCGGTGGTGGCGGAGCAGATGCCAGACCATGCGCAGCTTGGCGCGGGAGGCACGCGCCAGGCGTTTTTGCAGGCGATAGGCGGCAAAGGCCGCGCGCCCCTCGCGCGAGCGGGCGCACACCTGGATGAAGCGTCCCCACCCTTCAGCCGTGCCCAGCCTGATGCCGCTCTCCTGGGCAAATCGGCGATAGTGGGCGTAGGCTGCGTCGTAGGCTTGGCGTTCGTCCGGGTCGAGGATGACCGGAACCTGCTCCAGCTGGTAGGGGGCGAGGTAGGTTCCTTCCAGTTCGTTGATTTCGCAGCGGTGACAGAGGGGACCCAGCAGCTCGTAGAGATCGGCCTCCTGGCCATCGGTGCGTTCCGGGGTGGCGGTGAGTCCCAGACGGAACGGGGCAACGCTCATGATCGCCACCTGCCGGGTCGAGAGCGCCGGAAGGTGGTGGCATTCGTCGCAAATCAGAAAGCCAAAGCGGTTGCCGGCATATTCGAGGTGGATCAGGGCCGAGTCGTAGGTGCTCACGGTGATGGGATGGGTCACATGTTCGCCACCACCCCAGAGGCCGATTTCGGTGGCGAAGGTGCGCTTGAGCTGTTCGTACCACTGGTGCATGAGATCGATGGTGGGGACAAGGATCAGGGTGTCGCGTTGCACGGCGGTGATGGCGAGGCGGGCGACCAGGGTTTTGCCAGCGCCGGTCGGCAGGACCACGACCCCCCTTTTGTCAGCCGCCAACCAGGCCTCCAGGCTGGCCTGCTGGTGTGGACGCGGCGTTTGCGCGTCGTGGATCCGGAACGCCTGCCGCGAAAACCCGCGCGCCTGATCCTGGTAGGGCAGGCGCTGACGATGCAGGGTCATGACGATCGGACCATAATGGCGTGCCTGGGCACGGTAGCCACCGACCCGCTCATCCGGTCGAACGTAGGCCGCCACGGAGGCCATTTCCGTGGGGGTTGCGTTGATCAGAAGGGTTCCGAGATTGAAGGTGATCTGGATCATGCACGGATCATAGGCCGCGGCGGCCGGGGATTGCAATCACCGCTTCGCTGACCTGAAGGGCACTCCCGGGCAGTTGTGGCGTGCGGCCGGCCGTGGCGCATGATCCCCTCGGCACCGGTCGACCCGCTCCCCCCGATTGCATGATCGGCGAGAGCGGGTCAGCTTTGTTTTCTTGACGATCTCGGGTTTTAGCGTTCCGTCAGTCGTCGTGTCACGGCGGTATTGATTATCGGGTAGGCATGCTCGACGTAGAAGAGGTGACCAAAAAGGTTGGGGTGCATGCTGCCACGCATACTGCCACACCTCTGGTGTGCATCCTTGAGCGTGTTGAACCAGGCTCCGGTTTGAACCTGGGGGTTGGGGGCACAGTAACCATGTCCCTTCAAACCGTCGGTATCAATCACCCGCCATTTTTCGCCCTGGTGATTTTTGGCAAATCTCCTGAGGGCTTCGTTGAGGGGAGTCACAATCTGCTCCGAGGCGCACTTTGCCTCTTCGGCGGTGATGCCTTTGACGAAGAAGTCAACAAGTCCACCGAACTCCCGCGTCTTTCCACTACTATGCGCCGTGGGGTCATCGCAAAATTGGTCAGCGTTGAGCCTGAGTGGGCTTGGGTAGGTGCTGAGGAATACGTCAGCGTCCGGAGCCAGCTTGACAATCTCCTGGCGCACGCGGTCGAGGTCGTTCGTAAGCCTTTTGAGTTTTTCTGCAAACTGCCCATCCTGGTTTGGGTGATTTGGATCCTTGCTGCAGGGCTCCTCGTTGAGTATCTCGGTTTTGACAACGATCTTGACGAACCCGACATCATTTCCGCCGATCGAAACGAGCACGACATCCGGCCGTCGACCCTTACCCGCTTGCAAGTCGGTTTTCAATTTGTCGATCTGACTGCGTTTACGTTGTTCGAGGTAGATGGCATCGGTCGCTTCGGGTTCTGATCCGAAGGTGTCTGACCCGAACCGGGCGATGGGCGGTTGAGATCTAAAAGTTTCCTCCTCCTTGGCTCCCAGGTGCGTGCCCAGAATTCCCTTGTCGATCGTGGCGCCGGTGCAGGCGTAGTCCAGCAGCGTAACCGAAGCCTGGGGGTGGTTTGAGGCTAATTGGATGGCAGACAGCACCGGCCATGAGTAGAGCGAGCGGTGACAATTACGTCCGAGCCACTGGGCAGCGCGCTTGGTAAACAGGCCGATGTGTCCGACATGGGTCACGTCAGGGTTGCCCTCGCCGGCCATCCAGGAGTCGCCAATCGCCGCGACCAGGATGTCTTGAATGACGATTTTTTGTGTCACGGATTGTGTTCCACCCGCAACCCGGACCGCAATCTCGTGCTTTGGTCCCTCGACCTCAACGATAAAATCCTTGCAACTACCGCTACCTTTTGATTCCCCATCGATTATCCACTCGCACTGCCCTCCACCCCCGGCGTCGTACGTAAGTGCGATCCGCCACCTTTTCGGGGAAACATAGTTCTCTGAATCCGAATAGGTCCCGGTTCCCTCGTTGAAGACGGTATAGGAACCAGTATTGTCGTCATAATACGTATCCGGGATGCTGCTTCTGTCCGCAAACAGGTCATCGGTGTTGATAGTGGCTGCTTTCTTGATCAAATCTTGATAATACGCCACATCAATCTCATTTTTAAACAAGCGGAAATTACCCACGACGTGCCACGAGATCGCTCCTCCTGCTTTCCCATTCGGCAACGATAATTCAGGACTCGACGGGTCCGACGGATTCACGCCCGTTGCCGGGTTGGCCTGTGATGTTCCCATTAAATATCTCCTTGTTTATCCATGCTTAATCAAAGCCACTTCTCTTTCGATATAACCATAAAAATCGGTTTGATAATTATAATCACCCAGCAATGAACGTCAAGGTGATAATATTATCACAGGCATCTTACAAAAGATGTAAGTGAATCTGAAAAGTCAACCGAGAGGGTCATGGGTAAGACGGAGTGGTGGGGGGAGGGGGGGGCGGAAGGTCAGGTTGCGTGGGGTGGCACAAACGGCGTGTCGTTGTCCGTGGAGCGGACGAGAAGGGGTTGGCGGGCGCATCTTCCCAGGCTATCTTGCGTGCGACGATAGGCCCCGGTCGCTGTGAAGAGTGCGCATGGACACGTTGAATTTGGACCTTCCCCTCTCCTGCCCGGAGTGCGGCTTGTGGCAGAGGTTGCCGCCTGCGTCACCCGCGGTACATGCCTTTCGCTGCCGGCGCTGCACAGGGCACTTGCGCAGTGTGCAGCCGTATGCCCTGGAACGCGTGCTGACATTAACCTTGGCCGCGTTGATTTTGTTCGTCACGGCGTTGCCATTGCCGTTCATGACCCTGGAGATGAGCGGCCAGGCGCGGGTGATGAATCTGGGCAGCGGTGTCGTGGCTCTCGCGCGCGAGGGAACGTGGGGACTGGCTTTACTGGTGTCATTGACCGGCCTGCTCATGCCGTTGCTGTATCAACTCGGCTTGCTTTACGTGTTGATCCCCCTGCGTTGGGGGAGGATTCCGCCCGCGGCGGCACGGGTCTGGCGCTGGACGATGCTGGCGGCCACGTGGGGCATGATGGAGGTCTACCTGGTTGGGGTTGCGGTCGCCTATGTCAAATTGGCGCAAATGGCCACCGTCATCCCGGGTCCGGCGTTGTTTTACTATGCCGGTTCCCTGCTTGCGTTGCTTGGGGCCCAGGCGTTTCTCGATCCGGAGCTGCTTTGGGAACGTCTGCCGCGCGGGGCAACTCCGACCACCCCAGGACAGGCGTGTGGCCTTTGCGGCTTGCCGTGCGGGGAGATCGATGACGACCCTCCGCACGCCCCTCTCTCCGGACTATCGGCCTTCTTTGCCCCCATGCGTGCTGGAGGGGGTGGCATCTTGCGTGAGATTGGCTTTTTTTATCGCGAGGTTGGGCGTTTCCTTGGGCAGCAGTGGCGCCGGATGTGGCGTGGGCGTTGTCGACGTTGCGGCGCCCCGGCGGCTGTGCGCAAGCCGGCCTCGGTCAGTCGCAGCTGGGCGCTGACCGTTGCGGCGGGGATTCTCTATCTACCGGCCAATCTGCTACCGATCATGACCGTGGTGCGTCTTGGTCGGGTGCAATCCGATACCATCCTGAGTGGGGTGGCGCACCTGGCCGCGAGTGGCATGTGGTTTCTTGCCGCCGTGGTGTTTGTGGCGAGCGTCCTGGTTCCGGTCTTGAAGCTCCTGGCCTTGGCTGGGCTTCTGCTGGCCATTCAATTCGGCCAGGAGGGGTATCGGCAGGGGCGGACCCGGCTTTATCGCTGGGTCGAGCGGATCGGGCGTTGGTCGATGATCGACCTCTTTGTCATTGCCATTCTCGTCGCCATCGTCGATCTCGGCGACGTGGCGACCGTGCATCCCGGGCCGGGGGCGCTCTATTTTGGCGCGGTGGTGGTGATCACCCTGTTGGCGGCACGGACGTTTGATCCGCGGCTGATTTGGGAGTGAATGAGAGCTGCTGATATGACAGCTCAAGCATGGACAGCGACTCAACGGGGTTTGGGGCTTAAGCCCCAACAAAGTTGCTTTTAATTTTTAAAGTGGTTGGGGGGTCCGGGGGGAGGCTTAAGCCTGCCCCCTGGCGGGTCCAGGGCAGCGCCCTGGTGGGGTTCGGGGCGAAGCCCCGAGGTTCTTTTGCTTTTCCGCCCCCCTACCCACGGGCGCGTTTCGCATGCTTTTCGCGAAATGCGCCCGCAGGGGGCGGCCATTGCCTGAACGATTTGCGCTGTCCAGCAAATCGTTCAGGCGGATTGCAGGTTTTCAGGTGACAGGCCCAGAAATCGCTCGGCTTGGTTACCCACAAGCCACTTGATTGCACGCGGATCGGTCTCAATTCTCCGGATTTGTCAAATCCTCAATGTCAGTCAAATCCTCAACCATCGCCAGCTCGGCGAGCAGGCGTGCATAGTTGAGAAGATCGCACTGCAAGGCGGCGAGCTCGTCGCGAAATGCCGCCGCTGTTGTGGTCATGCCAGGACGATCCAAGCCCGTTTGTGGCACCAATCCCCCCGCCAGGCTAACCTTGTGCCATTTGGCGGTGAAGGGACGTATGACCTGGTTGAGCATGGGGATGGCCACCTTGGCAAACACATCACAACCGCGATTTTGCTTTAACACCTCGCGGGTCAGGGAGAAGAGCTGGTAAACACTTTCCAACGCCGCCTTTTCGTCGCCGTGTTCATCCGGCAAAGGCTGTGTTGCCACCCGCGTGATGAGTTCGACGTAGAGCTCCCAGGCTGCCTGTTGGTCGGAGGGCTGCGGCGCAAGTTCAGCCTCCAGGAAGGGGACCTTGATCTTGAGTTTTGTCAGTCCCCAATCCGCGAGCAACATCCTGAGATTCTTCATACCACACGCCCCCGAGCAAGACAGCACCCCAGCGGAAAGTGCAGCAACGATAATCGTGTGTTGTGTAGATGCACCCGCAGGGGTTCTACCCCGGATAGCGCACCGTCACCACGGTCTTGATCCCGCCGCGCACATTGAAATCCCCCATCACCACCAGGCTGCGCGGCGCCGCCACCGCCACCAGATCATCAAGGATGCGGTTGGTCACCGCCTCGTGAAACGACCCCTCGTCGCGGTAGCTCCAGAGGTAGAGCTTGAGCGATTTCAACTCGACGCAGAGCCGGTCCGGCACGTAGTCGATGCGGATGGTGGCAAAGTCGGGTTGCCCGGTCTTCGGGCAGACACAGGTGAACTCCGGGCAGGCCATCTCAATGCGATAATCCCGTTCCGGATGCGGATTGGGGAAGGTTTCAAGGATGGATCGGCGCGGCTGGGGGGTGGTCATGATTCATCCAAATTTCAAGACGAACGGCAGGATGCACAACAGGGCGCCAATCCCGATGATGTACGCGGTATCGTTGACGAAATAGGGAAACACCATCAGCAGAACCCCATACACGACCGTGCTCGTCGGGCCGCTCCTCCTGCCATAGCGATAGAACGCCAAGCCGATGATGCTGAAGGCAAGCGACGCAGCGATCCCGGTCATCGAGAAGCCCATGAACGTCGATCCATCCGCGCCCGGGGCAGTGCCCGCGCTCTTGGCCAGCTCCTGCTGGAATTTACTGAGCGTATCCAGAGCGTTGGTCAGATTCCCTACGTCGTTGTTCATGGTGTACTCCCCCCTCCAACTGCCCCACGCCACACAAACCCCGGCGTAGGGTCTCGTAACCCCGGTCCCTGACGCCTACGCTGGTCCACGCAGGGTGGCGGCAAACTGCCTTTGTGCCGCCACCACGATCGCATCGACCAGACCCTGCACCTCGGCATCGGTCAAGGTGCGGTCGGCGGCCTGGAAAACGACCTCAACGCCGAGACTCTTGCGCCCAGGCGGCAGATGTTCGCCGGTGTAGAGGTCGAACAGATTAACTGCCCGCGTCAGGTCGGGAGCCACTTGACCGATCGCTTGCATGAGCGCGGCTGCTGGTAACCCGACATCGACAACAAAGGCAAAATCACGCGCCACCGCCGGATAACGGCTGATGGTTGGCGCGCTCGCCTCTTTGGCCGTCGTCACCAGCCGTTCCAGATCGATCTCGAACAGAAAGAGCGGCAGAGGCAGATCAAACCGCACCTGCAATGCCGGATGCAGCTGCCCGAGCCAACCGAGGGCGACATCGCCCCGGAGCAGCGCTGCCTTGCGCCCGGGGTGCAAAAATGCCGGTCCTTCGGGTCGATAGGTGATATCGCCCAGTCCGAAGCCGGCCAGCAACGCCGTCACGTCTCCCTTGAGATCAAAAAAGTCGATCGCCCGTGCCGGGGTGTGCCAGGCGCGGCCGGTCGCCGAACCGCACAACAACCCGCCCAGACGTTCTGCCTCCGCGACCGCCCCGTCCGCCTCTGGCAGAAATACCCGCCCGACCTCGAACAGACGCAGCCGGTCGTTACCCCGGCTCAAATTGCGTCGTGCCGCCTCCAGCAGCCCCGGAGCGAGCAGGGTGCGCATCACCCCCTGCTCCTCGGAGATTGGGTTGAGCAACGGAAGCGGTATCACCTCCGGGGTGAAGGCGGCCAGTTGCCCGGCGTTGACGAAGGCAAAGTTGATGGCCTCCAGATAACCGAGCCCGACCAGAACCCGCCGACCGCACGCCGCAACCGCCGCGAGCGGATCGGCCACCGGCGGCGCGACCGGCCCCACCGGCAGACGCGATGGCACCCGATCATAGCCGTAAACGCGGATGATCTCCTCGACCAGATCCTCCTCGCGGCGCAGGTCAAGGCGGTAGGAGGGGGGTTGGTAGAGCTCGGTCTCGCCCTCTTCGCTGCTGACCTTGCGGCAACCGAGGCGTGCGAGCAGCGCCTGCACCTCGGCGCGTGGCAGATCGACCCCCGCCAACTGCATTGCCCGCGCGTGCCGGAAGGGAATCGGCGGTGGCGGACGCAGGGTGCCGGCATCGACGAGCAGCCCCGGCCCGGCCTGACCACCGGCAAGGTCAAGAACCAACCGGGTCAGGCGATCCAACGCCCGCCGCAACCCCTCCGGGTCAACCCCGCGCTCGAAGCGATGCCGGGAATCACTCTGAATCCCCAGGTGGCGTCCGGTGCGGGCGATGCGCAACGGGTTGAAGCAGGCCGCCTCCAGAAAGAGGGTGGTCGTGGTTTCGGAGACGCCGCTCTCCGCGCCGCCCATGATGCCGGCCAGGGCAAGTGGACGGCGACTGTCGGCGATCAGGGTCATCTCCGGGGTCAGGGTGCGCGACACGCCGTCCAGGGTGGTGAGCGTCTCCCCGTCCCAGGCGCCGCGGATGACGATCGGCGGGGCGAGCGTGGCAAGGTCGAAGGCGTGCAGCGGCTGCCCGAGATCGAGCATGAGATAATTGGTGGCGTCGACGACGTTGTTGATCGCGCGCAAACCCACCGCCTCCAGTCGCTGCCGCAACCAGGGCGGACTCGGGGCGATGCGCACACCGGTGATGACGCGTCCGGCGTAGCGCGGACAGGCGACGCCATCCTCAATGCGCACCTGAACCGGGTGGCTTTCGTTGATGCGCGGGTCGGTGCTGAAATCGATCGCCGGCGGGCGCAACGCCTGGTCGGTCAACGCCGCCAGCTCGCGGGCGATCCCCAGCACGCCGAGGCAGTCGCCGCGATTGGGGGTGAGTTCCACCTCAAGCAGGTGGTCGTTGCGGCCGAGCAGCGGTGCGACCGGTCCCCCTTCCGGGGCGGTCGGCGGCAGGATCAGGATGCCATCCGAGCTGGTGGCCAATCCGAGTTCGCTCAGCGAGCAGAGCATCCCAGCCGAGGTTTGCCCACGGATTGTGCTCTGGGCAATCTCCATCCCTCCCGGCAGGTGTGCCCCGACCCGGGCCACCGCCACCTTGTCGCCCGGCCGGTGATTGGTCGCGCCGCACACCACTTGCAAGCGCTCCTCGCCGACGCGCACCCGGCAAACGGTCAGCCGCTGCGCATCCGGATGCGGGTCGACCGCCTCGAGAAACCCGACCTGGACCTTGTCCAATCCCTGGGCAAGATCCTCAACCCGGCTTACCTCCAGTCCGGCCAGGGTCAGGCGGGCGGCCACGTCATGCGGCGTAAGCGGGGTTTCCAGGTGTTCTTTCAGCCAGCGGTGGGTGAATTTCATCGTGGTATTGCCTAAATAATCATGCCTGGGCTGATCGACTGCGTCATAGGTCCCAGGCGTGAAGGGGGGATGACCGTGGCCCGCGGGGGCGATCAAACGGTGGCGTGCAGACGCAGAAAGCGCGTGTCGTTGTCAAACAGGGTGCGCAGATCGTCGATGCGGTATTTGAGCATCGCCATGCGTTCGACGCCAAGGCCAAAGGCAAAGCCGGAGTAGACCTCGCGATCGATGCCGACGTTTTTCAACACCACCGGGTGGATCATGCCGCAGCCGAGGACTTCGATCCAACCGGAGCCTTTGCAGATGCGGCAGCCGCGGGCCTGGCAGAAGATGCACCCCATATCCACTTCAGCCGAGGGTTCGGTGAAGGGAAAGAACGAGGGCCGAAAGCGCACGGGGAGGTCCCGGGCGAAGAAGTGGCGCAGGAAGGCCTCCAGCAACCCCTTCAGGTGGCCGAAGCTCACACCCTTATCGACCATGAACCCCTCCACCTGATGAAACATCGGTGTGTGGGTGATGTCGGAATCGCAGCGGTAGACGCGTCCGGGGGCAATGACGCGCAACGGTGGTTGACGCCCCTCCATGAAGCGAATTTGCACCGGTGAAGTGTGGGTGCGCAGCACGCGCCGCCGACCGTCGGGGCCGGGGGGGAGGTAGAAGGTGTCATGCATGTCGCGCGCCGGGTGATCGGCGGGGATGTTGAGCGCCTCGAAGTTGTGCCAGTCGCTTTCGACCTCGGGTCCGGTGGCAGTGACGAAGCCGGCATGGCGAAAGAAACCGCTGATCTCCTCCACGGCTCGGGTCAGGGGGTGGATGCCGCCGGGCAGACGGTCGCGGCCGGGGAGGGTGACATCGACCGCCTCGCGGCGCAGGGATGTCTCCAGCTCCTGCTGTTGCAAGGTTTCGAGGCGGGCGGCGTGCGCCTGGTTGAAGCTTTCCTTGATTCGGTTGGCGAGGTCGCCGATCAGGGGGCGTTCGGCGGGGTCAACGCTGCTTAAGCCCCGGAGGAGCTGGGTAAGGGTTCCTTTGCGGCCAAGGAAGCGGATGCGTACCTGTTCGAGGTCGGTGAGGGTGGTGGCTTGGGTGAGTTCGCTTTCGGCGACGTGGCTGAGTTGTTCGAGTTGCTGGCGCATGGTGCTTCTGTCTCGCTTTTGCCTCTTAATTTTTTTAATTTTTTTAATTATTAAAAGTGGTTGGGGGGTTTGGGGGGAGGCTTAAGCCTGCCCCCCAGTGGGGTTCGGGGCGAAGCCCCGAGATTTTTTTGTTTTTTTCCCCGCCCCCTACCCGCGGGCGATTTTCGCATGTTTTTCGCGAAAATCGCCCTTAAGGGGCGAGCCATTGCCTGACGATTTTTTGTGCTTCCCAGCAAAAATCGTCAGGCGGATTGCAGGCGGGCGAAGCTTCTTCCAGGACCTCCCAACCACCTCAAGGAGGGGGAAACCTCCCGGGGCAACGCCCCGGACCCCACCAAGGAACTGGGCAACCCTCAACAGGGTTAGGTCAGGCGATTTTCAGAGCCGCCTTGGCGCTTGCCGCCAGCTGCGCGAACCCGTCAGGTTGGGTGATGGCGAGGTCGGCGAGGATCTTGCGGTCGAGTTCGATCCCTGCTTTTTTCAGGCCATCCATGAAGCGGCTGTAGGAGAGCCCATGGTTGCGGGCGGCGGCGCCGATGCGCACGATCCAGAGCGCGCGGAACTCCCGCTTGCGCACCTTGCGATCGCGATAGGCGTACTGCAGCCCCTTGTCGACCTTCTGTTTGGCAATGCGAATGCAACTGCCGTGACGATCCCGATAACCCTTGGCCAGCTTGAGCACGCCCTTGCGACGGGCGCGCGAGGTTACACCGCGTTTGACGCGTGGCATTCTTTTTTCCTTTCATCAAGATGTGATTCGGGCTTTCCTCGGTGTCAGGTCGCCCGGAGGGGTGTGGCGTGGGCCCGCGCCCCGGACGAGGCTCCACGCGGGTGATCCGGGGGGCTTGGGTGGGGCATGGCATTGCCGCGGCGCATGTTTTGACCGGGATCCGTCTTGCCAGTCCGCAATTGACATCGCCACGGATACCCGACGCCGGCCTGGCACCCGAAGGGCATGCGACGCCCGACGGTCACCCAAGGCCGCCGCGTCATCCGACGGAGGGCAATTTGCCACGGAAGTTGTCGCGCCGGGTGTTCCGGGTCAATGGTGGTTGGGCAACATCTGCCGCACAGAGGACATATCAACCTCGGCCACCATGCCGGCATGGCGCATGTTGCGTTTCCGCTTCCGGCTTTTCGAGGTCAGGATGTGCTGTTTGAACGCCTTGTTGCGTTTGAATTTTCCGGATCCGGTGAGCTTGAAGCGCTTGGCAGCTCCCCGGTGGGTTTTGATCTTGGGCATGTCCTTATCCGTTTGTGTGTTGATGCGGCGGTCCTATTTTTTCTTCGCCGGGGCGTTGGGCGCGACTACCATGGTCATCTGGCGTCCCATCAGGCGGGGTTTTTGCTCCACCTTGGCCAGATCCTCCAGGGCGATTTCAAGGCGCCCGAGGAGGGTCATGCCCAGCTCCTGGTGGGCCATCTCCCGCCCCCGGAAGCGCAGGGTACACTTGACCTTGTTGCCCTGCTCAAGAAACTTGCGGATGCTGCGAAGCTTGACGTCGTAGTCGTGGACGTCGGTACCCGGGCGGAACTTGACCTCCTTGGTATCGATCCGGGTCTGGTTCTTGCGGGCCTGGCGTTCGCGGATCGCCTTTTGATACTTGAACTTGGTGTAGTCCATGATCTTGCAGACGGGGGGCCTGGCCTCTGGCGCCACCTCGACAAGATCAAGCCCGGCCTCGAAGGCGCGACTCATCGCCTCCGTGCGGGTGACAATCCCGACCTGTTCTGAATTTTCATCGATCAGACGCACCTCCGGCACCCGAATCTGCTCATTGATGCGGGTGGTATCAGTCAGCTGCGGTCCCCGATCCTTGACTGGCTGTTTACTTATGGCTGTTCCCTCCCAAAGAGATGGTGACCCCCCCGGACCGGTGCGCGGCACGCAGACCGGGCGGGATGAAACAATGCGACACCCGCCGCATTATGAAGATTTCGCGCGCTTTGGACAACACCCGACGCGAACACCCCCCCCGACATCCCCTGGAGGGGTCGACGGTGTGTGTGCATGAATGCGGGTGTTTTGTTCACGCGGCATCGCCGGTGTGGCGGATCGCCTGGCAGATATCCTCGGCCAGGGTTTCGATCCGCGCCTGCGAATCCCCTTCGACCATGACACGAACTTTTGGTTCCGTTCCCGATTTGCGCACAAGCAGCCGGCCATTGCCGGCAAGCTCCTGTTCGACGGCGGCGATCGCCTTTTGCACCTGGGGATCGGCCAGCGGATCGGCGCCGGCTTGCACACGAACATTG
The DNA here is from genome assembly GCA_002753495.1 of Magnetococcales bacterium HA3dbin3. Taxonomy (GTDB): domain Bacteria; phylum Pseudomonadota; class Magnetococcia; order Magnetococcales; family DC0425bin3; genus HA3dbin3. The sequence goes on along the minus strand of PEAJ01000020.1, from coordinate 12,967 downwards.
ACCAGGATTTGCGGCACGAGCTGCATGTCGGCGGCCAATTCTGAAAGAGGGCGTTGCCGGGTGGCCATCAGCTCGAGGATCTTGATCGCCGACACCAGACCATCGCCGGTAGAGTTGTGATCGAGAAAAATCACATGCCCCGACTGCTCGCCGCCAAGGTTGAAGCCATGCTTGACCATGTGTTCAAGCACGTAGCGATCACCAACCTGTGTGCGCACCATGTGCAGACCAAGCTGTTTGACAAAACGCTCAAGCCCCAGGTTGGACATCACCGTGGTGACGACGCCGTCGCCGCGCAGGGTGCCGTTGCGCTGCATCTCTTGCAGGCACATGGCCAGGAGGTGATCGCCGTCGAGAATCTTGCCATGTTCGTCGCACACCAGCAGGCGGTCGGCATCGCCATCGAAGGCGACGCCGATATCGGCGCGCACCTGCCGCACCTTCTCCTGGATCATTTTCGGATGAAGGGAGCCGTAGCCGTCGTTGATATTGCGGCCGTTCGGTTCATCACCGATGGCCACCACCTCCGCCCCTAGCTCCCAAAAGACGGTTGGCGCCACCTTGTACGAGGCCCCATGCGCGCAATCCACCACCACGCGCAGACCGTCAAGTCGCAGCGAGCGGGGAAAGGTGTTCTTGCAAAATTCAATGTAGCGCCCCGGGGCATCCTCGATGTTGAAGGCCTTGCCGAGGTCGATCGACGGCGGCAGGTGCGCGTCGAGGTCTTCATCCCAGACGATGCGCTCGATCTCGTGCTCCATCTCGTCCGGGAGCTTCATGCCGTTGGCGTCGAAAAATTTGATGCCGTTGTCGTGAAACGGATTGTGCGAGGCGGAGATCATGATGCCGGCGTCGGCGCGCAGGGCGCGGGTGAGAAAGGCGATCGCCGGTGTCGGCAGCGAGCCGACATGCAGGCAGTTGATGCCCATGGAGGTGAGACCGGCGCGCAGGCAGGATTCGAACATGTAGCCCGACAGCCGCGTATCCTTGCCAAGCACCACCCGTTTCGGGTGGGTGCCATGTTTCAGCACCACGCCCGCCGCGCGTCCGAGGCGCAGGACCAGCTCCGGGGTCATCGGGTGAACGTTGGCCAGACCGCGAATGCCATCGGTGCCGAACAACTTCCTGTTGCCTGAGCCTTCCCGGGGGGTACCCATGATCGTGCGTGCCTCCTGGCGAATGCCATCCATCCCGTCAACACTGGGTCGACCCCCTTTTGGCGATCAACTGGTCTTTCCACATCCTTGTTTTTGTTCGGGCGTTACCGCGTTACCGCCCGTGCATCGCGGCCTTGCAAGTGTTTTCGGCATCGACAGCCAGGATACACCCCGCCACCGCCCGCGCCAGAACATGATGCATTGCGCGCCAAATGTCAAAGCCAAAGTCCGCTCCCGGGGCACGAACCTCTCTTTGGTAAAGGGCTGGTCTGAATGGATGGGGGAAGCCTCCCTTCATCCGCAAGCCGACGAAAGTAAAAATACGACCTTCACGGTTGCCGGAGGGAAGCGGGGAGAGGCAAATAAGAGCGCGTGGTGTCGGCTTTGGGCCGTGGGGAGGTGATCGGGGTTCCGCGTGCCAGAAAGTGGATGTTTTCGGCGACATCGGTGATGTGGTCACACAGCCGCTCGTAGCCGCGGGCAACGAAGAGCAGATGCACGCAGCAGGGTATCTCCTCCGGCCTGGACAGCATGTGGGCCATGGTATTGCCAAAGGCTGCGTTGTGCAGGGTATCGACCTCCACGTCCCGATCGCGCACCGTCAGGGCCAGGGCGTCATCCTTGCCCTGATAGGCCGCCAGCAGTTCATCGAGTTGCCGGACAGCCAGCTGCCCCATGGCGGCGACCGGATCGATCAGGGGCGGGGTGGGGTGCTGGCAGATGGTGCGCACGCGATCGGCGATGTTGCCGGCGTAGTCGCCGATGCGCTCCAGGTGATGCACCGAGCGCAAGGAGCAGATCACGGCACGCAGATCATCGGCCACGGGTTGATGGCGTATGAGCAGCGCGACACACTCCTCGTCGATCATCGATTCCAGGTCGTCCACCCCCTGATCGTCCACCACCACCCGCGCGGCCAGCTCCTTGTCCATGGTGACGAGCGCCCGGTTGACCAGGGTCAGCTGCTGCAGGGCGGCCCGGCCCATGTCGAGGATGTGCCGCTCAAGCGACTCCAGCTCCCGGTCGAAGCGGTGCAGGATATGCCGGCGCATCGTCGCCTGCGCGCTCATGGTGCGATGACTCCGCATCCGGGGGTGGGGTGTCGGTTCGCCATTTCCGGCTCACGTCGCTGGAGGGTTTGATTGTGGGTTCGACTTCAGTTGCTTCAGGGCCTTTTCCATCTCCTGGGTGAGATCATCGAGGATGGTCATCGACTCTGTCCAGTTTTTCATTTCCGCCTTGCCGGCGAGCAGCATGGCCTTGATGCGCACCCGTGCCGCCCCGACATCGGTCGCGGCACTTTTCAACCACTCCGCCGCTTTGCGTGCCTGCAACGGATCCTTGATTTCCAATTGATGGCGCAGCGCCTGGAGGTGTTGGGGCCCTTCGCGCAGGAACCGGTCACGATTGGCGGCAAACTCGGCCGGATCGCCGGCGATCGTCTTGAGCACGGGGGTTTCGTTGGTTTTAATCGGCCGTGGTGTTGCCGGCTGCGGCGTTGCCGGCTGCGGCGTTGCCGGCTGCGGCGTTGCCGGCCGATTGAGAAACGGCGCAATCGCCCCGAGCAGCTCTTGTGGGCGATAGGGTTTGCGCAAAAAGCCGTTCATGCCCTCTTCCTGGCAGCGTTGGCGTTCCTCTTCAAGGGCGTGAGCGGTCACGGCGATGATCGGTATGCCCTTTTTTTCCTGCAACGGCCCATCGCCGGCACGAATGCGGCGCGTGGCCTCGTGACCATCCATCTCCGGCATCTGCAAATCCATGAGGATGAGATCGAAACCGGCGTTGGCCAGGGCGGCAAGGGCCTCGACGCCATTGCTGGCCACCGTCACCCGATGCCCGGCGCGTTCGAGGACGGCCAGGGCCAGTTTCTGGTTGTTGATCAAATCCTCGACCAGGAGTATGCGACCAAAATTTTCCAATGGCCGCGGCGGCGGTGGCGGTTTGGCCGCCTCCCTGGCCGGCGCCGGGGTGGTGGTGCCCGTTGCCTGCCTGATGGCGCGCAACAAAACAAACTTCTTCACCGGTTTGCGACAACACACCTGATTGTCGAGGCGACAGGCACTCTCGACCTCCTCCAGACGCAGATGCGTTGGCAGCAGAATAACGGCACCGCCACGCCAACCGGCATGATCGCGCCACGTTGCCGGCAACTGATGATCCGGGTCGAGCGCACCATGATCGAGGATGAGCAGATCGAAGGGACGTCCGCGTTTTTTTGCCCACTCCAGGTGTTCGAGCATGGTGGGGCCGTCGGTGGCTTCATGCACCTGCGCCCCGGCCGCGCTCAGAATGTCACGCACGACCTCGCGGCCGATGCTGCTTTTCCAGGTGACCAGAACCAACAGGCCGGCCAGGGACTCCACCGTTGGCTGTTGATGACCGGCACGCTCTTCCATGATGCGTCCCGGCTGGTCGGAGCCGCGTTTGCCGAGCCCGAACTCGGCGGTGAAGTGGAAGGTACTGCCAAACCCCTCTTCGCTCTCCAGCCAGATATCACCGCCCATCAGCGCCACCAGACTGCGACAGATGGTTAAGCCCAGCCCGGAACCGCCGAATTGTCGGGTGGTCGAGCCATCGGCCTGGGTGAAGCGCTCGAACACCTTCTCCTGACGATTGCGCGGAATGCCGATGCCGGTATCGCTGACGGAAAATTGCAGTGTCACGCGATTGCCGACGCCGGGCGGGCGCACGCTCCTGCCGGGCGTTGTCCCCGGAACGGCCAGACGCACGCGCAGCGCCACCTCACCGGAACTGGTGAACTTGATGGCGTTGCTCAGGAGGTTGATGAGAATCTGGTTGAGGCGCAAGGGGTCCCCGACCAGCGTCTCCGGCAGACCGGGGGCGACGTGACAGAGCAGATCAAGATCCTTCTGGTGCGCCTTGACCGCAAGCCCCTCGCAGGCATTTTCAACCCGACCGAGCAGATCGAAGGGAATTTGTTCAAGTTTCAATCGGCCGGCCTCGATCTTGGAGAGGTCGAGGATGCCATTGATCAGCTCGAGCAGGGAGTGGGAGGAGTTTTGCACAATCTCCAGGTACTCCCGTTGCTCAGGCGTTGGATCCCCCTCCAGGAGCAGGTCGGTCATGCCGATGACAGCGTTCAGGGGCGTGCGAATTTCGTGGCTCATGTTGGCGAGAAATTCGCTTTTGGCGCGGTTGGCCGACTCGGCGACGGTCAGGGTCTCCTCCAGCGACTTCACGAGCTGCTTGCGCTCGGTGATGTCGTGCATGAAACCGGTGAAGAAGAGGCGGCCATCGTTGACCAGGGAGGTGAGGGCCATTTCCAGGTCGATCATCAGGCCGTCGCGGCGCAACCCCTGCACCTCGATGCGTCGCTTGAGGCTCACCCCCTCCTCGCCGTTGGCCAGACGGCGGGTTATGGCCGCGAGATGCCCCTCCCGCGCCTGCGGGGTCATGATGGTTTCGGTGATGGGCTTGCCGAGCATCTGGTCGCGCTCGAAACCGAACAGCTTCTCCGCCGCCGGGTTGAAGTCAACCATCCGACCATCCTTGTCGATGGTGACAATGGCATCGAGCGCGCTTTCCAGGACGGATTTCAGATGGTTTTCCCGGCTGCGCAGCTTGGCCAGGGTCTCCTCCAGGCGTTTGGTTCGCTCCTGGACCAGCTCTTCCAGTGCTTCGTGCTTTTCGATCAGGTCGACGTTTTGCGAGACACGACAGAAAAGCTCTTCGTTGCGAAACGGTTTGACCAGAAAGTCGTTGGCCCCGGCCTTGATGAAACGCGCGGCCAGGTTCATGTCGCCATGGGAAGAGAGGCCGATGATGGCCACATGGTCGCGGGAGTACTTGGCGCGGATGCGCTTGGTCAGCTGAAAGCCATCCATGCCGGGCATTTCGTAGTCGGAGACGACCATGCGCACGTTGTTCTCGTCGAGGATCTTCAGCGCCTGTTCGCCGTCCGCCGCCTCCAACACGCGAAAGCCGTAAAGGCGGAGAAACCGGACCAGACTGAAGCGAAAGCTGCGCGAATCATCGACCACCAGGACCTGGATGTTCTGGTTCTGCCGCAGACGTTGAATGAAATAAATGACGGAGTCGATGACGTGGACGTTGTCCTTGATGAAATAATCGAGCACCCCCTTGGAGAGAACACTGCTGCGCAGATCCTCTTTGAACTCTCCAGTCAGGACAATGGCCGGAATCTTGTGACCAAGAACCAGGTCGACGACTTCGCCGTTGGGGGCGTCGGGCAGGTGCAGATCGAGGATGCCAAGAAAGCAGCCCCCTTGTTTGCTGGCAACCCATCTTTGCGCCTCGGCGAAGGTGCGGGCAAGGACCACTTCGCAGGGAAAGACCGCTTGCAGTCGACTCCGGAGCAGGGAAGCAAAGCTTCTCGAATCTTCAACAATCAGCAGCGGGTCCATGGTCGTATCCGAGGCGAGAGAAGGGATCTTTGTGCCTTGGTTTCGGCAGACGGCAACCCCTGGTGATGGCGACGGACTAAAAAGAAGGTGTCGTCTTGTCTTCGGGGAGGGTCTAGTCGGTGATCAAACCATACTCCCTGAGTTTTTCCAGAATCTTGGCCAGTGTCACCGGCTTGGTGATGTAGTCGTTGCACCCCCCGCGGAAAAAGGCCTTGACCACCTGCTCCTCGGTATCCAACGCCGTGATCATGAAGATGATCGAGGGCGCGGTGCTGGCGACGCCGCTCTTGACTTCGATATCGCGGATGCGGGCCAGGGCCTCTTGACCGTCCATGACCGGCATCATGATGTCCATGCACACCAGATCGTAGGGCTTGCCATCTTCCAGGGCGAACTGAAAGGTTTCAACAGCTTCCAGGCCGTTGGCGGCAAAGTCGCACGTTCCGTACCGTGACAGGATTTTTTCCAGCAACATGCGGTTGTTGAACTGGTCGTCGACGATCAAAATCCTCATGAGTCACCCTCCTGGCACGCACGACATCGCCTTTCAATTTAAAGGCCTGGTGCGATACGTTCACAACAAATCCCGGCCCGAGAGGCTCCGGACGGGCACTGAACCTCCGCATCCGGCGCGACTGCTCCCTGGCCTGGGCCGCGTCCGAAGCGGAAACCCCTGCCCGGATTGGTTGCCTTCTTTCGGGACGGAGTGCCGCATCCATGTTGACCATCCACCCCTGCCGCGGCGGTCATCCTTGCCGCACTTCAAGTTTGGGTCCGACGCCGACTGGCAGGCCCCGACGCGACTGCAACGAAGAGGGCGTGTGTTGGCGGGGTCGGTCGCCAACGCACAGGCCCGCACGACAATACATGATGTCACCCGCGTTGACCACGCACGATGTGGCTTGCGATCCTAAAGAGGCGCAATGATCAACCCCGGTTCCCGGGTGTGGGCACATTTTTGCCGCGAGTGGGCACTCCTTGCCGGTAGCGGCAAGGCTGATCGTGGTCAGCAAGGGTTTGTGATGGTGGCCGGCCGCCGCGGTGATGGCCAATGTGTTGATTTGTTTCTGGCAACAAAGTTCTCTTTATTTGGCATCTCTCTTGCGAAGTAGCCGACGGGCGCCGATTTTGGTCTGGCGCTCTCAATACTGTACTACGGAAGGCTACGGGGAAAAGAAAGAAGGAGAAGGTCGATGAAGCACTTTCAAGTTGACAACGGCGGGGTCGGATTTCTCCTGTGCCATAATGGTCGGGTGATCGCGGAGGGGCTGACCCGGGATGAGGCCTTCGATGCGGCCGATCACCTGGAGCGCCTTTTCTACGAGACCCCGGTGGAGAGCTTTGGCAACCTGGTGGCGTTTCAATCGGCTGTGGCCACGAGTGGCAGTCGCATTCGCAATCAGGTGTGACAGGCGAGGGCAGGATGATTGTTGCCGCCCGGCAACGCGGGAGGGGTCGGGTTGTTTGACGTCCTCTCCCGTATGGTTTTTCCGTGTCGCGTTTCGGCATGTGTACAGGATGATCCCGGGGGTGACCGCTATTCTCGGGCTGGGCTCTTCTCAACCGGAATCGTTTCGCCGTTGCCGTGCGCACGCGGCTCCGGTGGCGCGTGCCGCTTTCCCTCGCCACGGGTCCTTTACGGCTGTCGGCATGTGCGGCCATAATCCCGGCTGAAGGGGGAGGGTGCTTTTTTTGGGCGTGTTCTCCTCCCACTGTGGTGCTGCCCGCCTCGGATGAGGTGTGCCTTGCCGCTGCCACTTCCGGTGAGTAGGACGAGGGCCATGACGGCGCAACGCAAATCGTTTCTGATTCCCCAGGGGCGCCTGCGCATCTACTGGGACTATGTCATTCTCCTGGCGGTCAGCTGGTACGGGCTTTCCGTGCCGATTGCCATCGCCCTCAAGCTTGACACCCCTTACTGGTCTTACGTCCTGGATACCGTTCTGACGGTCTTCTTTGTTCTTGATATCTACGTTAATTTTCACACCCCCTTCCTGAAGGATGGCGAGCAGATTACCGATTTGCGCGCCATTCGTGTTCGTTACTTGAAGAGCCGGTTCATCGTCGACCTGATCTCGACCATCCCGTGGGAGTTGATCATCATCGGCCTCTATGGCAACGGCGCCGAGATTGCCGGGGCGTTGCGCATTGTTCGTTTGTCTCGGGCGTTGCGCATTCTGCTGGTACCCAGTGTCGTTGCCGATCTGCGTTCCCACACCAAACATGCCCTGGTCGATACCATCCGGTTGGGAACCAGCCAGCGGGTCAAGGTTCTCATGATGCTGTTCTGGGTGGTCATGGGGCTCAACCTTCTGGCCTGTGGCTGGATCCTCCTGCACGAAACATCGACCAAAGAGCCCCTCTCCATCTACATCCAGGCGATCTACTGGCTGGTGGTGACCGTGGCCACCGTGGGCTACGGTGACATCACCCCGACCACCGATGCCTCACGCATCTATGCCATCGTGGTGATGCTGGTTGGCGTCGGCATGTACGGTTTCATTATCGGCAATATCTCCACCGCCATTGCCAACGCCAACTCGTTTGAAAATCGGCGACGAGAAAAATTTGCCGCCCTGGCCGGGTTCATGAGGCAATACAAAATTCCGTTGCATTTGCAGGGGGATATTTTCAGTTTCTACAATCACTTCCTGACCGAGAGGGCCGCCTTGGCCTCGGAAATTTTGCAGGAGCTTCCCCCGGAGTTGCAGAAGGAGATCAACCGGTATGTCAACATTGCCATGTTGCGCAATGTTCCCTTTTTCAGCGTCGCTGACGAGGCGTGTCTTACGGATCTGGTCGAGTGTCTGACGACACGCATTTGCACGCCCCGTGAGGTGATCATCCGCGCCGGTGACAGGGGGGAGGAGATGTTTTTCCTGAGCCACGGTGTCGTTGAGGTTTTGACGGCCGAGGGGCACCCCCTGGTCAAGCTGCGGGCGGGGGCCTTTTTTGGCGAGGTGGCCTTGTTGCGTGATATCCAGAGAACCGCGACCGTTCGCTGCATCACCTTCTGCGATCTTTACGTCCTGAGTCGGGCCGATTTTACGCGCGTGGTCAGGAGCTATCCAGACTTTAGCGATCAGATTGACGAAGTGGTGCGCACGCGCTACGACTCCGCCAAGGAGTCGTGACGGGATCGTGGCGGGGGCGCGTCGTCTGTCGGACGATGCCGGGAGCCGCGGACGCGATAACGAAAAGAGGGAGGGGGAAGGCCGCGGCATGTCCGCGACCCCAGATTGGGGCGTGGCGGGTGCGCCCTGTCCGGTCCGATCCTTTTCGTTCGGTGATACGGCAAAAAGAGGGGAAGGAGAAGGGGTGATGCCCACTTTTCATCGTTGGGCTTTGGCGGCAGGGGCAACCGACCGACACCGACCGGCTACCTCCCCCGGGCGTGGCGGGGGGCGTGATGCACAAACGAAAAACCCCCGACGCGACGCCCCCCGTCCCAAAAACCAGATCCAGAGAGGGGGCGCCGTTCGAGGGCGGGGGCTTTGATCGAGCCCTGGCCGAGCCTTACTTGGCGGCCTTGGCGGCGGGCTCCGCGGCCGGCGGCGGGGGCGGCACATCATGCATCGGGCCACCGGTGGCGCGTTGCAGATAGGCACGCTGCTGCGCCATGTTGTTCTGCATCGCCTGCCGCTCCGCCCACAGATTGTTGTTGACGCCGGCGGTATTGGTCATCAGGGCATTCTGTTGCGTCATGACCGCGTTGCTCAGATTGCCCTGCCGGTAGGAGACGGCATTCTGCGACAAGGCTTTCTGGTGCTCGAGGCGGATACGCTCCTGCTGGTAGCGGTACTCCAGCATCGCCTCTTGCAGCTTCAAATTGTTCTCGACCTCTTTCTGGTAGGTGAGCTGCGACTGCTGCTGTGCGTTGGCCCAGGCCTGTTGGCTGTTCTGCCAATCCATGATCCGGGATTGATTGCTCAGCTCGTGGGCGGTTTCGGCGGTGTCGACGGCACGCTCCTTGGCCACCTGACGCACGTCAACCTGGCGGCGCCAGGCGTCGTAGGCGTTCTGCCTGCTCTGCCAGTAATTATTGGCACCGCTCTCGACACGCTGTTGCAGATCCTGGGGGGACTTTGGCGGCGCAACGATTTGATTCGGGTTTTTGGCATCTTCGGCACAGGCGCCCTGGGCCCAGGCCAACAATACCGCGACCGCGGCGGCGGAGAGGAAGGAACGGGTTTTTGATTTCGGCGACATGACAATCTCCACTGTGACCGTGAGGGTGATTTTCCTGTTTTGCGGGCCGCCCGGGAGGGGTGGCGACCAACAACCACCACCCCCGCGGGAACCCTGACCTGTTTATACGGACGAACCTGATCGTTGCGGGATATTGGATCGATGTGCAAACCTCTCAACCCGGCCTGGCGGGAGCTTCTTGCCAGGTCACCAGGGCATGAAACGGTTGATGAAACTCATGGGTCGTGCGGCGTTGCTCATGTCGTAGCCCATGCGGCCGACGGAGCCTGTCATGACGCGCATGGCGAGGGACATGTCGCTCATGTTGGCGGTCATGGGCGACAGGGCATCCAGTTTCATGGACATATCGGAGACGCGGGCCGACATGTCGGTCATGATACGGCTGATGTTCTGGACGTTGCCGCTCATGCCGGCGACGTTTTCCGCCATGTGGTCGACACTCTCGGACATGGTGCGCATGTCGACCGACATCGTTTCCATGTTGTCGCTGATATATTCGAGGTGGGTCGACATCAGCTCGATGTTATTCGCCAAATGTCCGATATTGGCGGCAAGCGACCCCATGTTGCGTCCCATTTGCGGGTCGATGGAGGTCGACATGAGGCGGATATCCTGGGTCAGGCTGTAGATCAGGAAGAAACCATACATGGCCAGGACGATGAAGGCCGCGAGGGAAGGATAGACCACAAGCTCCCAACGTCTGGCACTTTTGTCGAAGCTTTTGGCAAACTGGTCCAGAATCAGGGAGGAGCAGTTGCCGCACTCCTGGTACTGACCCGCCGGATGGAAGGTCACCCCCTTGACCGAAGGCTTTTCTCCCGAGGGCTTCTCCCCCGGCGTTGACCCCTGTGGCCGACTTCCAGGCGGGTGTTCTTCGACGGGCACGTCAGGCATGGACCTTGGCCTCCTTGGTTTTTTTCATTTTTTTCTCCCGGGGGCGGGCGGAGTCCGGCGAAGGGTAGAGCGCCTCGGCCAGGCGGAAGAACTCCTGCGCGGACTTTGGATCTCCTGACAACTCGAACACCGCCCGTCCTTCGCTGAACGATCGACGGTAGGATGTTCTTTGGCAGATGCGGTGTTCCAGGAGTTCGACGCCTTCGAGCGCGGAGAGGGCGGCGGCGGTCTCCTCCGACTCCCGCAGCCCCGGGTGGGTATCAGCCCGGTTGACGAAGACCACGACGGCGGGTTTTGCAGCTTTCTTTTGACCTTTGCCTTTCGGCTCCTTTTCCTGACTGTTGAGTTCCCGGTTCTGAAAAATTTCCTGGACGATATTCAAAAATCTTTGCGTTGACCAAACGTCAGCCTGACTCGGTGGAACCGGGATGACGATGCGGTCGGCAATGGCGATGGCCTGACGCATGGCCCAGAGGTTGGAGGCACCGACATCGACGATAATTTCTCCGTCGGCGTACTGCTTGAACACCTTGATCGGGTCGCTTTCGGCGCGAAAAACGCGAACCTCGGGTTTGACGCCCTCGTCCCGGCGGACTTCCAGGACATCGCTCAAGGTTGCCTGGGGGTCGAGGTCAAACGCCACCACGTCGCGCCCCTTGCTGGCCAGCCAGACGGCCAGATTGAAGGCCATGGTGCTTTTGCCACAGCCACCTTTCAAGTTACCGATCACCGTGATCATGTCTGGATATCACCCTGACTGGTCTCTCTTGAGGGGACCTCCCACCGCTTTCTCACCGTGGCCAAGCCCCGGTGAAGCCCCCGCGCCCGCGGCGGCCGTGTTGCCGGTCCATCGCCCAGGGGGTACCGTGCGAACGACGCGCGACCATGCCAAAGGTATCAGCCCGCGCGCCACGGCCTTTTCCTTACCCCGCGTCCATTCCGGTCCGAGACCGAAACCGGGTAACGCAGGGACACCTTCCAAGCCCCTCCGTCCGGGGGACGTTTCGCCAAGACAACCCCCGACCCTTGCGGTCGCGCTGATGCCGGCCTGATTCCAATTTGCATTCATAGCGATAACTTCGTTAGCTTCGTCGTCGTCTCCTCGCCGTACACAAACGTATCCGTCTCGTCGCCTCCTTCTCGCTGCCTCGTTCTCGCGTCGAATGCAAATTGGAATGACGACTCGGGCGAGGCGCGGAACAAGGCACCCCAACCTCACCCCACACCCCACCGTTGAACCGGCGCGATCCAGGGACCTCCGATCGCTTTGCAATCGCGTCGGTGGTACTGTTGTCTTCGGCTGCCCGGGAAGCGGAGGGCGACCGAAAGGCCGCCCCCCGCGACAACGCGCCTGATTATTTTCCCGGACGACCAGCAGCCGGCGGGGGTGATTTTTGGTCGGTGTTACCGCCCGTGTCACCACCCTGAGGGCCACCCTGAGGGCCACCCTGAGGAGCCTCTTGGCCGGGACCGCCCAGGCCGTAAGGCCCGGGACCTCCCCAACCGTAAGGCCCGCCGCCCCAACCGTAGGGCCCGCCACCGTAGCCGTAGGGCCCGCCACCGTAGCCGTAAGGTCCGCCACCCCAGCCGTAAGGACCACGGCCGTAGCCGTAGCCATAACCGGGGTAACCGCCCCAACCGTAGGGTCCGCCACCCCAGCCTTGGTAGCCGGGTCCGCCCCAACCGTAGCCGGGATACCCTCCCCACCAGGCAGCGGCCTGATCAGCCAGCATCAGAACCGCGCCGGAGAGGAGAGCCGCCACAGCCAAAGCACCGAGTGATTTTTTCATCTAACAAGACTCCGCTTGTCGAGGAGAATCAGGGCTTCGTGGGTCACGTGCTGCGATTACCAGCCGCCTCCCCAGGGCCCACCGCCCCAACCGTTACCTCCCCAGCCGCCGCCGTAGCCGCCGCCCCAGCCGCCGCCGCCGTAGGGTCCGCCGCCCCAGCCGCCGCCGTAGGGCCCACCGCCCCAACCGCCGCCGTAGGGTCCGCCGCCCCAGCCGTTACCGTAGCCATTGCCCCAGCCGCCGCCGCCCATGTTGAAGCTCATTGAGCCGTTACCGTTACCGAAGGGACCACCACCCCACCAGGCTGCGGCGTCCGAGGCAAGGGTCATGGCCGCGAAGCCCAGCACCGCCGCGATGGCGAGTGCATTCAGGGATTTCTTCATTAGATTTCTCTCCGTTGTTGTCAAGGTTGAACAAAAAATCTTCCGGGAGGTGGTGGTCACTGCGTCTGCTTACCAGCCCCAGGGCCCGCCGCCCCAGCCGCCGCCGTAGGGTCCGCCGCCCCAGCCGCCCCCGCCGTTGCCCCAGCCGC
>PEAJ01000019.1 GCA_002753495.1 Magnetococcales bacterium HA3dbin3 | reverse complement strand
GTGGCAGCACCCTTCTCTCCCATGATGAACGGACCCGGCGGACCAGGCATGATGAACGGACCCGGCGGACCAGGCATGATGAACGGGCCCAACGGACCAGGCATGATGAACGGGCCCAGAGGACCAGGCATGATGAACGGGCCCAGAGGACCAGGCATGATGAACCGACCAAGCCCGATGAACGGCCCCGGTGGGCCAAACATGATAAACGGACCAAGCCCGATGAACGGCCCCGGCGGACCAGGCATGATGAACGGACCAAGCCCGATGAACGGCCCCGGCGGATCGGACACGATGAACGAACCAAGCCCGATGTTTCGCGGCCCCGGCGGACCGGGTATGATGCGACCCCCGGGAACCTTCGGGCCGGGCATAATGTACCCCCGCATGGGAGGGCCCGATAGGCCCTATCCACCCATGGGCGGGGCAAGTATGCCCTATCCGCCGATGGGCGGAGCAGACATGGGACCCCCTCCTGTGGGTGGGGCAGGTATGCCCTATCCGCCGATGGGCGGGGCAGACATGGGACCCCCTCCCGGAGGTCGCTACGGCATGGGCGGCCATGGCTGCTTTAACTCGACAAACGAGGGGCCAGGTCCCTTTGCCCCCCCCCCTTTCCGACGTGGGATTGGCGAAGGAATCGGCTACGGCCCACCCCCATGGGCCATGGGACCAGGCTCGGCGTGCTGTCGCCACTGCCCGCCACCTCCCGAAGGGTTCGGAGGAGATGTGGCGCCGTTCGGACCGGCCACCACCGATCACTGCGGGATCGGCCATCACGCCGGCTGTTGTCCACCGCCCTGGGCCGCGGGGTTGGCGTGCGGACCGCGTTGTCTGTCGGCTCTTGATGAACATGGGAAAAAAGGGTGCTGCCACCCCGCCGACGGGATGCCCTCCCCTGGTCACGGGGAATCCGCGGCCATCACCGACTCCCAAGGCATGGAAGCCACTGAATCCGCGTGTGGCTGTGCGCATCATAGGCACGACCAGGAGGGCACCGTATCACGGCACCGGTGCCACAACAAGCGCCACTGTCCGACGCCCGCCGCCGCCGAAACCGCCGCTCACAAGTGCTGTCCCGGTGACAACAATGCCCTTGACCACGAAACCGGCAGTCCTGACGACAATACCTCCCCGCCGACCGGAGCCACACCCGAGCCCCTGGGACCCAAAGCCGTGACATCACGGCTCGAACAGCTCAAAACCAACCTTCACCTCACCGCCACCCAGGAAAAGGAGTGGCAAGCCTACGCCGATGTGGTGACCAGGCTCTTTTCCCAGCAACCACTGGCCACAAAACCAGAAGTTCGCGATACGCCGGAAAACAGGCTTGAAAATTTGGAGCAGCTTTTGGCCCAGGAGGAGACGATCCTCCCCCTGCGTCGGGCCATCCTGCAAAAATACCGCTCCTTGCACGCAACACTCTCTCACGAACAACGGGAGACGTTACTGCGAGAAGGGATTCTCTGATTCCAATTCCAGATCAAGATGGCAACGCGGCGGCAATGCGTGAGCGACGAGATAGTACGTGTTTGGTACGGCGAGGAGCGAACAAAGCAGCCAACGAGGTTGCCGCTTGATATGGAATTGGAATGACACGTTTGCCCAATGGGGGATGCTCGTTCGCGCATCCCCCGCGGGCAAGGGGAACGACGCCCGGCGCACGAGGAAATCTCGGGCGTCGGGCCACATGCGGGCAAACAACCCCCACCCGACGAAGCCACACCAAGACGGCAAGGGTACCTTGGGACAACCAAAAAGCGGGGCACCTGACTCGGAATTGGAACGAGGCAACCCCGCCGTTATCCCCGGATGTCGGGTGTGCATGGCAGAGGGCGCATTGGAAAGCTCAGGAGAGAAAAGAGGCAGGGCGACAGCTCGGCTGTGAATGGGTTCCGTGCCGATGTTGACTCACGAGGGGTAATGGAAGAAGGGAGGCGGCCCGCCGACCTCTGGTTGGTCCCAACAAAGGTCGACCGGCCGCCTTGAAGCGCCCCTTTAGATGGCCTTGATCGCCTGCTCGTAGTCGGGCTCCTGAACAATCTCGGGAACCTGTTGGGCATGCTTGACCTTCCCCTGGGGATCGATGACCACAACCGCCCGCGACAGCAGCCCGGCCAGTGGACCATCGACGATACGCACCCCGTAGGCCTCGCCGAAGCCACGCTGACGCAGTTCGGTCACCGGAACCACTTTCTGCAACCCCTCGGCACCACAGAAACGCCCATGGGCGAACGGCAGGTCAAGGGAAACACAGAGAACGACCGTGTTGGGCATCTTGTCAACATCGGCGTTGAAACGACGAACGGAAGTGGCGCAGACCGCCGTGTCAATGCTTGGGAAGATATTAAGAACCAGAGTCTTTCCAGCAAAATCCTTCAGGGAGACATCAGCCAGGTCGGTTTTGGTCAGAAGAAAATCGGGGGCTTTGGAGCCCACGGCCGGCAGATTGCCGCAGGTGTTGATGGGGTTGCCCTTGAGGGTGATTTTCGCCATGTCGGATCCTCCTTGGTTATTTTTTTAGGCTGCATACAGGCACGAGCGACCCTGCGGGCCTTGCCGGGGTGGTCATCCAGGAAAGACCCGCGATCCTCGGGAGGATAAAGAGTTCGGCGCGAAAAAAAAAGCGACAATGTTGATACAGGCCCTGACCGATGGTCTCGAACCCCCACCTCCATCCGGCGGGAACGATCAAACACCGGCCATCAGGCCATCGGTTCTGATCAGAGACCCGGGCCAACCGCGCGCGAACGTCACCCACCAGCGACAGGCGCCCCGATGACACCCCCTGCCTTGCCCCTAAAGCCGGATGGGGCAAAAGCCGACAGAGAGCCGGCGGCGTGAACCTTGACACCCATCAGGACCAATCAATGGCTCTTTCTTGCTCCTGGTGATGTTTCTCACCATCGAAGAACGGCACATAGATGCCATCGTCACGCATGCGAATCTGGCCATGCTGTTCGATATCGGCAAAGGCCTGGTCGATGCGATCGAGGGTGTTGAAGGCATCCCCGAGCCCCTGGCTCAGCCGCAAACGTTCGAGCGGTGAAAGGCTGGCAAGCAGCGACTGGGGATCGGCCAGATTTTTGGCCAGCAGTATGACGGCATCGGCAATCTTTGACTCCTGCGTGCCCATAAGGCGCTCACTTTCGTATGGGATGGGTTGTCGGACACGTCCATGCAGCGGCGCCGATGAGCGCAACTTCCGGATCGTTGGCGTCGATAGAATGCAAATTTCATACCATAATTTTATCAGACATCAACCAGGGACGGCCTTCCAACACCGTTACGAAGATCCGGAGACCAGAAGAAACCACCCGTCGCGCCACGCACCCGGACTCCGCGCGCATACCCGCCAAACCTGCGCGGCACACGAACACCCCGCCCGATACACGGGGAAAAAACACCACCGGCGACCAACGGCACCGCGTCTAGATCTGGATCAGGACCTTGCCGATTGCCTTACCCTCGGCCAGCAGGGTATGGGCCTGTTGCGCCTCGGACAGGGCAAACCGCCGTGGGTGAATCAACGGTTTGAGCCGGCCGGCGTCAATCAGGGCGGCCACGCGACGCAGGATCTCACCGTGATGGGCGCGCCCCTGCCCGGTGAGCAGGGGAAGAAGCATGAACACGACGTGCAGGGAGACCCCCTTGGCATGCAAGGGGCTTAAGTCGTGAGTCGAACGGGCCACGCAGGTGATCACCGTGCCGCCGACGCGAACCGCCTGAAACGAGGCATCGAGGGTACCTGCCCCGACGGTATCGAAAACCAGGGCAAATCCCCTCCCACCGGGGGTGGCGAGAATCTGGTCGGGCACCGGGGTGGCGCGATAATCGATGGCATGGTCGGCACCCAGCTCAAGGGCGATTTGGACCTTCTCGGGGGTGGAGACGGTCGTCGATACAACCGCCCCGCGCAGCTTGGCCAGTTGCAGGGCCACATGTCCGACCCCGCCGGTGCCGGCATGCACCAGGACCGGATCACCCGCACGGACGTCGGCGCGATCCATGATCCCCTCCCAGGCAGTCAAGGTCACCAGGGGTAACGCCGCGCAATCAGCCAGGGGCAGTGAAGCCGGGCGATGGGCAAGCAGACGGGCATCGGCGAGGAGAAACTCGGCCAGGGCACCCCCGCTCCCCTTCACCCCACCAACACACCCAAACACCTCGTCGCCAAGCTTGAATCCCTCAACCCCGGGCCCAACCTCCTCGACGATACCGGCAACATCGCCGTGCAGTATCGCCGGCAGCTCCGGAGCAAAGGGCAGCCCGAGGGTGCGAATCTTGACATCAACCGGGTTGACGCTCGTCGCCACGACGCGCAGCAGCACCTGCCCCACCCCGACCCGTGGCCTGGGAACATCCGCCATGCGAAAGGTCGCCGCATGACCGTAGCCGTCGAGCATCATCGCCTTCATGGCCAACCCCTTGCTTGCTTGAATACCAACACCGAAGCCAACCATCCGCGCATCCGGCGGAGAGTATGCGAAACAAACGTCCCGGAGTCAACGCGAGGCCAAGGGGTACACGATTGTATTCACGGTTCTCTGCCCCCTGCCCAATTAAAAATCAAAAAATGGAAATCAACCATTTCGATGGTCCGGAGCTTGCACCTGTTGTTCGCGCCGAGAAGAAACTTGAGTCGGAGCCGTGTGCAGGGTTGAGAAAATGGTTCGTAAAACACTGAAAACGAACAAAATGATCACAACTTGCCGTTCGTCAGCAGTTTGGCGGAAGTAGCCATGTCCAAGGTCGGGTCAACCATGCCTGAAACGGTGGGTGCAAGTCACCCTGCCGGGAGCCTGCCGCTCGTCACGCGGCTTTGGCTCGCGGGCATGGCTGCCATTCTGCTGATCCTGTGGGGGGCGCTTGGGTATTTGAGCGCCGCGGACGAAGCACGCGGCATCCCCGTGGGCATTTTCCGCATCCAGCCGTCCTTGGCGATCTCCTCGCAGTATGATGACAACGTCTACAGGAGTGGCACGCAACGCCTCAGCGACAAAGTGCTTTCGGTGCGTCCTGTCGTGCAGTTTTCAACCCACTGGAAAAAGCTGACCTTCCAGACCTCCGTCTCAACCACCATCGACCACTACGAAAAACAGACAAACCTGGACGCCACCAACAGCAGTGCGAACATGGGTGTCAAGTACGCTGCTTCCCGTGATCTGTCACTGAGTTTTGACGGTGGGGTGGATTTCAACCACGACGCGCCGGGTGCGCCCGATGTCGGCACCGTCAGCACGACCGAAACGCCGAAGCAGTGGAAACACTACCAGTTCGGCGGCAAGGCTCAATACACTTTCCACCGCTTCCGCTCCGAGTTTGGCCTCACCCACGGGGTGGACGCCAAGCAGCAGGTCGGCAATTACTGGAACCAGGCCACCATGACCCTCATGTACGCTCTGGCGCCACGAACATCCCTTTTGACAGGGTTGGGGTGGAAGGGTATAGTCTACGACGACTCTTCGCTGCACAGGGACAGCCAGGAAAAGTCGGCCAATGTTGGGGTCAATTGGGCGGCCACCGCGAAGACCCAGGGTGATTTGCGGGTCGGTTACACGGTCAAGGATACCGAAAACCCGACAGGCAGCAGCCCCGGCATGGTGTCGTTTGGCGGTGGCGTCTCCTGGAAACCCCTGGCGAAGACCGGCCTCAGCCTGGACTTGAATCGGTCGTTCGCGGAAGGTGGACTGGTCGCCGACTATTACAAAACCACGAGCGCCGCCGTGGGATTGAACCAGCAGTTGCGCTCTTTCCTCTCGCTCAAGTCCAAGGTAGGTTACACCAAGAACGACTACAGCAGTGGTCAGGAGAACGACACCTGGAAGGAGACCATCGGTATCGACTACGCTTTTCCGCGTTGGCTGACGATGAGCACATCCGTCGGTCGGACCAACCAGAAGTCCAGTCTGCCCTCGGCCAACTATGACGACAACCAGGTTATGATCTCCCTGACCGGTGGCTTGTGAGCCTGTGCCCCGGGCCCGGGGCGTAGGGCCTTCGTCAGGTCGGGGGGCGGGTGGTTGCGTTCGTCGCCCGGGCTGCTTTTGTTTCTCGCAGGCCGGGCGGGTAAGAGGGTCGTCCGGGGTGTGTCTGGCTCGGGAACATGCCAGGTGCAACCGGGTTTTTGGCGGGTGGTGACCGCCTGGGTGCCGATGCATCGTGCCGCTGTCTCTTTCCGATGCCCTGGGTCCGTGTCCCGGGTTCATCGTCGGTAAGCGGCTCCCGGGCAATGCCGCGATGCGCGAGAGTGGGAGGACCAGACATTGAGACAACCACAACCCGACAGGTTCCGGATACGCCTTCACTCGTGTGTGTATTTTCTTGGCTGTCAGCTCGTTCTCCTTCTGCTGCTCATCCAGGGATCCGCCGCTGATGATACCGCGTTGCGCACCCAGTACAGGTTGGGGCCGGGCGATAAAATCCAGGTCAGCGTCAACGAAGAACCCGAGCTCTCCGGTATCCACAAGGTCGAACCCAACGGCAAGTTTTCCTTTTCGTTCCTCGGTGATATTGCCGTCGCCGGTTTGACGGTCAAGGATGTCGAGAAGGTGCTGCGAGAAAAATTGGCCGATGGCTATCTGCGCAAGCCGATCGTCAGCGTTACCGTTGTTGACTTTCGCCTCTACTTCATCAACGGTGAAGTCAAAAGTCCCGGTGGGTTTGCCTATCAACCCGGTCTGACCGTGCGCAAGGCGGTGGCCCTGGCCGGAGGATTTACCGAGCGGGCCTCGGAAAAAAAGATCACCGTCATTCGCGGCAATGACCCGGCACACAAGGAGAGGGCCATCGCGCTGGATGACCCCGTATACCCGGACGACTTCCTGTCGGTACCGGAAGGTTTCTGGTGAGGTTTTCGCATGGCTGACGCAACCATCGTCAGGGCCGAGGGAACTCCGGACCCGAGAGGGTACGCGCAAGGAACACTTCCGGCGCGCTCGACCTATCTGGACAACGCCCCCCCCGAAGCGGAGGCGCCAACCTATACCCTGCGCTTTTTTCTGCTGCTGTTGCTGCGCCGAAAATGGCAGGTGATCAGCGTCGTCTTCCTTTTCGTCATGCCAACGCAGGTGGAGTTGTGGTCGCTTGTCCCCCTGTACCAAGCCGAAGCGAGCATGGTCATCGAACAAAGGACGGTCAAGCTGGTCGCCATCGATGACATCTACGAGTCGAACGCGGGTCAGAGCAGCCACATGCTGACCCAGATCGAGCTGATCAAAAGCCGAAAGCTGGCCGAGGAGGTGGTGCGACGCGAGCGGCTCGACCTCGTTCCCGAATTCGACCCCAGGGTGCTGTCGAAACGGCGGGGCTTCTCCCTGGCGACGCTTCTGCCTGAATCCTGGGCGCGGTTGGTCGGTGGCGACCCGGTCCGCCAGGATACCGACGAACCGATCGTCGACGACGGCAAGCCCGACCCGCAGCGCGTGCAGCAAGTCGTCGATATGGTCCAAGGCAGAATCGGGGTCAACGGTGTCGGTCGCAGCGAGATCATCAAGGTCAGCTTTGTCGCCGAGGACCCGAAACTTGCCGCGCGCGTGGCCAACACCATCGTTCAGGCCTTCATCGACCAGGAGATGGAGGCCAAGCTGCAGGTAACCCAGCATGCCGCCAACTGGCTCATGGGCCGCCTGGAGAATCTTCGAAAAACCCTTGAAAAATCTGAGAAAGATCTGCAAGTCTACCGGGAAACCACCGGTCTGCTCGACTCCCAGGGCACCCACAGCTCGGACATCCAGCAGATGGATGGTCTCAGCAACCAGCTGTCCCAGGCACGTGCCGAGGCGGGTGCCGCCCAGACCAGGTACGAGCGCCTGTCCGGGCTGCTGCGGGGACACAAGGGCGATATTTCTCAATTGCCACTTGGCGACACCGGTCAGCTCGCGGACCTGAAAAAAGACAAGAACCGTTCCGAACAAAATCTCGCCGAGCTTTCCGATCGCTACGGGCCCAAACACCCTCGCATCATCCGCGCCCAAAAGGAGCTGGAAGAGATCGATCGCAAAGTCAGGCAAGAGGCTGAACGCCTGGTAGCGGTGGTCAAACATGACTACATGGTCGCCGATGCCCAGGCAAACCGCCTGGCCAGAGAAATGGAGAACCAGCGCGGGCAGGTCCAACAAATTCAGAAGAAAACCTTCCAGCTCAACAAGCTGGAACGCGAAGTGGCGGCAAACCGTCAGCTTTATGACATGTTCCTGAAGCGATTCAAGGAGACCGGTCTCAGCGAGGGGATGCAAACCGCCAACGCACGCCTGCTGGAGTCCGCACGCCCTCCAGGCGGTCCCTTCTGGCCGAACAGAAATCGCACGCTCATGACCTGGGGGTTTGTCGGGCTTCTGGCGGGTCTGGGGTTTGCCTTCTTCCTGGAGTTCTCCGATCGTTCGGTCAAGACCCCGGAAGAGCTCGAAATGATGAGCGGCCTGCCCCTGTTTGCCACCCTGCCCCTGCTCCACCTGCGGCGACGCGACCCAACCCCACCCGAGGAGATGCAATCCCGACATCCGAAGTCCAACTATTCGGAGTCTGTGCGCAGCCTTCGCACCGGCTTGCTCTTCTCCGATATCGACCATCCCATGCAGATTGTCATGGTCACCTCCGCCCTGCCCGAGGAAGGCAAAACCACGGTGGCGATCAATCTGGCGCAGGCCTTCAACCAGGCCGGGGACCGGGTGTTGCTGTTGGAGGCGGATCTGCGCCGTCCCCGCCTGAAGGAGATTTTTTCGGTCACCGGGTCGGCTGGTGTCACCGGCTATCTCTCCGGCTACCTTCAGCACGAACGGCGTGTCGGCGGGGAACGGCGATCGGGAGTGGATCGCCGCTCCGGGTTCGAGAGGCGTCAACCGCGCGCCACCACCTCCTGGAATGGGCCGGAGCGTCGTCGCGGCAGCGACCAGCGCCTCGGTCAGGAGCGACGCCAGGCACCGGATCCGCGACGCACGTCGATGGAGCTCTTGCGCAAGGAGGTCGTGGAGACCCCTCTGGGTCTGCATGTTCTGCCCAGCGGCCCAACTCCGCCATTCCCAAGCGAAATTCTTGCATCCCGACGTTGGCGGGACATGCTGTCGGCGCTGCGCAAAGAGTATGACCGTATCATCATCGATGCCCCGCCCACCCTGGTGGTGACCGACGCACAGATTCTCGGCGAACAGGCCGACGGGGTGGTTTTCGTGGTCAAGGCGCACAAGGCAGCGCGTGATGTGGTGATGGGAGCACTGCGCAGGCTTCGTCACTCCCAGATCTCTGTCGTCGGATGTGTGCTCAACAGCGTGGACATGCGCCAGTTGATGTACTACAGCGGCAGTTATCGCTATGGCTACGGCTATGGCTACGGTTACGGTTATGGCTATGGCTACGGCTATGGCTACGGCTACGGAACAGGCTACGGAACAGGCTACGGTTACTACGGGGATGACAAGGACAAGTCCAGCAGTTGACCCCCCCACCGGTTGGGTTGACATTCACTGCCACATTCTGCCTGGACTGGACGACGGCCCCGGTGACCGCCAGCTGTCGCTTGCCATGGCGCGTCGCGCCCTGGAGTCGGGAACCCGGGTGCTTGTGGCGACACCACACATAACGCCTGGTATCTACGATAATTCCCTATCAAGGATCGAGCGGGAAACCGCGCGCATGCGCGACGATCTGCTGCAACACCAGATCGACCTGGATTTGCGCTGCGCCGCCGATGTGCGCCTCTGTCCCGAACTGCTGCGTCTGGCCACCGAAGAGTCCCTGCCAACCCTGAACAGGGGCGGCCCGCGTCGCTATTTCCTTTTGGAGTTTCCACACGACTCGATTCCACCGGGAAGTGACAAGGTGGTGCGGAGGCTTCTCGATCGTCGGTATGTTCCGATTTTAACGCATCCGGAACGTAACGCGGCGGTGCTTGCCCACTCCGAAAAACTGACCCCTTTTCTGGAAATGGGGTGCCTCTGTCAGGTGACCGCGGGCTCCCTTGCCGGGGAGTTTGGCTTGGCGGTTCAGCGTTGTGCCATTCGTCTGCTTGAAAAGGAGTGGATTCACCTCATGGCCAGTGATGCGCATGACATGCTTCACCGTCCGCCAGACCTTCGACAGGGGGTGGAGGCAGCGGCACGGGTGGTCGGATTGGCCCGTGCGCTGTCGATGGTGACGTCGGTTCCAAAGGCAATTTTGCAATGCGCGGCAGCCTGACTCTTTGGCGAACCATTCTGCTGCCACTCGGCATGGCCGGCCTGTGCGCCGTCATGGTCATCTGGTCGGGACGCTGGGGATTGGCCGAGTTTTACACCTTCCCCATCGAGAAGCTCTCCACCAAACTGCACGACCCGAAAGTTTCGTTCGAGGAGAAGGAATCGGCCTGGCAACAGGCGGTGCATTACAATCGACAGGCGTTGAGTCTGCATCCAGGAAACGCGGAATATTGGTTGCAACTCGGTCAGCTTCACTATGTCTGGTCACGTCAAATCAAGGAGGACATCGAAAGGTCGGCTTCCCTGCTGGCCGAGGCGGCCAGCAACTATGAAATGGCGGCCAACATCCGCCCAACCTGGGGATACACCTGGATCAACCTGGCGCAGGTGCGCATGGTTCAGGGACGGGAACGTTGGGGTGAGGCCGTCACCGACCTGGAACGCGCCATGGTCCTCGCCCCCTGGGAACCAACCGTGCAACAAAACGTTGTGCGATTGGGTTTCATCCTGTGGAGCGTCTTGGAGGATCGCCTGCAAAATGACGTTCTCAATGTCGCGGTGCGCGCCATGCAGTCTTCTCCCTATCCGATTCTGGAACTGGTTCAGCGTTATGGAAAAAGGGAGCAGATTCAACATCTTGTGCGCCGCCACGCCAGGTTGCGCATCGAATTTGACAAGTACTTTGAGACGATTTCTCAGGGTGCCGATCGAAGTGTCGATGGGAGACAACGATGACTCACGACAACGATTCCACCCGCCGGGAAAAATCCACCGAGTCGGTAGTTTTTTCCATGTTTCTGGTGCTTGTCTTTCTTTCTCCCCTGCCTCTGGGCAGCAATCGTCCCTGGGCGTGGAGCATACTGGAGGTTGGCACATTTTTTCTGACCGGGCTTTATTTCTTCTCTCATCTGGGGGAGGGAAAATCTTTTGGCGGAATTTTCAGGGAGCATTTCTCCCAGGTGTTTCTCTTGTTTCTCTGGACCCTGGTACCATTATTTCAAATTGTTCCTCTGCCCGCCTCTCTGTTGGCTGTTCTTTCCCCCGCGACTGTCGATGTCAACCGTTTCGCGGGGGTCGAAGGGGGAACCCTGACGATCTCGCTCGACAAGACGGCAACACTCGTCGAGTGGATCAAGTATTTCTCCTATTTTCTTGCTGCGTTTCTCGTCTTTACCGTGGCGCGCACCCGCGAGCGTCTGCGTCTTTTGGCATGGACCCTTTTATTGTCCGGTGTGTTTCAATCTGTTTTCGGAATGTTTGTGTATTTTACCGGTCCGGAGGATATGTCCTGGTGGCTGACGGATAACCGTCAGTGGGTACATGGAACCTACATCAACAGAAACCACTTCGCGGGACTCCTGGAGTTGACCATCCCGCTCGGGTTTGGGTTGCTGCTCGGCTGGATGCGCAGCAGCGGCATTCAAGGATCTTTCAGTGAGAAACTGTTGCATCTGGCGCAAAATTTAAGCAGCCGATATGGGGTTGTCTCCTCGCTTCTGGTTTTGATGTTTGTCGCGTTATTTTTGAGCCAGTCACGCGGGGGAAGCCTGGCGCTGGTGGTGTCGCTTCTGCTTGTTGTTGCCCTGGCCCATTTTCGTCGGCGCAAGTCCACGCGGGAGCGACGCCTCATACTGCCTGTGCTCATCGTCTCCCTGATCGCCGGCGGCTGGATGGGGTTGAGCCTGTTGACCGATCGTTTCAAAGGCGGCACCGAGATTCTCGAACAATCCGGCCGGGTCGAGGTTCACCGGGAAACGACCAACATGGCCAGCCACTACCCCCTCTTCGGAACCGGGAGCGGCACGTTCAGGTTCGTTTTTCCCATCTATCGCACCGAGAAAGTGCAAAAATTTAACGATCACGCTCACAATGACTTTCTTGAGTTCATGTCCGAACAGGGTTTGCTCGGCTTTGGGCTTTTTGGGGCAGCATTTCTCTCCAGTTGGCTGACCATGGCTCGACGCTATTTGCGCAGACGTGATCCATTTGCTCGTGGTCTGTTGTTCGCCGCCCTGACCGGAACTCTCTCTATTTCCCTGCACAGTCTGGTGGATTTTAACCTGCAAATTCCAGCCAACGCCTATTACTTCTGGATCCTGACCGCCATGGGGCTACAGGCGGCTGTTGTCCCCCACGCATCCTTGCACCCTGGTCGGCATGGGAAGGGCAGACGGGAAAAGACCACCACCTCCTTTCCGAGTGAACTGTCAAGACGAGAAAGCTCTTAACATGATCGCCGGATTTCTGTATCCTGGCCGCTATCGTCACGCCTTTGTGGGCGTTTTTAAGTGCCGGGGAAGAAGAGCGGGGTGGATCATATGAACAGAGTTCGTCGGGCTGCGTGGTTGACGCTGGTCGCGGGTCTTCTCTCCGGCGTTGGATCCAACTGGGTTGCCGCCGCGGATCAGGCTGCCCCACCTTCTCCCGTGGCCGGGTCAGGTAAAACCGAGGCGGTAAAAAAACTCCATCTGGGCCGCGTCATCCAGGTCGAGAAGGAGGTCAAAGGCGAAGAGGGAAAAAATCCGCCGATCTCCCTGGCCGTCAACGATCCGGTCTACCCCCGGCAAAAAATCATCACCGGCCCCGATGCGCGGGCAACGATCCAGTTTCGCGATGGTTCGACCCTCTCCCTCGGTCCCGACAGTCAGGTCGTACTCAGCGGCTTTGCCTTCAACCCGGCCGAGAGCAAGGCAGAAAAGTCGGTCCAGGTGGTGACAGGCGCGTTTCGCTATCTCTCCGGCTTTTCCGTCAAGGATTCCCGGGTGCGCGTCGACACGGCAATGGCCACCATGGGTGTCCGCGGTTCAGCAATCGAGGGGGTGGTCGCGAACGGCGTGCCGGACTTTGTCAACGTCGCTCGTGGTGAGGCGGTCTTGAAGACTCGCAAGGGGGAGATTGCGGTCCAAGAGGGCCACTCCAGTGCCGTCAGCGATGCCGCCAAGCTACCCACCCATCCCAAGATCATGACGCCGGCCATTGCCGTGCAGGCGATCCAGCACATTCAGAAGGAGGTCGGGACATCTCTTCCGAAGTCCAAACCGCTGACGCAACAGCAAATCCTGGACGATGCCCGCGCCAACAAGGTCACGTTTGCCGACCAGGGTGGGACCCCTTCGGTCAGCGCGCCAAAAAAACCGGCCGAAGAGGCCAAATCCCCACAGCAGCGGACCACCTCTCCCACCAAGCCGGGCGGCATCCCACAAACCACCGGGGGCAGTCTGCCGCCCAAGGCACCAAAAGGGAAAGGTGTTGGTCCGGCAGATGAAATCCTCTCACCCCCCAAGCCGGGCGACCTTTCGCTCTGGTGGCAGGATATCCAGGGGCGTCTCGATATCTGGCAAAGGAGGATTGCCAATAGTGTTTCCCTGATTTCCCAGGCCGATGCCGCCTCTCCCGACCAGATCGCGGCTGCTGTCAGCATCCTGGTGCAGGCGGAGAAGGTCGGACTCCTTGGTGCCGCCCCCGGGGCAATGACCCCGGCGCAACAGGCGTTCGTAACACAAGTGGCCGCGCAAAATCCCCAGGCCGCTGCCATCCTGACCCAAAGCAACGCGCAACAACAGGCAAACAACCAGACCACTTCAAACAATGGAACCCAACAAGTCATCGCCGGTTCCGCGCAGGTGGCAAGCAACCCGAAGGAGGTGGCGCAGGTAGTCGCGGCGGCGGTTCAGGCAATCGACAAGGCGGCCCCGAGTGCGAACGTCGTCTCCATCATCATGTCGAGTGCCCTGTCGGCTGGAGTGACCAATAATGCCCAGGCCGCCACCATGATCACCGCTGCCGCCGCCCAGGCCAACCCCGGCGTTGCCGCTCAAGCTGCCGCCGCCGCGGTTCAGAGCCTTCCACAAGCTGAATCGGCCAAGGCCGCGGGCATGGTCGCTGCCGCCGCCGCTGCCGCCGCCCCTGCCCAGGCGGCGCAAGTGGCATCCGCCGTCGTTGCTGGCAATCCTGCTGCCGCGGCGCAAGTGGCGTCCGCCGTGGTTCAGGCCGTTGGCGGTGCCGCCGCCCCCCAGATTGCCGCCGCGGTCTTGGGAAATGCTCCAACCAGTGCCACCGCCGCCGCCGTCGCCTCGGCGGTGGCCCAACTGGTCGGAAAGGGTAACCCAGCCCTTTCCGCCTCGGTCGCCGCTGCGGTCACTCAAGTCGCTGGTGCCCAAGCTGCCGCCGCCGTGGCCGCCAGTGTCGTTCAGGCAACCGGCACCGCCAGTGCCAGGGAGGTCGCCCAAGCCGTCGCCGGAGTTGCCGCCAGCGCCGCGCCCCTGGTGGCCTCGACGCTCAGCCAGATGGTTCCACCCGCGGACCGAGAGCTGGTCAGGGCCTCGGTCGCCGCCGGTGCCCAAACCACCCTCGTCGCCATCGAAAATGGCATCAAAGGCATCAGTCAGCAACAGGTTGCCAGTACCATCCAGCAAGCCAGCGCCGCGGCCAGCACCGCACAGAGCACGGTTCAGGAGGCCATGCGTGAGGCCAAGGCCTCGCAAACTCTTTCCCAGCAGGTCCGTGATGTTGTCTCCACGGCTGACAGACCACAGCAGCAGCAACAACAACAGCAGCAGCAGCAGCAACAGCAGCAGCAGCAGCAGCAGCAGCAGCAGCAGCAGCAGCAGCAGCAACAACAACAGCAACAGCAGCAGCAACAACAGCCAAAGGAGGAGACGCTCGGCAATAAGCAGCCGGAGAGCACCAAGGAAAATCCCCAGCAAGATAAACAGGATAAAACAGACAAGGAGCAAACCCCGGATACCAACAAGGACGCGATCAAGCCCGACAGCAAGGAGACCGCGAGCCCCAGCTGATGCGCCCCCCAACCGGTCGCGTCCCCTTCAGTTTGCGCGGTGTACTGCCGGTGGTGTTATTGGTGGTCGGATTGTTCTCGTTGTCCGCGCGCTGCTCGGACGAAAACGAGGGCGGCGCCTTGGCATCCGGCTCTTCCGCCGGCGCGCGTTGGATCCAGGTCATTGAGGAGCACGTGCCACCTCTCAAGCACGATCGAGGGGGGCGTTTGCCGATGGTCCTCTGGGAATCCGGCGGCCATGATCCCCTGCCGGAATCGGTCGTGCGTATGCTGCTTGCACGTGGGCTCGCCCGTACCGTTCGCCTGAGCGCGACAGATATTCCCGCTGCCCTTGCCCTGCAACGCGCCGGTTCGCCGGTCATCGTTTTGGATGCGCGCGGCGGCGTATGGCCTTATAAAGCCAAGGGAAATAACACCGAACCCTTCTCGCCTGGCGATCTCGCCCCCTGGGCGCGCGCGGCTGACGGGTTTCGCGCGACGTTGCGGGCGTTCCGCGAGGCTGGAGTCGAAGTCGATGGCTTTTGGCTCGACTTCGAGGGGCAACCAAGCATGGCCTCCTTCGACGCGGTCAGCCAGTCACCGGCGCACCGAGAGCTGCTGCCAGCGGGAGCGCTGGCTTCGCGCGAGGCCTTCATGGATTTTCGTCGCCAATTTTGGGCACAGCTGATGTCGAGCTACGTCGCGGCGCCAATCCGTGAATTTTACCCGCGTGCCTCGATCACCAACTGGGTCATCACCCTCTCCTCGCGCGAACGTCCGGTCCGCGACTGGTACGATCACCCCCATCCCCCGCTCGGCCCCACCTTGTTTACAGCCACCACCCCGGTAGCCTACGCCATCGACACCGCCTTTCTTGCCAGCTGGCGGCCGGAGACACCACGCGATCAGGAGCATGTCGATCGTTTCTTCATGAATGTCCTGTTGCGTCAAGTCTCCGATAATGGATGGAATCTTCAGCGACAAGCCCCCTACCTGCGTGTCATCCCCTGGATCGGCCGCTGGGTTCCTGACCACCCGAAGCAGGAGGTGCCGATCATGAGCCGCGAGGCCTACCGCGAGGGCTTGCGTCACCTGTGGCTGCGCGGGGTAGACGCCATGCAGGTGTTCAACCCCGTCCATGCCGGTCGTTGGGAGATGGCCATCGCCGAGGTCACCGACGCGACCTCGGTTTACGATGAAATGCTCGCCCACAGGAAGTTTCTTGAGAAAGGAGAGGTGCTCAACTTCTCCTACCCGGAACCGGAGGCGCCGAGCCTGCTTTGGTCTGGCCTGCGACTTGGTGATCGCGCCGTGGTTCGCCTTTATGACCAGAGCGGCGCGGCCGGCAGGCACACGCTCGAGCTGTGGCCACACGACAAGGTGACCCTGGAGACACCCAGGGGGGAGGGGATCACGCACCTCGTCACGCGGTCGCAGCCACCGGCTTCGATCGCCACCCCCCCGCGTCCTCCGCCCGTCCCTTCCCCGTGACCACCGACCAACCTCTCCCCGGTTTTGGCAGCTGACGGGGAATGACGACACCCCGGGGACCAACCGCCGGCGCGCGCGCGGGGAAGGGGGGGGGGAGAGACCCACCACAGACTCCCCCCCACCAAGGCAGTCAATCCAGCTCCGAAAACGGCATCGAAACGGAAAACGACCGACCCGATCCTAAAAGGCGAGACGCAGGTTACCCAGGATATTGCGCTCCTCAACCTGATTGTGCATCTGGAGCGAACGCGAGGTCACGACTTCGCCGGAGAGGGCGCCGGAAAGGTCAAACCGCGCCCCGAGAGACATGTTCGTGTTCGTACTGCCCGGAGGGGTGGCACCAACCGTGCCCGACTCATCAAACGAAACCCTCTTGTCGAGGGTGAAGGAGAGATAGGGCTCCCAATCGTGAAAGGTATATCCGGTAGCCAAAGTACTGGAAACATGGCGGAATACATTTTCCGCCACACGATCGCGCGCATCCCCACGATCCGGGGTAACGGAATAGGCCACCCGGCCATTAACGCTCCAGGGACCCTGGGTGGGAGCGGTGGTGAGATTCACCCCAACCGAGTAGCCGGCGACCTCGCGCGGCGGGCCACCATCCTGATCGGGCCGTGTCAGCGGCAGAACCCCGTCTGTAGAGGAAGCGAGCGGCGTCGTCAGTCTGGAGGCAGCGTAGGGGGAGACGCTCCACGTCGCCGGGGTGGAACCACCCTCTCCGACAACAGCGGACAAGGCACGCTGGGCACCAGCAACTCCGGGTAACGGGACATCCCCGAGACGCTCACCGCCTTGGGCAACCGGCGGCAGAAAAAGCGCCACCACCAACCCAGACACCAGCAACGAGCCAAAAGAAACGGACCTGTGGAAACTCTTATCGATCATCTTCATGGCTAACTCAGAACTCTCTTAAAAACACCCAACCACCGCGCTCGTCTCCCCCGGTCCTATCACGCCCCCACCAGGTTCAGACCAAATCACTCACCGAGCGCTCCCAGAGGGAGTTTAGCTCCCCAGAAAAGAAATGTATAGCCATTTATCTGCCTTTCCACCCCCCTTCGCCAAGAATTCGTCAATCCACCGGTGGGCACTCTGTAGGAATCAACACCAACAATCTGTTATGACTCGATAAATACCCATAATGTTCCATCCAACAAAAAATTGACTTACCAGCGCCGGTTTTGTCACCTCGGGAGTCCGATGTATCCTGGTGACCTGATTGACTGATCCATCCGCAAGCCCAAGGTGGACACCATGTTTTCACTCCGTGCGGCGACCTACGCCGATATGCCCGCCATCTGTGGATTCTCCCGTGATCCGATGGAGCTGTTTCGTTTTTTTCCGCAGGCGCAGTTCCCGCTGACCCCGGAGCAACTGGCCAACGCATCCTTCCGCTGTCGTTCCGACCAGACACTTCTGCTGTGGCAGGATCAACCGGTGGGGTATGCCGACCTTTACGATCTGCAACCGGGGATCGTTGCCTCGATCGGTCATGTCGTTGTCGATCTCGCCTGTCGCGGCCGTGGCGGTGGTCGCTTTCTGGTACAGGGGATGATGGCGATCGCCCAAGAACGTCACCAGGCGCCTGCTGTTCGTCTCTCCTGTTTCAGCGACAATACCCCTGCCCTCCTCCTCTACCACGAGCTGGGTTTCCAACCTCACGCCATGGAAATACGCCACAACCCGCAGTGTCTTCTGCCACGCCACCATTTTGCCGGCGGTTCCCGGGAGCTTCGTCAGCATTCCAGCGGTTTGCCGATGGTCATGCTACACCTCGAACATCGCTTCTCAACCGCGCCGGAAACCGCCACGGCACCCTGATTGCCCCCCGCTGCATCCCCCGGGAACCCGCTGCCCAACCCGTTGTCCGTCGCCGACCTTTCGCCCTCGACCCACTGTCCACCCCTTCATGACCACTGCCACGCTGGACTGCTGCCATCTTCCGCTGCTGTTTTACCGCGTCCGCAGCCCAGGCATGTATCCGGTTCACAAGCAGAATCAACAACAAGGATTCCTTGCACCGCAAACCGTTTCCATCCTGCCTCCTCGAAAAGCATGTACATGTACGATATCCCGCCGATGTGCATAAATATTGCATCGCTTCCGCGGGCATCGGGCGCCGCACGCCGCGAGCCGTTCACAGGGAGGTGAATGATGGCCATCGATCAAGCTGCGTTTCTGCGTATTGCCCTGCGCGGCGGGCGTTTTCTGGCCACGGAGCAGCATATCGAGACGATGGCCCGGGAACTGGGAACACCGGCCGACGTGGTGCGCCAGTGGCTTGCCCTCGTTCGACGTTCCGAGCCGGCTTCTCCGGCCATCGGCCAGGATGGGGCCGGATCCGGTCCGACCGGTTAATTTTCGGTTGGCCAACACCCAGTCACAATGCAAACCGTCATGATGCTGAGGCAAGGATACCCCTCCGGCCAGACGAATCGCCGCCCACCAGCTCTGCACGCGATCGGGCCGGCAGAGGCAATCATGCCGACGCTCCGCATCTGCAAGGAAGGGGCAGCCTGTGGATAGGTCGACCCTGGTGCGTCTGTTCGGGTTTCCAGCCCTGTTGATCCACGGCGATGTCCTGGTCCTCGACCGCTGGCGCTGGCTGAAGCGACGTCTGCCGCGGGGAGATGGTACGGGACACCTGATCGATGTCGGCTGTGGCAATGGGGCGTTCACCATCGGCGCCGCACGCCTCGGCTACCGCGCCTTGGGCCTAAGTTGGGATCGGCCCAGCCTGGAGGAGGCAAACCGACGCGCAGCTCTCTGTCGGGTGTCTGGGGCCGATTTCACGGTGCAAGACATTCGCCACCTGGCCAGCCAGAATGAGCTTGAAGGCCAGTTTGACGTTGCCATCTGCCTGGAGGCGATCGAGCATGTCCTGGATGATCGCCACCTGATGCAGGCGATCGCCGGTTGTCTCAAACCGGGCGGGCGCCTGTTGCTGACCACACCCTTTCTCTGCTACCAGGCCATCACCCCAAGCGACAATGGCCCCTTCTGCACCACCGAGGATGGCTGGCACGTGCGGCGTGGCTACTCCCGAGCCATGCTTGAGGAGCTGTGCAACGAAGCCGGGCTGCTGGTCGAGGAGATTTCCTCTTGCAGCGGCCTGCTCAGTCAGAAGTTCACTTGGCTATTGCGCACACTTTCACGCATCCACCCTCTGTTCGCGTGGGCGATTACCCTCCCCTTGCGTCTCCTTCCACCCCTGTTCGATCCTCTGATCGCCTTTACGACCGGTTGGCCCCCCTTTTCCATCGGTCTTGTCGCCTGCAAACCGCGTTTCACGACCGGTGCCCGGGTGACCAAAGTCGGCAACAACGCACCTTAAGTGCATCGGAGAGACGGTGCAGGTTCTTTTCGGCCATCCGATCGGCAATCCCAACGCCCACCACGCGGCCCTGGCCCATTTCGAGCGGGGTCGTCTGGCGGCCTTTTGTGTCGGCTGGATGCCCGGCGAACGGGAGCTGGCCCTGCTGCATAGGCTTCCGGGCGTCGGGGAGTTAGTCCGCCGATTGCAGCGACGACGTTTTCCACCCCTCGACCAGGCGCGCATCATTCAAGATCGACCACAAGAGCTTAAGCGTCTGCTGCAACGTCTGCTCGCTGCGCGCCTGAATCGTCCCCATCTCGATGCGGCCGCCGCCTGCCAGGCCAACGATTGGTTGATGGCCACCCTCGCCCGCCATTGTGCCGAGGCCGACGCCATCCACAGCTACGAAGATTGCGCGCTGGGCGGGTTTCACGCTGCGCGCGCCCAGGGAAAACTGTGCCTGTATGACATGCCGATCGGCTACCACCCGGCGTGGGAGGCAATCGCACAGCGACTCCATACCGAATACGCCGACTGGATCCCCGCCGGCGGTGTGGTGCAAAACCGTTTTGCGCGTCCCGAGCAGAAGCGTCAGGAGATGGCCCTGGCCGACGTCGTCTTTACCGCCTCAAGCTTTGCCCGGGAGACTATTCTGCGTTACGTCGACAAAAAGATCTTCGTTATCCCCTACGGTGTCGACACCGGGCAATGGCAGCTCAAAGTCACGCCGGAATCGCCGCCGCAGCGCCCCTTGCGTTTCATCTACGCCGGCCATTTGTCGATCCGCAAGGGAACCCCCCTGTTGCTGCAGGCCTGGCAAAAGGCTGCCCTGCGCAATGCCGAGCTGATCCTCGTCGGTAGTTGGGCGATCGCCGAGCGTTGGCGCCGGGAGTTGCCGCCCGGGGTACGTTGCCTGGGTCATCTGGCCGCGGATGGTCTGCGCACGGCGTTCCAGGAGGCGGATATCTTTGTCTTTCCCTCCTTTTTCGAGGGGTTTGGATTGGTGGTCACCGAGGCGATGGCCTGCGGCCTGCCGGCGTTGTGCAGCGATGCCACCTGTGGTCCGGACATTCTGGATGAGAGCTGCGGGCGGGTCTTTCCCAGCGGCGACATCGACGCCTTGGTTGACCATCTTCTCTGGTTTGCCAATCATCGCGAACAATTGCCAACCATGCGTCTTGCGGCACGGCGCCGCGCTGAACATCACTCATGGAAAAAATACCGCCAAAGCCTCCAGGCGGCGGTGGACACGCTGGGTTGATGCGCATGTCCGCCCCATCGCGTCTGGCCATCGTCGTCTCCCACCCGATCCAGTATCACGCCCCGCTCTGGGCAGCCTTGCACGCCGCCCCGGAACTGGAGATTCGGGTCTTTTTCACCTGGGACAACCGCGGTGAGAAAGGATTCCACGATCACGGCTTTCAGAAGCAGATCCGCTGGGATATCCCCCTGCTTGCGGGATACCCGTGGGAGTTTGTCCCAAATACCGCCGGCGACCCGGGCACCCATCACTTTCGCGGTCTGATCAATCCGGATCTCGTCGCCCGTCTTCTCGCCTGGCGGCCGGATGTCGTCCTCATCAACGGCTACATGCACCAGAGCCACTTTCTGGCCATCGTTGCCTTGGCGGCGAGGGGGATTCCCGTATTGTTTCGCGGCGACTCCCATCTGCTCTCGCCACGTCCGAGCATGAAGCGCTGGCTGCGTGCCCTGGTGCTGCGTCATCTTTTCAGTCGCTGCCAGGGGTTTTTGCACTGTGGCACGCTCAATCGCGACTATTTCCTTACCTTTGGCGTTGCCGCGGAGCGGCTGTTCCTCTGCCCACACATCGTCGACAACGCTCGCTTCGCCAACAACGACGACCAACAGCGCGCGCAAGCTGCGCAGTGGCGGCGGGATCTGGGTATTGCGCCGACGCAGCGGGTGGTTCTCTTCGCCGGCAAATTTCAGGAAAAAAAACAGCCCCTGCTCCTGCTGCAAGCCTTCGCTCGGGCGGCGGTGGATGATGCCATCCTGCTGTTCGTCGGCGACGGACCATTGGCTGCAACCCTGCATCGGGCGGCGGCAGCGGAGGCTCCAGGTCGGGTTCTTTTCCTGCCATTTCAAAATCAATCGGTCATGCCGCTGGTTTATCGCCTGGGCGACCTGTTCGTTCTTCCTTCCGCCCGCGATGAAACCTGGGGACTTGGCGTCAACGAGGCGATGTGCTGTGCCCGACCGGTCATTCTCAGCGATCAGGTGGGGTGCGGACCTGACCTGGTCGTGCCGGGGCAAACAGGGTGGATCTTTCCCGCCGGCGACAGCGAGACGCTGACGCTGCTCTTGCGAAGCGCCCTGCGACCTGATATCGATCTGTCACGAATGGGACGCACCGCCCAGTCTGTCATGCAAGCGTGGGATTTGCCGCAGGCACGGGATGGCATCGTGCGGGCGGTGCGCACCCTGCTGGCGGCATCTGGTCATGAACCGGAGGCCGCGTAGTCGCATACGGGGCGAATCTTCCCCGATTGGCAACCGACGGCGGGTGTTTTTTTGAGTCAAATCGCCTGGAAGGCACGAGGAATCCACCACGCCCCGTTCACCCGGCAAGTCGGGTCCCGCCAGTCGACAATCGATCCATTCCGCCCTGCTTATGATCAACGCGGGAGGTGCCGTCACATGCGTTGCCGCTTTCTGATCTTCATCGTCTCCTACAACGCCGAGCGCACCATCACCGACGTCTTGTCCCGCATCCCGCGCGCGCTGGAACAACACCATACCGAAATTCTCATCATCGACGACGCCTCGCAGGATCGGACCTTTGAAAAGGCGGTTGCGTTCCAAAAAAGCGGCCTCTCGCCGTTTCCGCTGACGGTGTTGTTCAACCCGGTCAATCAGGGTTATGGCGGCAACCAGAAGGTCGGGTTTCACTACGCAATCCAGCACGGATTTGATGTCGTCGCCCTGCTGCATGGCGACGGGCAATACGCCCCGGAAAAGCTTCCGGAGCTTCTGCACACCTTGCTCGAACAAGAGGCGATGGCCGTGTTCGGCTCGCGCATGTTGGAACGTTTCGGTGCCCTGCGCGGGGGTATGCCTCTTTACAAGTTCATCGGCAACAAGGTTCTCACTGCCTACCAGAATGCCCTGCTTGGCTCTGCCTATTCCGAGTTTCACTCCGGTTATCGTCTCTATCGTACCCAGGCGCTGAGCCAGGTCCCCTTTCACCTAAACACCAGCGATTTTCATTTCGATACCGAGATTATTGTCCAATTTATTCAGGCCGGTTTGCGCATCGTCGAACATCCGATCCCGACCTACTATGGCGATGAAATCTGTCACGTCAACGGTCTGAAATACGCATGGGACGTGGTTCGGGCGGTCACTGTTGCCCGCCTGCAGCCCATGGGCATCTTCTACCAGCGCAAGTTCGACCGGAGCGGCCGCAACAAACCTGAACCGCTCTACGTCTCGAAGCTCAGTTTTTTCTCATCGCAGCGGCTGGTGGTCGACACCATTCCACCCGGAGCGAACGTGCTCGACTTGGGCTGCGGTGAGGGGGCCATCGATCACGAGCTGCGGGCGAAGGGGTGCCGTGTCGTCGGTATTGACAAACGAGAACAAACCACCGGCAATCCCAACCTTGACGCCTACATCGCCTACGATCTCAATCGCGACCTGCCGGCTGAGGCACTCTCGAACTTTTCCCACGTCCTGTTGTTGGATGTCGTGGAACACCTTGTCGATCCGGAAGGGTTTGTCGTCAATCTGCATCAAGCTTGTGGTGGCAATCCGGACATGCGTCTTATCGCCACCACCGGTAACGTTGCCTTCTTTCTCGTCCGTTTCATGCTGTTGTTGGGTGCCTTCCGCTACGGTCGACGCGGGATCCTCGATCTGACGCATGTGCGACTTTTCACCTTCTCGTCGTTCCGACAGCTATTCGAGGAGCGGGGCTTCAAGGTCACCCGGATGCGTGGCATCCCCGCACCCTACCCCCTGGCCATCGGCAACAATCTCCTCTCTCGGACGTTGCTCCGCCTAAACCGCTGGTTGATCCACATCTCCCGCGGTCTATTCAGCTACCAGATTTTGTTGGAACTCCAGCCCTTGCCCGGCTTGCAGCACCTTCTGGATCAAGCCTTTCAGGCCAGTGCTTTGCGGCATGCCCGGGCCTGGCATGCCACGCACCCGATGACGACGGGAGATCAACCCTCTTCCTCCTCTTGATCGAATCCCATCGCGTCGTGTGTCGACTCGATCGTCATCGGGTTCAAGGGTGTGTGGCTGGCATCACCCCGAGCCACAGATCACTCAGACTCCCTGCCAGCGGAATATGCTCCCAGCGCACAACGCCCGTGAAGGCAGAGCGAATGGCTGGTCCCTTGTCATTGGCCTCATCCTCTTTGGCAATGAGGGCGTGGAGCGTCAACGAACGGCTTGTGGCAAAATGCAGTTGGCGCAGATCGGAGGTGGATTCCCAATCCGAGATGATAAGCCCGCGACCAGGCAGATCAAGGACGGCGTTGGGGGTGGCCACCACCCACAGATCGTGTGTGGGATCAAAACCGGCGCTGACCTCACGAACGATGTCACGCGGAAAAGCGGCGGAGGCCAGAAAGGGATTGTAGGTTCCACTCACCCCGGTCTGGTATCCAGCCGGAATTGTCACCACCTTGCCCACCAACGAGATCACGCCGTAGCCGAGAGCCCCCCACAAGTAGAGCATGCCACAAAAAACGAGGATCGCCCGCGTGGCACGTCGCGTCGACTCCCGGCGCCAAATCCGCCACCCGACCTGCAACAGCACAGGCGTCAAGGCCAGGGCGGAAACCGTGACATAGCGCACCTCATAGCCAATATCGGCATGACTCCAAACCACGGCCAGACCAAGCAGGGTGATCACCAGAACCGTCGCGGCCAAACCACCTGCTCCGCGCCAAGTGTCGCGTCGCGGCAACGAGGCGTACAGGAACAGGCTCCCGGGAATGCCAAGCAGGCTCACCCATTCCGCTCCATACGGATGACCATACAGCACCTTGTGGTACTGGTTGAGGAGGAGAAATTTCAACATCTCCCCCGCGCTGCCCATGGCCAGCGCGGGATAGCCAAGCAGGTGGATAACCGTCGGCCAGGTCAGACCCCGAGCGGCCATGTATTGGTCGAAGGTCGAGACGTGACCCGATGCCTTGTGGTTGAGGATGCTCCAGGCCAAAAACAGCGGCAGGCTTGCCAAAGCGGTCAGCATGGCAAACGGGAGCAAGGTATGCGTTGACGCAGGGTCGGCATTGTCACCAACTCCCCCCTCCCCCGCCCCCTTGCCGGCTGGATCGGAGGGAAAAAGGCGCCTGGCAGATCGACGGGAGGCGGCAAGGCGCTCGACAAAAGCCAGCGTAAGCAGATAGGCGAGGATCCCCGCAACCAAAAAGGCCCCAGAGGATTTGAAAATATAGGCCAAACCGCAACCAAAACCGAGCGTTACCGCCAGCAACCAGCGTCGCCTCGATGCCCCGGGCAGATTCACCACTCCCCAACCGCCAAGCAGCAGCCAGGGGGCGATGGCAAACAGGAGCAACTCCGTCTGGTACCAGATCAGGTTGTTGCCGGCATAGCGCATCCAGGGCAACAGAAACACGGTCGGCAACAGCAATCGCGCCGGCAACTGAAAAAGCCCGAACCACAAGGCCCAACCAACCCCTCCCGCCAGCAGGCAGAGAAGCACAACACCGCGCACCGCCTCACCGATGTTGGCACCCAAAGCCAGGAAGGGCCAAACAAGCAATTGTGTTCCCGGTGGGCGAACCGAGATCCACTGTGCCTGATCCCGGGAGAGGTCTTGCGGATCCGCCACCATGACATGGTTGGGCGAGGGGGATTGCCCGGCGCGGTATTGGCGCAGCGCCAAAATTTGCGGCGCCGGATCGAAGGTCAACCCCTGCGGCGTGCGCGCAACAAGCATCCCCTCCAGCAACACCGACACCAGCGCAATGAGAACCAGAAACCAGCGGCCTCGCCACCAGCAGGCGGATCCTTGATCCCTTTCCTCCCCGATGGCTGCAAAGCGTTTCGACTCCGACAATTCATTCATCTCGCAGACCGTTGAACGAGCCTGTCATTCCGTGGATGATGACCCGGGTTGCAGCCAGCGACGGGCGCGACGCGCGCGACACCAGCCAACAGGGAGCCTGAACGGCATG
Organism: Magnetococcales bacterium HA3dbin3; assembly: GCA_002753495.1. Taxonomy (GTDB): domain Bacteria; phylum Pseudomonadota; class Magnetococcia; order Magnetococcales; family DC0425bin3; genus HA3dbin3. The sequence goes on along the minus strand of PEAJ01000019.1, from coordinate 2,024 downwards.
CGCATCAACGTTGGTTGCGGACAAACACCCACCCCGGGTTGGAACAATTTTGACAACTCGCCCAGCGTCCGTCTTGCACAACTGCCGCCGCTTCTTGTGCAATGGCTGGTACGACTCTCCCTGATCAACCGCGGTCAGCACGATTTTATCACGTTCTGCCGCTCCCGGCACATCCTCCACGCCAATGCCCTGGCCCTGCCTCTGGCCGATGGGCAGGTTGCGGTCCTTTACAGCTGCCACATGCTGGAGCATCTCGACCACCGGGCGGCGGTGTTGTTTCTGCGCGAGGCCAGACGTTTACTCAAGCCTGGTGGCATCATCCGTCTGGTCGTGCCGGACCTTGAAAAAATGGTTCTGGATTACACCCGGCACCGTGACGGCAACGCCTTCCTCGAACAGACCCTGCTGCTGTGCGCCGACCCCCGGACCTTCCGCGAAAAGGCAGCGTTTTTGCTCTCCGGTCACCGTGGACACAAATACCTCTACGATGCCCAATCCCTCTGTCGTCTGCTGACCGAAGAGGGGTTTGTCGATCCACGCCCTCTACCGCCAGGCATCACCACCATCCCCGATCCCGGGCAGCTCAACCTGCACGAGCGCGCGGAAGAGAGCCTCTTTGTCGAGGCGACAGCCCCTGCATCCTGACCAACGCCCGAGTCCATCGCACACCCAAAGACAAACCCGGGCAGGCACGACAGCACCTTCTCCGGCCTGATGCAAAGCGCCCCTCCCCCTTTCAGAGAAACAGTCGAAGCCGTCGCAGGAGCCGCAACAAGCCGGTGTCGTTGCGCGGGCAGGTGGCGCATCCTGGCAAGGCCGCGCGTTCCCACGCCAGCCGTCGGCGAAAGGTTTGATAGGTCGCGCCGTGCCAAATTTCAGGGAAGCTCTTCTCGTCAAGACGCCCCATGACATGATCGGTGTTGACCAGATAGCAGCACGGCAAAACCCGACCTTTGGCATCGATGTAAGCGCTGTACCAGGGCACAATGCAGGGGGCGGCAGCGGCACGCCCCACGGTCTGATCCGTACCAGACTGGCGTTGCCAGCCGGCAGCGGTATCGCGCCAACGACGATAAAACTCCCGCTCTTCCGCACAGGTTGCGGCCTCAATGTCCCGGTCGATTCGTTGCCAAAAGGAGGCCAGCGCCTCCGGCGTCGGCAAATGCGGGTGGGGAGCGGCAAGCGGGTCGGGGGAAAAGTCAAACAACGGCACCAGGGCATACTGGCGAAGCAGCCCCATCTCCCGCAACAGCTGGTACATGGAGCGATAATCGTCCAGATTATCGCGCTGCAAAACGGTCAGGGCGCGGATGATCGACCCCGGGCGCGTCTCACCGCGCCGGAAGCGCTCTGCCAATACCCTGTAATTCTGGATAATCTTTGAGAAATTTCCACGCAGGCGGATCGCTTCGTAGCTCTCCGCCCGGGCACCATCCAGGGAAAAGGTAAGGACATTCGGCATGTACCGCGCCAGTTGTTCCAGGCGTTGCTGGCGCAGCACGGTGCCGTTGGTCGGCATCGCCGTCATCACCCCGCGTGCGTGCAGATGGGCAAGTTTGACGAACACATCCCGATCCAACAGGGGTTCGCCAAGGCCGTTGAGGGTGACATAGTAGGGCTCAACCGCATCAACCAGCGTCACGAAACGGTCGGTGGCAAGAGAGCCGGTATTCATATCCGACAAAAATTCGCGGGCGCACATGCGACACCCGAGATTGCAAACGTCGGTGATTTCAATCTGCAGGCGCAGCGGCAGCCCGGGTTTCGCAGACGCCGCAACCATCTCCCCCGCCAGACGCCGCACCCGGCCGGCACGTCGCACCAGGCGGGACAAAGAGCCGCCGGACAGGCACTTTAACCCATGGTAAAACGGGGAAGCACGCAACCAATCGCCAAGGCTGAACCTCATACCAACCCCTGGCTCCCCGCGCCATCGTCCCGTGTGGACAAGTCGGGCAGGAAAGGGGTCAGCGGCCAGACCCCGGTTTGTCGTGTGAACCCCTCTGCAGTGGTTGGCACCGCGC
>PEAJ01000018.1 GCA_002753495.1 Magnetococcales bacterium HA3dbin3 | reverse complement strand
GTTCAAGGAATTTTTCACCAAGGCAGGCGAATCCCAGGTCATGGGCGCAGTGGCGGGTATCGTCATCGACGACGGCGCCGATCGGTTTGCCATGAACGAAGGGTTGTTCGTGATCGTTTGATCCGGAGAAGGGGTCAAGCTGGCCAACGCACCGGGGTTCGTGCCCAAGGTCTGGTAGCGTCGGCGGGTGGTCTGGCCCCAGTTTTGATCGAGACAGGCGCCTCCTCACCGTGCCAAACACCAACGATGAGACGGCGCGCGTTTGGTGCTGTGAGGAGCACGTCAGGGCAGTCCATGAAGGTGCCGTTCGATCTGGAATCGGAATCACCCCTCCGGCAGTGCCAACCACCCCCGAGCAACGACTGCCCGAAACGACTCCGTCATGTCGCTCCACTCCACAATGTCCACCTTGAAGGGGAGGTCGGATGCGCTGAAGTCGTCCTGCAAGTCGGCAAAAACACCGAGGGGAAGCGGGTGGTCACCGAGGATGACCAGGTCAAGGTCGGACCGTTCTCCGGCCGTGTGCCGGGCACGCGAACCGAACACCCTCACCTCCCGCCCGGGAATGCGCCGTCGCAGGATCCCTTGGACAATCGCCAAATGCCGAGGGGACAAGTCAAGCAACGAGGGATCACACATGCCGGTCAGCTGTCTCGTTTCAATTCCAGATGCAAGATGGCGACGGGGCGACAACACGCGCGTGACAAGGCCGTACGCGTTGAGTGTGGCAAGAAGCAAACAAGGCAATCAACAAAGGTGTCGCCTGACCTGGAATTGGGATGAGGCAAAGGCGCACCCTGCCCCCACACCTATCGCGCCACCACGGTCATCCTGCCCCATCGGCACGTCTGCGCAGCGCCGCGAGCAAAAACCGCACCTCCTCCACAAAAGCCGGGACACTCTCCACAACACGCTGCGCCTTCACCTCGTCGTAGGCATGGCTGGTGTTGGTCCGGCATTGACGAAACCCCCTCCACTGCTCCCAGCTGTGCAGCAGGAGCCCCTGCGCGTAGCCGGTACGGATCAGATCCTGAAAGGCCATCTCTTCCAGCACCCCGGGTGTGGCAAGCGTCATACGCAGGTAGCGCCGCAAGGTTTTATGTGCCAGTTCGTAGGTGAATTCAAACCTCTGAATCACACCATCGCGTATGATACTCTCCCCGGGACGCTCGCGCAGAAGGAGAAGCCCCTCGGTGCATCGCTCGAGGGCACGTTGCAGTGGCCCAAGATCCAACGCCTCCTCCCTCTCGTTCTGTTCCCCCACCATCAGTAGTAGGCCCGATCAAAGTCGGCGGGCGCGCTCTCCTCGCCACCCGGTGATGTCTGATAGGAGGAGGTCAGGGGGCCCTCGCCATCCTTGAACGCCTCCATGACCACACGACCGGAATCGGGAGACGGCGGCCGACCCGTGCTCGGATCGACCGCCTCCAGATGGATGCCGCTGGGCACCGGAAAATCGGTGGCCGGTCGCGTGGCCAGGGCGGCACGCATGAAATCGATCCAGATGGGAAGGGCGGCATGCGCGCCAGTCTCGCGTTGTCCGAGAGTGGAGTTGTCATCGTTTCCGACCCAAACACCGGTGACCAGGGAGGTGCTGAAACCGACGAACCAGGCATCGCGCATGTCGTTGGTCGTTCCGGTCTTGCCGGCCAGCGGCCGCTTCAGAACGGTTGCCTGGTGGCCCGTGCCGTTGGTGATGACCCCCTTCAGCAGGCTGGTGATCTGGTAGGAGGTCTCCCGCGAAAGCCGCCGTCCGCCGTACATGGAGCTGTGTTCCTTGCCGTCGGAGCCATGTTCCTTACCATCACCGGCTTCGGCGAGGATATCCCTTCCCGGTTCCGAGTGGCAAAGCTGGCAGTCTCCGCCGCTGTGCCGCTGAACCGTCCGCCCGTAGCGATCCTGCACGCGCGAGATGTAAACCGGCGGCACGAGCTTGCCACCATTGGCGAACACGCCATAGGCCGAGGTGATTTTCATCGGCGTAAAGCCGACGGTCCCCAGGGCGATGGAAAGGTCCCAACGCACATCCGGAATCACCAACCCGAAACGGGCAATCATCGGCACTGCTTCGCTCAGCCCGAGGCCTTTCAACAGGCGAATGGTCACCAGGTTGCGGGAGTGTTCGAGGGCCACGCGCAAAGTCGTTGGCCCAAAAAACTTTCGTTCGTAGTTTTCCGGGTTCCAGACCCTCAGCTCACCGGTTTCTGGATCGCGATAGGAGAGGGGCATGGGGCTGTCATCGATGATCGAGACCGGCGTATACCCTTTTTCCAGGGCGGCGGCATAGATGAACGGTTTGAAGGAGGAACCAGGCTGACGCTGGCTCTGGGTGGCACGATTGAACTCGCTGCGCTGGAAATCATACCCGCCAACCATGGCCAGGATCTCGCCGGTGTGGGGGTCGAGACTGACGAGCGCCCCTTCCGCCTCGGGGTCCTGGGCCAGCTTGTAGGGCTCACCATCCTTCGCGGGCGGATCCAGGAGAACGACATCCCCGACATGCAGGGCATCCTGGATGCGCTTGATCGGATTGCCCGGCAGCTTGAACTCGGATTTTAAGCGCATGCGCACCCATTTCATCCCCTCCATGGCCAGCGCCACATCCTGACCATCGACCAGACGCACCTGCGCCTGCGTGCCATTGGGGTTGATCCTGGTCACCACCCCCTTGAGGTAGATGCCGACCTGTTCCCGGTCAGGGCGAGGCTGAACCTTGGCCCGTTCCTCGTTCATCCAGGCATTGAGGGCAGCGGTGTCGGTCTTGTCGAGGTGTGCCAAGGAGCCGCGATACCCATGGCGTCGATCGTACTCGATAAGACCGCGCCGCACGGCCGCCTGCGCCGCGCGTTGCAGCTGCGGATCAAGCGTGGTGTAGACATCGAGACCACCGCGCTGGAGCTGCTGCACACCCCACTCGGCGCGGATGGTGCGGCGCACATGTTCGAGGAAGTAGGGAGCCACCTGTTCAAGGGGGATCTGCGGTCGGGCGAGGCCAAACGACCTCTCGCCAGCCTCGCGCGCCTGTTCCGCGGTGATCATGCCAAGTTCGGCCATCCGGTTGAGAACCAGCTTCTGCCGCGCGCGCGCGGCCTCCGGATGGCGCCAGGGATCAAGGTTGCTCGGGGCCTTGGGCAGCCCGGCGAGCAGGGCCATCTGCCCCAGATCGAGCTCGGAGACATCACGGTCGAAGTAGATGCGCGACGCCGCTCCCACGCCATAAGCCCCGGCACCGAGATAGATTTGGTTGACGTACAGTTCGAGGATTTCATCCTTGCTGAACCGCTCCTCGATGCGCAACGCCAGGAGAATCTCCTTGATTTTCCGCTTGAACTTTCGCTCGGAACTCAAGAAAAAGGTCTTGGCCACCTGTTGGGTGATGGTCGACGCCCCCTGGGTAACGCGCCCGGATTTGAGGTTGGCAAGCATCGCCCGCAGAAACCCAACCGGATCAACCCCGGGATGGAGATAAAACCGGGAATCCTCGATGGCCAGAAAAGCTTGAATGAGCTGCTGCGGCACCTCGCCGGTAGGGACAAACTGCCGCCGTTCGAGGTAGAACTCCCCCAAAAGCTGGTAGTCACGGGCATAGACCCGCGTCACCAGGCTCGGGTGGTAGTCGGCCAGACTGTTGAGGGTCGGCAGGTCACGCGAATAGTGCTTGTAGAGAACAAAGCCGTAGCCGGCACCACCAAGAACGGCCAGGAAGAACAACAACAAAAAGCGACCAAACCACCCCCTTTTCTTCGGCGGTTTGACCTGGGCGGGTTTGACTCTGCTGGTCGTTCGGATGGCGGACATGTACTACCGATGCACCGGTGGAATCGCCTCTTTCAGGCTCCCACTCCCTGGCGTCGTCCGAGGAAACGACGCGCGCCACGCGACGCAAGGGAAACCGGCGAGATTGAGTTGACGACATCCCCCCGGGTGGTTCATCCTGGGGTTCTTCCGCATGCCGCGCGATCGTCTTTGTACCCTGGCAGAGGAGCTGGCTACCATGCACCCTCTCTTCACCCTTTCTCTCGACCTTGGTCCCCGCGGTTACGAAATCGTCATCGGCGAGAACCTGCTGGGAAGGGTCGGCTCCCTGGTCAAACCCCTTGCACCCGGCCAGCAGGTGGCGATCGTCACTTCGACCACGGTCGCGCCCTTGTACCTGGCGCCGGTGGCCACGGCCCTGGGCGAAGCGGGCTTTACCGTCCTGCCCATCATCCTCCCCGACGGCGAAGAATACAAGGAATGGCCGACGCTGCAAATGATCTTTGACGCCCTGATCGAGAATCGGTTCGAGCGTTCGGCCCTGCTTGTGGCCCTTGGCGGCGGGGTGATTGGCGACATGACCGGTTTTGCCGCCTCCGCCTTCATGCGCGGTGTGCCTTTCGTGCAGATTCCGACCACCCTGCTCGCCCAGGTTGATGCCTCGGTCGGGGGCAAGACCGGGATCAATCACCCCCTGGGCAAAAACCTGATCGGCGCCTTTTACCAGCCGCGGTTGGTGTTGATCGACGTTGCCACCCTCAAGACCCTGCCCAAGCGCGAGGTGCTGGCCGGGATGGCTGAGGTTGTCAAGTATGGCATCCTGCGCGACGCCGACCTGTTTGCCCGCATCGAGAGCAACGTCGAGGCCCTGCTGCGTGTCGACCCCGAGGTTCTGATCCCGATCATCCGCCACTGTTGCGCCATCAAGGCGGAGATCGTCGCCGCCGACGAACGGGAGGGGGGACAACGCGCCCTGCTCAACCTTGGGCACACCTTCGGTCATGCGGTCGAGACGGTGACGCGCTACAAGACCTTTCTGCACGGCGAGGCGGTGGCGATCGGTATGGTGCTCGCGGCCGACCTTTCCGAGCGGTGCGGCATCGCCCCGACGGCGACCACCCAGAGGGTGCGCGCCCTGCTCGAACGGCTTGGCCTGCCCGTCCAGACACCCCGTCTGCCGGTCGCGGACTACCTCGATGCCATGGCTCACGACAAGAAGGTTCAGGATGGTCGCACACGTCTCATCCTGCTCGAAGAGATCGGTCGGGCGGTGATTCGCGATACGATCGATACCAAACAGGTAGCCGCGACCCTCACTGCCAACATGGCCACAAAATGACCAGATTGCCGCCACCTGTTTCGCGGCGGATCCCCCCACCCGGTCGGCCGTCATTGCATTGGTGCCCGGAATGCGGTAGTTAGAAGGCGGTCGTTCGGTTGTTCGTACCCTGCAAAAAGGAGCCCGCGGCATGTCATTGGATCCGGAACTCACACGTAAGAACATAATGCAATCCCAAGTGGTTCCGAACCGAGTGACCAACCCTGATCTGCTCGCGGCCATGCGTATGCTGCCCCGGGAGCGCTTTTTGGATGCCCCTTACCAGGAGTTTGCCTACTCCGACCATCCCATTCCCCTCGGAACCTCCGGCCGGCGGTGTCTGCTCCCCCTGCAGGCGGCATGGCTGATTCAGGCACTGGAGGCTGGTCGGGGAGAGAGGGTACTCGTCGTCGGTGCCGGCACCGGGTATGAGGCTGCCCTGTTGGCCGACATGGGGTGTAAAGTCCACGCCCTGGAGTCAGATCCAATTCTGGCCGCGATTGGCCGGGAGGCGACCGCCGCCGCGAATGTCGTCTGGCAGGTTCGAGGGCTCGCCGCCGGTTGGCCGGAAGAGGCCCCGTTTGCGCGCATCCTCTTTTGTGGCGCGGTGACACATATCCCGGCGTTTGGTCGTCAGCAGCTGACGCGGGAGGGGCAGCTCGTCGCCGTCGTCGGCCAACCCAACGCCCCGGTCATGCACGCAATCCGACTTTCCGGAAGCGGTGGCCCGGAGGAGCGCCTCTTCGAGACCGTTGTCACCTCCCTGCCCGATCTCTCGCCGGCTGCCGCGTTCGAGATTTAAGACCGCGATCGTGTGTCGACGCATTGGTTGGGTCGACAGCCCGAACGGGTTGCGAATGATCTGACCGGGGTGGACCCGCGGACCTTGCGGCGTTGGGTCGAAAAGGTGCCGGGTACGGGAAACCCGCGGGGAACGTTTTCGCGGTCGCCCATCGATCCTTTGCTTGCCGGTCACTTGCGTCTGCCGTGATGACAGCTCCGACTGCCGCATCTCCGGCGCCCGCCTGAACATCGGTGGGATGAGACATTTGGGTGTAAAATCCGGGGTGGCGAGGTGCGGATTTTTCGTTGCCATGAGGGAACGAATCGTTAAAATGGCGCGCTGGTGGGGGGGGTGTAGGTAGGCTCGGGAGGCTGTGGCCGCGCCTCGGAACGACCGGGTTCGCTTGGGCGGGTGTGGCGGTATGGACGACAAAAATATTGCCCAGAAAATTTCCGAAAGCTTCCGTTACTACATGGAAGACGAGGCCTACTACGGCTGGGCGCTGGTTGCCTTCCTGCTACTGCTCGCCGTCGGCCTGGCCGCCTACCTCTACAAGCTGCACAAGCAACAGTTGGCCAGAGAGGCCAGGCTTATCGAGGAGGCCGAGGCCAGAGCCAACAGAAAAAGGCCTCCGATCAAAACCAACCGTCCCAATATCGTTCTCGGAACCAGAGAGGCGCGAGAACGGTTCAGGAAAAAAATCTGAAAACGGATACGACCGTGACCCTGATCGTACAAAAATATGGCGGAACTTCCGTCGCCAATATCGAGCGTATCAAGAATGTTGCCGCGCGGGCGATCGCTACGCATCGGGCCGGTAACCGCGTCGTGGTCGCCGTTTCGGCCATGGCCGGCGAGACCGACCGTCTCGTCGCCCTGGTGGAGGGCATCACCCACACCTACAGCAGACGTGAGTACGACGTGGTGGTTTCGGCCGGCGAGCAGGTCTCCATCGGCCTGCTCGCCATTGCCATCGAAGCACAAGGGTGCAAGGCAAAATCCTACCTGGGATGGCAAGTCCGGTTCATGACCGACAGCTCCTTCAGCAAGGCCCGCATCCAGGAGGTCGAGGGGGAGAAAATCCACCGGGACTTGCAGGCGGGCTATATCGTCGTCGTCGCCGGCTTTCAGGGCATCGACAACGAGGGCAGCGTCACCACGCTGGGACGCGGGGGCTCGGACACCTCGGCGGTGGCGCTCGCGGCCGCCCTCAAGGCCGACCGCTGCGACATCTACACCGACGTCGATGGCGTCTACACCACCGACCCGCGCATCGAACCAAAGGCGCGCAAGCTTGATCAGATCTCCTACGATGAAATGTTGGAGATGGCCTCCCTCGGCGCCAAGGTGCTGCAAACGCGTTCGGTGGAGCTGGCCAAAAAATATTCCGTCCCGGTTCGCGTCCTCTCCTCCCTGGAGGAGGGAACCGGAACCCTGCTGACTGAGGAAAATGCAACGATGGAACAGGTTCTCGTCTCCGGCATCACCTACAGCAAAAACGAGGCAAAGATCACGGTCGTGGGTGTCCCGGACCGTCCCGGCGTGGCGGCGGCGGTGTTTGGGGCCCTTTCCGGCGCCAACATCAACGTGGATATGATCATCCAAAACGTCTCCGCCAGTGGTGAGACCGACCTCACCTTCACCGTGCCAAAATCAGATTTTCGCCAGGCGCTGGGCGTCCTGGAGGGGTCCATTGGCAAGATCGGGGCACGCGAAATTCGCGGCAACTCCGAAATTGCCAAGATCTCGGCCATTGGCGTCGGCATGCGCTCCCATTCCGGCGTGGCGCAAAAAATGTTCGACGCCCTCTCCCGGGAAAGTATCAACATCCAGATGATCTCCACCTCCGAGATCAAAATTTCGGTGGTTCTCGACGAAAAATACACCGAGCTGGCCGTCAGAACCCTGCATGATGCCTTCGACCTGGGCAAGGAGTCGGGGGACCACATCACCCGCTGACCGCGGAGCCTCTCGTCAAAATCCGGCAACAAGCGGGGTGGCCATCCGGTCGCCCCGTTCGTTTTTGGTTGGCGAACTCTTCCGTCGGTTAAGCGCCGCCTCCATCGTCGAGTGACGGTGTCCCGAGCCAGCGTGGACGGGGGTGGTGTGCCAAAAATTGATGCGGCATGCCGTGCGCAACAAGAAGAATCCACGACAACCGACAGAGCGGATGCTCGGTCCGAGACCGTAAGAACCACACCATCATGCACGAATCCGCATCTCCGATCCTCATTTACGATACCACACTGCGCGACGGCGCTCAGAGCGAGGACGTTCTGTTTTCCGTCGCCGACAAGCTGCGCATCACCGAGCGCCTCGACGAACTGGGCATTGATGTCGTCGAAGGGGGTTGGCCTGGCTCCAATCCAAAAGATGTGGAGTACTTTCAGCAGGTACGCAATCTTCAACTGGGACATGCCCGGGTCTCCGCCTTTGGTTCGACACGACGCGCCGACACCACGGCCGCCACCGATCCCATCCTGCAAAGTCTTCTGCAGGCGGAGACGCCCGTGGTGACCATCTTTGGCAAAAGCTGGAATCTCCACGTGATCAAGGCCCTGGAAATTCCTCTGGAGGCCAATCTGGAATTGATCTTTGAGTCGGTGCGTTTCCTCAAGGAGCGTGTGGAGACGGTCTATTACGACGCGGAGCACTTCTTCGATGGCTTCAAGGCCGATCCGGAGTACGCCCTGCGCACCTTGCAGGCCGCCCGCGATGGCGGTGCCGACTGCCTGGTGCTCTGTGACACCAACGGCGGTGCCTCTTTGCACGACATCCCGGCAATCGTCGCCCGTGCGGCGACGCTCGGCGCGCCGCTCGGCATTCACTGTCACAACGACAGCGGCCTGGCGGTTGCCAATACCCTGCTTGCCGTCGAGGCCGGTGCCGTCCATGTACAGGGGACCATCAACGGCCTCGGCGAGCGCTGCGGCAACGCCGATCTCACCTCCGTCATCCCCCACCTCGCCCTGAAAATGCACAAGCCCTTGCGCCTGCAACCGGAACAGGTGCAATCCCTGACGCGGGTCAGCCGCTTCGTCAACGAAATGGCCAATCGCTCTTCCCAGAAGAATCAACCTTTTGTCGGAGCCTCAGCCTTCGCGCACAAGGGTGGCATCCACGTTTCGGCCATCCTCAAGGATGCCCGAACCTACGAACACATCACCCCGGAGAGCGTCGGCAATCGGCAACGGGTTCTGGTCTCCGAGCAGGCCGGGCGCAGCAATCTGTTTTACAAGCTAAAAGGTTTCGGTATCGACGATGTGGAACAGAAGGATCCGCGAATCCTGCAACTCCTCAATGACATCAAGGAGTTGGAACATAAGGGGTACCAGTTTGACGGCGCCGAGGCCAGTTTTGAATTGCGCGCGCGCCGCGCCCTGGGGCAAATTCCCGACTACTTCACCCTGCATGGGTTTCGTGTCATCGACGAACGCCGGGAGGAAGAGAACGGCGAGAAGCTCATGCTGGTCTCTGACGCCAGCGTCAAGGTTTCGGTCGGTGATCACATCGAACACACCGCCGCTGAAGGGAAAGGGCCGGTCAATGCCCTCGACCAGGCCTTGCGCAAGGCGCTCACCCGCTTTTACGCCAACCTGGGTGATATGACCCTGTCTGATTTCAAGGTTCGGATCATCTCCGACGGCGGCACCGCTGCCCAGGTGCGGGTGCAGATCGAATCGCGCGATGGCAACGACCGCTGGGGCACCGTGGGAACGTCTGAGAACATTATCGCCGCGGCCTATCAGGCCCTGGTGGACGCCGTGGTTTATAAGTTGTACAAAGATCGTACCCCGGCTTTGAATGGGAAATCCCCGGGGGGTGTCTGATTCCAATTCCAGATCAAGATGGCAACGAGGCTTACAACGCGTAAGCGACGAGACTGTACGTGTTTGGTACGGCGAGGAGCGAACAAGGCAGCCAACGAAGTTGCCGCTTGATCTGGAATTGGGGTGATCCGCTTGCCAAACAATGTGTTCATACCAGGCAAAGGCGCTTGCAACAGCCAAGGGAGTGACCGATTGATGAAAAAGATCGAGGCCATCATCAAGCCATTCAAACTGGATGACGTCAAAGAGGCCCTCTCCGAGGTCGGCATCCAGGGGATCACCGTCTCCGAAGTCAGAGGATTCGGTCGACAGAAGGGGCATACGGAGCTTTATCGCGGCGCCGAGTATGTTGTCGACTTCCTGCCCAAACTCAAGGTGGAGGTGGTCCTGGATGATGCCCGCGTCGATCGCGCGGTTGAGGCGATCGAACAGGCGGCGCGCACCGGACGTATCGGCGACGGCAAAATTTTTGTCTGCGATGTGACCAGCGTCGTTCGCATCCGCACCGGTGAGCGCGACGCCAACGCCCTCTGATCCAGGGGGAAGGTCTTTGAGCGCCCTGCACGACTCCCACCTCGGGGGGGGAGTCGTTTTTCCCTTCCCGCTTCGCGGGCCCGACTTTTCGGGTGGACGCACCGCTGCCACCCCCGTCCACGGTGCCGTCGGGCGTTATCTTTTGATCAGCGGGCTGTTGCTGCTGTTCTCGCTGTGCCTTGCGGGCGGCGGTATCGTTGTCGCAGCCCATGCCGACAGTGAGATTCTCAACGTCTCCTACGACCCGACGCGCGAACTCTACCAGGAGTTCAACGTCGCCTTCTCCCGCCATTGGCTGGAGCAAACCGGCGAGCGCGTGGTCGTGCGGCAATCGCACGGCGGGTCGGCGAGCCAGGCGCGGGCGGTGATTGACGGTCTGGCCGCCGATGTTGTCACCCTCGCCCTCGCCTATGACATCGACGCACTGGCGGCACACCAACTCCTGCCCAGGAATTGGCAAGCCCGCCTGCCCCATGAGAGTACCCCCTGCACCTCGACCATCGTCTTTCTCGTGCGCAAGGGCAATCCGAAGGGAATCAAAGATTGGGGCGATCTCATTCGCCCCGGGGTGCAGGTGATCACCCCCAACCCCAAAACCTCGGGCGGGGCGCGTTGGAACTACCTCGCCGCCTGGAGCTGGGCGGAGACGCAGTTTGGTGGCGACCCGGGCAAGGTTCGGGGATATATGGAGCAGCTGATGGCGCGGGTTCCGGTGCTTGACTCCGGCGCGCGCGCGGCGACGACCACCTTCGCCAAGCGCGGACTGGGGGATCTCCTGCTCGCCTGGGAAAACGAGGCGATCCTCGCGGTCGAAAAGCTTGGGCCGCACGATCTAGAGATTGTCCGGCCCACCCGTTCCATTCTGGCGCAGCCACCGGTGGCGGTGGTCGATCGTGTCGTCGATGCTCGCGGCACGCGCAAGGTCGCCGAGGCCTACCTGCGCTACCTCTACACCCCGGAAGGGCAGGAGATCCTGGCGCGGCACCATTTTCGTCCCACCGACCCGACGGTGGCGACCCGACATGCGCAAAAATTTCCGCCGCTGCTCATGACCACCCTCCAGGAACGGTTTGGCGACTGGCAACAGGCACAGGCCCGTCACTTCGCCGACGGTGGACTTTTCGATCAGATCCAAAAATCCAAGCCGGCCCCATGAACCCCGCGCCGCGACCCGAACCCCTTGTCGCGGCGGCACATGCCGGAGGATCCGTGCGTACCGGGGTTCTCCCCGGTTTCGGCCTGACGCTGGGGTTGGTGATGTTCACCCTCTCCCTGCTTGTTCTCGCGCCTCTGGCGGGGATATTCATCAAGGCGGCGGGGTTGAGCGGGGAGGCGTTCGTCGCCAAGGCGCTCAACGAGCGGGCGTTGGCGGCCTATCGCTTGAGCTTCGGCGCGGCAGCGATCGCCGCACTGGTGGATGTGATCGCCGGGGTGCTGGTGGCCTGGATCCTCGTGCGCTACCGCTTTTTCGGTCGCAAGGTGATCGATGCCCTGGTGGATCTCCCTTTCGCCCTGCCAACCGCCGTCGCCGGCATCGCCTTGACCAGCCTTTACGCCCCCAACGGCTGGCTCGGTTCCCGATTGCTGGCGTTGGGAGTCAAGGTCGCCTTTACGCCGTTGGGCATCGTCGTCGCCATGGTGTTTATCGGTTTGCCGCTGGTGGTGCGTTCGGTCGAACCGGTGTTGCAGGATATCGACAGCGAGGTCGAAGAGGCGGCACTGACCCTGGGCGCCAGTCGAACCCGCGTCTTCCGGCGCGTCATCCTGCCCGCGCTGCTGCCGGCGATGCTGACCGGCTTTGCCCTCGCCTTCGCCCGTGGCCTGGGAGAGTATGGTTCGGTCGTCTTCATCGCCGGCAACATGCCCGGCATCTCGGAGATTGCCCCGCTGCTCATTGTCATTCAGCTGGAACAACATGACGTCGCCGCCGCCACCGCCATCGCGGCGGTGATACTCGTGGTGTCATTTACGCTGCTGATCCTGATCAACACCCTGCAGGTCTGGCGCCGACGCCGGATCGACCCCTGACGCCATGTCCCCGCGCCGCGCTGATCTCCCGTTCCTCAGCAATCGCTCCGAACTTTTGAGCGAGCCGCTCTGGGTGCGTCTGCTGCTCCTGACCCTGGCGTTGACCTTTCTCGGTGGATTTTTATTCCTGCCGTTGTTTGTCGTCTTCGGCGAGGCGCTGGCACAGGGGTTTGCCTTCTACTTTGCCACCCTGCGCACCCCGGATGCCCAGAGCGCCATCGGCCTGACCTTGCTGGTCGCACTGGTCGCCATCCCCTGCAATTTGTTGTTTGGCGTCAGTGCCGCCTGGGCGATCGCCAAGTTTCGTTTCCCGGGTCGCGCCCTGCTTTTGACCTTGATTGATCTGCCCTTTTCGGTATCGCCGGTGGTGGCGGGATTGATCTTCATCCTCATGTTCGGGGCGCAAGGGTGGGCGACACCGTTGCTGCGGCCTTTTGATGTCAAGATCGTCTTCGCCGTCCCCGGCATTATCCTCGCGACGCTCTTCGTCACCTTCCCCTTCATCGCCCGCGAGTTGATCCCGTTGATGGAGGAGCAGGGGGTGGAGGACGAGGAGTCGGCGTTGATGCTCGGTGCCTCCGGCTGGCAAACCTTCTGGCGTGTCACCCTGCCCAACGTGCGTTACGGCCTGATGTATGGGGTGCTGCTTTGCAACGCGCGCGCGATGGGGGAGTTTGGCGCGGTGTCGGTCATCTCCGGTCACATTCGCGGCCTGACCAACACCATGCCTCTGCACGTCGAGGTTCTCTACAACGAATATGAATTCGTCGCCGCCTTTGCCGTCGCCTCCCTGCTCACCATCCTCGCCCTGGTGACCCTGGGGGTGAAAAATGTTCTGCAGTGGCGCTATCGCGACCAGTTGCAGGCGGCAGAGCATTGAGTTCCAATTCCAGATCAAGATGGCAACGAGGCTTACAACGCGTGAGCGACGAGACAGATACGTTTTGGTACGGCGAGGAGCGAATAAGGCAGCCAACGAAGTTGCCACTTGATATGGAATTGGAAGAAGAGGGTCGCGCATGATCGACATTCACTCCATCACCAAGACCTTCGCCGGCGGCATCATCGTGTTAAACGATGTGTCGCTGACCATCCGTTCCGGGGAGCTGCTCGCCCTGCTTGGACCTTCCGGTTCCGGCAAGACCACCCTGTTGCGCATCATCGCCGGCCTGGAAAAACCCGACCGTGGCGCCATTCATTTCGACGCGACCGATGCCACGCGCCTCTCCGCGCGTGAACGGCAGGTGGGCTTCGTCTTCCAGCATTACGCCCTGTTTCGGCATATGACGGTGTTCGAGAACATCGCCTTTGGTCTGGAGGCGCGACCACGGGCAAGCCGGCCGGACAAGGGTGAAATCCGGCGGCGGGTGGAACAACTCCTGGAGCTGGTGCAGATCGGCTTTCTCGCCGATCGTTATCCGTCGCAGCTTTCCGGCGGGCAGCGGCAGCGCGTCGCCCTGGCGCGGGCCCTGGCCATCGAGCCGAAACTTCTGTTGCTCGATGAGCCCTTCGGCGCCCTCGATGCCAAAGTGCGGCGTGATTTGCGGCGTTGGCTGCGCCATCTGCACGACACGCTTGGCATCACCGGGGTGTTCGTTACCCATGATCAGGAGGAGGCGATGGAGGTGGCCGATCGCGTCGTGGTGATGAACCAGGGACGCATCGAACAGGCCGACACACCAACCCGCATCTACGATCATCCGGCCTCGGCGTTTGTCTATCAGTTCCTCGGCAACGTCAACACCCTGGCCTGTCGCGTTGTGCACGGGGTGGTGGAGACCGAGGTCGGTCTGACGCTGCCGGTGGCGGAGTACGCCACGCTGCCGGAGGTACCGGGCAACCTGTTCATCCGCCCGCACGACCTGGAGCTGACCCCGGTCGATCATCCGGGCTCCTTCCCGGTCATCCTGGAACACCAGGCGGTGCTTGGTGCGAGCGTTCGTCTTGACCTGCGCGCGCTCTCCGGCCAGCGTCTGGAAGCGGAGCTGACCCGTGCCCGCCACAACCAGCTGACGCTGCAACGCGGCGACCGCATCGGGGTCCGGCCGCTGCGCGCGCAGCTCTATCTGGCCGGCGACGTACCGGCAGCGGCGTTCGGCAATCATCAAGGGCGGGAGATCGTCCCCTTGGACCCCTGAACGCACCCCTGACCGGGACCAAAACCGGCAAAAGCCCGCGCCGTTCCCGCCATCGCCGCGCCGCCAACATCACCCGCGCAGGGCGTCGAGGATCCGCCGCACTTCGTGAACCTCGCGGTCCAGCCCTTCGGCCAGGGTTGCGATCCCCGTGCCCATTTCGCCAATCTTGCCCGCGGTTTCATTCACCAACTCCATGCTGGAGATGACGCCGGTGGTGGAGCTGGCGGCATCGGCGACGTTCTGTGAATTTTCGATGTTGCCGCGGGCAATCTCAGCCACCCCGGTGGCCATGCGGTGGATCCCCTCGGTCGCCTCGGTCACGTTGCGTGTCACCTCGGCAATCCCTTCGGAGATTTCATTCACGTTGCGGCTCATTTCGGAGATGCCGCCGCTCGATTCGGCGACCAGGCGCGTCACCTCGCTGTTTTCCAACGCCACCGCCTCCATCGACCGCGCCACCGCCTGAATGTTGTTGCTCTGGCTGTCAACGGTGTGAAGAATCTCACGATTGGACTGGCTGATGCGTTCGATGTTGCGCGCCATTTCGTGCGCGGCCTTGGTCGCTTCGGAGGTTTTCTCCTGGATTTCATCGACGCTGTCGCCGACCAGGCGGATGGCGTCGGTGGTTTGACGCGCCAACTCCTTGACCTCGTTGGCGACCACGGCAAACCCCTTGCCGGCATCCCCGGCGCCGGCGGCCTCGATCGAGGCATTGAGGGCGAGCATGTTGGTCTGGTCAGCAATCTCGTTGATCAGCTCGATCACCTTGCCGATCTCCTGCGCCGCCTTGGCAAGGTTGGCCATCACCTCGGAGTTGTTCTGGGCGTTGTGGCTGGCCTGACCGGATTCCCGATCCGCCGCCTCGCACTGCCTGCGCACCTCCATCAGGGAGAGATTCAACTCCTCGACCGAACGTGCCACTTCGTTTAGGTTGCGGTTGGTCCGTTCGGCAGCATCGCGCACCGAGTTCATGCTGACGCTTGCCTGTTCCGACGACTCGGCGACCATCTTCAAGGCGGTATTGGCATCCTCGGAGGCCTTGTTGATCGACTGCATGTTGGCGCTGGACTCATCCGCCGACTGCGAGATGACATGCATGTGCTGATTGGACTCTTCGGCCCAGGCATTGATGGTGGTCATGTTGGTGCGCATCTCGCGCGCATCGTAGATCGCCTTGTCCGCTCCTTCGGTCATCTCCTGGACGTGGGCCGCCAGGGCACTCGCCAGATTGTGCAGGGGCTCGCCAAGCCCCTCCAGTCGCACCAGGCCGGCCTCGATCTCCGCGATCGACTCGCCGCCTCCGATCGCCAAACCCCTTCCGCTCGCAACACCGGGACACGCTTCTCGGGTTGGTTCCCGGGCTGCCACGCCCGCCGGCCGACCGGCAAGAAGGTCTGCCAGATCGCGTTCGTGGCGCACCAACACCCACCACGTCGCCCCACCACCGAGGATCAAACCCAGGACGACAAGACCCCAGGCAAGAAGACGGATCTTGCCGCTCTTGCCCTGGGCAAAAGCTCCTGTCAGTGCGCCACTCAAGGTGCCGGCGGTGGCCTGGGCCATGTCGAGGCTTTTGATCATTGCGTTGTGGTGCTGGGTCAGCTCCTCAAGCACCTTGCGTCCTTGGGCAACATCGCGTCGCTGGGCCAAATCCAGGATCTGCGCCCCCATCTCCGCCTGGTCGCGCAACCCCTTCTCCGACGCGGTGAAAATCTGGCTCAGGCGCTGCCCGTCCTTGGTTGATTCCAGGTTGGCAATCGTGGCTTGTGCCTTCTTCAGGAGCGCTTGTAAGCTGGCCATTTGCTTGCTGCCCTCCTCCACCGTCTCCTGGAAGCGCGCCCGTCTCTCCCCGACATCGCCTGTGGACACGGCCTGTTCAAGCAGCAGCGCTTGCCGAAAAGCGATCGTCTCCAGCCGCCCGACACCCCGGGTCAGGTCCTGGAGCAGCCGCATCGTCTCCCCATCCCGTTGGGAACCCTTCGCGCCACTGCTCAACCCCAGAACCGTGTTGAGAAGCAACAGCAACAGAAGGCTGGCAACAATGCCATACACCTGGAGCTTGACGGGGGTGCGCGGGAGGGGGGTCGCTTCCATTCGCTTCGTCATGGCAACTTCCTGACTGTTGGATCCGGTGGTCTCGCGAGACACTATGGGCGCAACAAAACGCAACAAGCATACCATGCTGGACGAAGAAGTGAAGGCCGTTCAAGCACCTTATCGCCCCATCTCCCCGATCATGGCCACGGGAGTTCGGAGCGACGATCAACCATGCAAAGGCGGCAGTGACGCGGCGTTTAACTCCTGGTAGGATACCCCCCCGGCGCTCTCCTTGAGCTTTCGAGTCTTTCGTCCGTGGAAGGGTGCCGCAGGCGTTTCATGCCGGCAGGATTGTTTGTCCGTTTGGTGGTGCATGGGTTGCGACGTATGGCCAAATTTGTTTTCGTGACGGGCGGTGTGATGTCCTCCCTGGGCAAGGGGCTTGCGGCGGCATCCCTGGGGTGCCTGTTGCAGGCGCGTGGCTACTCGGTCACCATCCAAAAGCTCGACCCTTACCTCAACGTCGACCCCGGTACGATGAGCCCCTACCAGCATGGCGAGGTGTTCGTTACCGACGACGGCGCGGAGACCGACCTTGACCTCGGCCACTATGAGCGCTTCCTCGGCGTGCCGATGGGCAAGGAGAACAACTTCACCACCGGTCGCATCTACCAGCGCGTCATCCGCAAGGAGCGACGCGGGGATTATCTGGGGTCGACGGTGCAGGTGATTCCCCACGTCACCGACGCCATCAAGGAGGCGATCAAAAGCGTGGCCGGGGATTTTGATCTGGTGATCGTCGAAATCGGCGGCACGGTCGGAGACATCGAATCTCTGCCGTTTCTTGAAGCCATCCGCCAGATGCGCATCGACCTTGGGCGCAGCCAGACAGTCTTCGTCCACCTCACCCTGGTCCCCTTCATCCACACCGCCGGCGAGCACAAGACCAAACCCACCCAGCATTCGGTCAAGGAACTACGGGCGATCGGCGTTCAACCTGACATTCTCCTCTGCCGCAGCGATCGCGAGATTCCCGCCAACGACAAGAAGAAGATCGCCCTGTTCTGCAACGTCGACCAGGATGCCGTCATCGCCTGCGTCGATCAGGACACGATTTATCGCGTCCCCTTTGCCCTCTACCGGGAGGGTTTTGGCCGCAAGATTCTCACCCTGCTCAACATGCCGAATCGGGAACCTGACCTCACCGAGTGGGAAGAGGTGCTGGAGAAGGTGATCAACCCGCACTCCAAGCTGACCATCGGCATCGTCGGCAAGTACATGGAGTTGAAGGACGCCTACAAGTCGATCGTCGAGGCGTTGCACCATGGCGGTATCGCCAACGACTGTCGGGTCACCCTGCGCTGGGTTGATGCCGAGTCCCTGCAGGAGAGCGGCGTCGAGGCACAGCTGCACGGCGTGCATGGCGTTCTCGTTCCCGGTGGCTTTGGCGAACGCGGCACGGAAGGGAAGATTCTCGCCATCCGTTTCGCCCGCGAGCAACGTCTCCCCTACCTTGGGATCTGCCTGGGCATGCAAATGGCGATCGTCGAGTTTGCCCGCCACGTCTTGGGGCTTACCCATGCCAACTCCACCGAATTCGACCCCAACACGCCGCATCCGGTGGTGGCGCTTCTGACCGAGTGGGTCGATGGGGAGCGCGTGCAAAAACGGGACAAGGGCATCGACAAAGGGGGAACCATGCGACTTGGTGCCTACCCGTGCCATCTGCTGGAAGGGAGCCGGGCCGCCCGCGCCTACGACCAAAAGGAGATCTCCGAGCGCCATCGCCATCGGTATGAGATCAACACCAACTACCGTCGGCAATTCGAGGAAGCGGGCATGCGCTTCACCGGCACCAGCCCGGACGGTGGTTTGATGGAGATCGTCGAGTTGCCGGACCATCCCTTCTTCGTCGCCTGCCAGTTCCATCCGGAATTCAAGTCGCGGCCGCGGCACCCTCACCCTCTGTTCGCCGCCTTTGTGCGTGCCGGTCTGGATTGCAAGGATGGTCGTTGACCGGTTCCTGCTCCCCGCCTGCCCTGGTACCGGCGGTGGGGGTGCCTGCCAGAACAGCCCCGCCGCTGCCGTGCCTTCGCTCGGCGCGGGAAGGGATCCCCGTATCCCTGTTCTTCCCAGGGGGCACGCGTGAACCTTGAACCAACGACACCGCGCACGATTACGGTCGGGTCGGTTCAATTTGGCCAGAATCTGCCGCTGGCGATGATTGCCGGCCCTTGCGTCATCGAGGGGCGGGATTTTGCCCTGCGCAGCGCCGAGCAGCTGCAACGGATTTCTGCCAACCTGGGAATGCCGCTGGTCTACAAGTCCTCCTTCGACAAGGCCAATCGCACGGCACTCAAGGGGTTTCGTGGTGTTGGTCTGGAGGAGGGGCTCGCCATCTTGCGAGCGGTGCGCGAGGTGACCGGTCTGCCGGTGATCACCGACGTTCATGACGCCGCCCAGGCCGCGGACGTTGCAAATGCCGTGGATATGTTGCAGACTCCGGCCTTTTTATGCCGTCAAACCGATTTCATCCAGGCGGTGGCGGCAACGGGGCGACCCGTTAATATCAAGAAGGGGCAATTTTTGGCGCCGGAGGATATGGCGCGCGTCGCCGAAAAGGCCGCCGCGACCGGCAACCACAATCTTTTGCTGTGCGAGAGGGGTGCTGCCTTCGGCTATCGGGATCTGGTCGTCGACATGCGTTCCCTGGTGATCATGGCCGCGACCGGCTACCCGGTCGTCTTTGATGCCACGCATTCGGTGCAGCGACCGGGGGGGCTGGGCACGGCCTCCGGGGGGGAGCGGCGCTTCGTCGCCCCGCTGGCACGGGCGGCGGTGGCCGTCGGCGTCGCCGGGATCTTCCTGGAAACCCACCCCGACCCCGACCACGCCCCCTGCGATGGCCCGAACATGGTACCCCTGGCAGAGTTGGCGTCGCTGCTGGCAAACCTGAAAAGAGTGGATGAGGTCCGGAAAACCTTGTAAAGGGGGAGAGGTCATGCCGCGGCGTACACCGCTTTACGACCAGCACCTGGCTCACGGGGCCAAAATGGTTGATTTTGCCGGCTGGGAGATGCCCCTGCACTATGGGTCGCAGGTGCGTGAACATCACGCCGTGCGCCGCGGTCTCGGGGCGTTCGATGTTTCGCACATGGGCGTCATTGACATCGTGGGCACAGAGGCCACCTCCTTTTTGCGGCACCTGCTGGCCAATGACGTCGCCCGCCTCAACACCGATGGCGGCAAGGCGCAATACGGCGTCATGCTCAACCCCGAAGGCGGGGTGATCGATGATTTGATCACCTATCGCCTCGGTACCGACGCCTACCGACTGGTGGTCAACGCCGGTACGCGTGAAAAAGACCTGGCCTGGATCCGAACCACCGCGACCGGTCGCGCGGTCACGATCCACGAGCGCACCGACCTCGCCATGGTGGCGGTTCAGGGTCCCCGGGCGGCGGAGGCGGTACCCCGGGCGCTGCCGCCTGCCCTCGGCCTGCGTCTGCAGGCACTCAAACCCTTTCACGCCCTGTGGCAAGACGAGCTTTTTGTCGCTCGTACCGGCTACACCGGCGAGGATGGTTTTGAGATCATCCTGCCACAAACCGGGATCATCCCCTTCTGGGAAACGCTCATACGGCTGGGGGTTGCCCCGGTCGGGCTTGGCGCCCGCGACACCCTGCGCCTGGAGGCTGGCCTCAATCTCTACGGCTCTGACATGAATGACACCACCACCCCGCTGGAGACTGGCCTCGCCTGGACCATCGCCTGGGAGCCGATCGATCGTCCTTTTATCGGCCGTTCCGCCCTTGCGCCGCTGTGGGGTAAACTCGCGCCACAGCGGCGCGTCGGGATTATCCTCGAGGGACCAGGGGTGCTGCGCGACCATCAGCCTGTTTTGGTTGGCGATCGGCGTGTCGGCGAGTTGACCAGCGGCAGCTACTCCCCCACCCTCGGCGCGGGCATTGCCCTGGCCCGGGTTGATCAGGGCGTCCGCGACGGGGAGCGTTGCCTGGTGGAAATGCGCGGCCGATTGCAACCCGCCCGCGTGGTGCGCCCCCCTTTCGTGCGCGCCGGCAGGCCGGTTCACGGCGGCTAGCGATTACCCTGGAGGCTGATCATGCCCTTCATCCCCCACACCGAGGCCGATGTACGCGCCATGCTGGCAACGATCGGCGTCACCGACCTCGATGCCCTCTTCGCGGAGATTCCCGCCGGGTTGGAACGGGGGGGCGCGGACACCCTGCCATCGCCGCTCAACGAAATGGCGCTGCGGCGATTGATGACGGAACGGGCGGCGCGGGAGGGGTCAACCCTCTGCTTCGTCGGCGCCGGGGCCTATGCGCATCACATCCCGGCCGCGGTGTGGGAGATTGCCACCCGCGGCGAATTTTACAGCGCCTACACCCCCTATCAGGCCGAGGCAAGCCAGGGCACCCTGCAAACCCTCTACGAATACCAAACCATGATCGCCGCCCTGACCGGAATGGAGGCGAGCAACGCCTCGCTCTACGACGGTGCCAGTGCCCTGGGCGAGGCGATCCTGATGGCGGTGCGTGCCCATCCAGACGGGGCGCGACGCGTGTTGCTGCCGACGACCGTGCATCCACGCTACCGGGCGGTGGCGCGCACCCTGACCCGGGCACAGGGAATCGAGCTGGTCGAACTCCCCTTCACCGCCGGTGGCGGGCACATCGATCCGCAAACCCCGCATGCCCAGGCGACGGAAGCGGTTGCCGCTGTTGTCATCCAGCACCCCAACTTTTTCGGCACCCTGGAGGAGGTCGACGCGCTGACCGACTGGGCGCACGCCCGCGGGGCGCTGGTCATCGCCGTGGTCAATCCGGCAACGCTCGGGGTTCTCGTCCCACCCGGCGATTGGGGTGAAAAAGGCGCCGATATCGCCTGCGGCGACGGCCAACCGCTCGGCATTCCCCTGGCTGGCGGCGGACCCTACTTCGGTTTCCTCTGCTGCAAGACCCCCCTGCTGCGCCAGATGCCGGGGCGCATCGTCGGCCGTACCACCGACCGCGAAGGCAAGGAGGGCTTCGTCCTCACGCTCCAGGCGCGCGAACAGCACATCCGACGTGCCCGGGCCACCTCGAACATCTGCTCCAATCAAGGGTTGATGACCATCGCCGCGACCATCCACATGGCCCTGCTCGGGCCAGAGGGGTTGCGCCGCGTTGGTCTGGCCTGTCACGCCAACCTGGTCCGGCTTCTCGCGCGTTTGGCGACGATTCCCGGGGTCAGGGTTCTCTTCGATCGTCCCCGCTTCCATGAGGCGGTCCTGCTGCTGCCACGACCGGTGACGGAGGTGGTGACCATTCTTGCGCGCGAAGGGATTGCTGCTGGCTATCCGCTCGCCACCGACTACCCCGCCCTCGGCGAGGCCCTGCTCGTGTGTACGACCGAACGACACGGCGCACAGGAGATCGACCACTTCGCGGCACAGCTGCACAAGGCCCTGGGGGTGTGACATGGTCATCTTTGCCAAGAGCCAGCATGATCGTTGCAATCCGGCACAGATGCCCGACCTCGCGGCCTGTGCCACCCCGACGGCCGATGCCATCCCGGGGCATTTTCTGCGGCACACGCCGCCGTTGCTGCCAGAGGTGTCGGAGCTGGAGGCGATTCGCCACTACACCCGCTTGTCGCAGCGCAATTACGCGATCGACACCCACTTCTATCCCCTTGGCTCCTGCACGATGAAGTACAATCCGCGTGGCTGTCATGCGGTGGCCACATTGCCAGGGTTTCAGGGGCTTCACCCCCTGGCACCGGCGGCACACGGGCAGGGGACGCTCGCCACCCTGTACGAGTTGCAAGAGATGCTCACCGCCATCACCGGCATGGCTGGCTGCTCCCTGGCGCCGATGGCCGGCGCTCAAGGGGAGTTTGCCGGCGTGGCGATGATCCGCGCCTACCACGAGCAGCGCGGCGACCGGGAACGCCGCGAGATTCTCGTCCCCAGCGCCGCGCACGGCACCAACCCCGCCACCGCCGCCTTGTGCGGCTTCACCGTGCGCGAGATCCCGGTCGACGCCGATGGCGATGTCGACCTTGCCGCCTTGCGCCAGGCGGTCGGACCGCACACCGCCGGCTTGATGTTAACCAATCCCTCGACCCTGGGCGTGTTCGAGCGTCGCGTGCAAGAGATCGCCGCGCTCGTACACGAAGCCGGTGGATTGCTCTACTACGACGGGGCCAATCTCAACGCCATCGTCGGCCGCGTTCGCCCCGGTGACATGGGGTTTGACGCCGTGCACATCAACCTGCACAAGACCTTTGCCACGCCACATGGCGGCGGGGGACCCGGCGCCGGCCCGATCCTCGCGAGCGAACGCCTGCTTCCCTTCCTGCCCATCCCCCTGCTCGCCCGCGGGGAGGATGGTTTTCGTCTGCTCGACGCGGCGGAGCGCCCGCACACCATCGGTCGTCTCTCCGCCTTCACCGGCAACGTCGGCATCCTGTTGCGCGCCTACGCCTACATCCGCCTGGTCGGTGGCGGCGGCGTGCGCCGCATCGCCGATTACGCCACGCTCAACGCCAATTACCTTCAGGCCCGCTTGCGCCAGGCCGGATTTTCAGTCGCCTACCCGCATCGCCGCGCCACGCACGAGTTCCTTATCACCTTGCGCGAAGAGGCCCGCACCCTGGGCATCACCGCCCTCGATGTCGCCAAGCGCCTCCTCGATTATGGGTTTTATGCACCAACCATCTACTTTCCGTTGCTGGTCCCGGAGTGTATGCTCATCGAGCCGACGGAAACCGAAACCCGGGAGGAGTTGGATCGCTTCGTCGCTGCCCTGGTGGCCATCCGCCAGGAGGCCGAACAGAGCCCGGAAAAGGTGCGTGGCGCCCCGCATACCACCCCGGTCAAGCGCCTGGATGATACCGCGGCGGCGCGCAAGCCCGACCTCGTTTGGAAGCCTTGATTTCAAGTTTTTACGCCATCGTCAACAGCTTTGATTCAGGAGAAGAGCATGAGTGGAATTGTTGAAGTTCGCGCCCGGGAAATCCTTGACTCCCGCGGCAACCCGACCGTCGAGGTCGATGTCATGACCGAAGAGGGATTCATGGGGCGGGCGGCGGTTCCGTCCGGAGCCTCCACCGGCAGCCGCGAGGCCGTGGAGCTGCGTGACGGCGACAACAAGCGCTACCTTGGCAAAGGGGTCATGAAGGCGGTTCAGGCCGTCAATGGCGAGATTCCCAATGCGATTGCCGACATGGAGGGGGGCGACCAGAACGCCATCGACGCCGCGATGATCAAACTCGACGGTACCGAGAACAAATCCCGCCTGGGTGCCAACGCCATCCTCGGCGTCTCGATGGCCGTGGCCAAGGCCGCCGCCGAAGAGGCTGGTCTGCCCCTCTATCGCTACCTGGGTGGTGTCAATACCAAGCTCATGCCGGTGCCGATGATGAACATCATCAACGGCGGCTCCCATGCCGACAACAACGTCGACATTCAGGAGTTCATGATCATGCCGCTGACGGCCAGGAGCATGGCCGATGCCGTGCGCATGGGCGCCGAGGTGTTTCACAACCTGAAAAAGGTGCTCAAGGGCAAGAACCTGAACACCGGTGTCGGTGACGAAGGCGGTTTCGCCCCGAACCTGACCTCGAACGAAGAGGCGTTGCAGGTGATCATGGAGGCGATCCAGAAGGCCGGCTACGAGCCGGGTCGGGACAAGGATGTCGCCCTCGCCCTCGATTGCGCCTCCTCCGAGTTTTTCGACAGCAAGAGCAAAAAGTACAACCTCTCCGGCGAAGGGCGCTCGATGGGCGTCGATGAGCTGGTCGAGTACTACAAGGGGCTGTGCGACCGCTACCCGATCATCTCCATCGAGGATGGCTGCGACGAATCCGACTGGGATGGCTGGAAGAAGCTGACCGATGTCCTCGGCAAGCGGGTGCAGCTTGTCGGCGATGATCTCTTCGTCACCAACCCGAAAATCCTCGCCGAAGGGATCAAGAAGGGGATTGCCAACTCGATCCTGGTGAAGGTGAACCAGATCGGCACCCTGACCGAGACCCTCGACGCCGTGCAGATGGCCCACCGTGCCGGCTACACGACGGTCATTTCGCATCGTTCCGGCGAAACCGAGGATGCCACCATCGCCGACATCGCCGCCGCCACCAACGCCGGCCAGATCAAGACCGGCTCCCTGAGCCGCTCCGACCGTATCGCCAAATACAACCAGCTCATCCGCATCGAGGAAGAGCTGGGCGCCGCCGCACAGTACCGGGGACGCGAGGTGTTCTTCAACATCAACCGCTAGTCGCATCCCCGCGCATTTCAGGATACCCGCCCGAACTCCCCTTCGGGCGGGTTTTTTTTCTTTCCGTGCAGGCCGGTGGTGTGTATGATTCTGTAACAATTCCGTCGAAGCCGTTACCATCCGGTTTCCATCGACCCCGCCGAGCCGGCGGCAGTCGGAACGGATCGCGAAGCGCGCGCGAAAAATAAAGTGAAGGGGAGGAAAGCAAATGACGGCGGTTGTTCAGGAAGTCGGTTCGGGGGAGAGAAGCTCCACGGAAGGCACGCACCGAGGCGCCGCCAGCTCTGGAGAGATGGTCAAGATCGGCGTGGTGGCACAAAGGCTCGGTATTTCCATTCGCACCATCCACATGTACGAGCGGGAGGGGTTGTTCATCGCCTACAAGAATCGATCCGGAACGCGCTACTTCAGCGAACAGGATGTCGCGTGGCTGATCGAGGTGCGGAAGTTGATCAAGGCCGGTATCAGCATTGCCGGCATCCGCCGTTTGATGTCCCTCATCCCCTGCTGGGAGAGTCGCGGCTGTCACTTCACCGGCAAACAGAACTGCCCGGTCATCACCGACAACCTCGCTCCCTGCTGGGCCAACAAGGAGAACCACTGCTCCGAGGATGCGCAAGGGTGCCGCAAGTGCGAGGTCTACGCGCGGCGTTTCTGCATCAGTATGCTCAAGAGCTACGTTAACATCCGCTTCAAGGAGGAAGGGACTACCCAGCAGGCGGACGGCGACCGGGCCGAGGTTCTCTCCTGATCCTGGTTCTGTTTTGAGCGCCCCCTTCGTTGGCCGCCTTGCGCGCCCTTTGCCGTGCCTGAGCGCGTTTGTTTCGTCGCACGCACCACGTTGCTGTCTCGTCACCGTCCTGGTCTGGAATTGGCGTGCGCATTCAGGTCGCCCCATCAGGGAGAAAAGCGATGTCTGACAAGGCCGACGAGCGGCGGTTGCTGTCCGCGTGGCGCTCCCTTGCCGCGGCAGAGCGGCACACCCTGCTGCAATTTGCCGAGTTTCTGGTGACACGGAGCAACGCGGTCGTCGCGACGGAACCCCCGCCCTCTCTGCTTCCGCTCGACATCCCCGCCCCACCGGGGGAAAGCGCGGTCAAAGCGCTGAAACGACTCAAAAAAACCTACCCGATGATCGACGCTGATCTTCAATTGCTCGAACAGGCCTCGGCAATCCTCATGCAGCGGGTGCTTGGCAGTCCGGACGCCAGCGTGGTCGCCCAACTGGAGCAGCTGTTTCGCGAACGCTACCAGCGGTGGCGGGAAGAACAGCCCCGGGGTGATTCTCAATAGAACCGACCGGGGACAATCTGCCCATTTTCCATGTGCGGCGGATCGTAGTGGCGCGGTGGTTGTTCCGGGACCTCCAGCACGTGCTCGATGCCCAGTGCCAACAGCAGGAGAAGCGACAACAAGAGCAGCCACGTCCCGCTCGGCAGGCGTCTCTCCCCTGGGGGGGTCGCTGCCCCTTCGCCGGCATCGTCCGGTCGGTAGAACCGCCACAGCGACCGGCACCCCTGGTAGAGCGCGGCAAGCGCGACCAGCGCCAAGGCAACGGTCAAAGTGATGCGCATGTTCCCTCCCGTGATCCGGAAGAGTCGGAGTAAAGCGGCACCATAAGCAGCTCCACGAAGCGCTGGATGATGCTCGCCGTCGCCCCCCAGATGCAGTACGCCCCGCGGTGAAAGCGGTGGTGAACAAAGCCGCTGGCAGCCTCGACCTCCCTCTCGTGATGGGCGGGATCGAGGAAAAATTCGAGTGGCACGGTCAGAACCTCATCCACCTCGCGCTCCTCCGGCAACAAACGCAGCGGCGGATACAACAGACCGACGAAGGGATGGATCAAAAACCCGGTCGTCAAGGTGATGCGCTCTGGTAGCGCCCCGAGGAGCTCGATCGTTGTTGGATCTATCCCCAGTTCCTCCCTGGTTTCGCGCAAAGCGGTGGCGAGGAAGTCGCCATCCTTCGGTTCCCATTTGCCGCCAGGAAAAGCAATCTGTCCCTTGTGGTGCGACACCCGCTGCGTGCGGCGAATCAGCAGCAACTCCCACCCTTTCTGTCCGGCAATCAACGGCACCAGCACCGCGGCCTGGCGCAGAGGCGCCGTCTCCCTCCCGGGGCTGGGAGGGGTCTCGCTACACCGTGCCGCGCCCGCACGCAACCGTTCGGCAATCACGGTCGGAGGGAGAGACGACAGCGCGGTGCCCCCCACCCCAGGCGCACCCTTCGCCGGCGCGCTTGCGGGTGGGTTGACGAAAAGCCCTGGCTTGGCGACCATCAGGAGGATTGCGGACGCACCTCCCACCGGCCATCCGGCAGGCGGCAGGCGTTGGTGACCATCGTCTCTCTCCTGCCATCGATCACCGAGATGATCTCGGCTTCGCGGCAAACCTGGTCCCCACGTGCCTGTGGCGGACGCGGCGTCACGGCAAACTCCTTGCCGGTATCAGGATTGACCCAACGCGTCGTGTGGTTGGAAGGGGCCGAATCGAGGGTGGAATTGAGTCGTTTCAGATCCTGTTTATCCATTTCGTTGCCGATGGCGTAGCCCAGGGCCCCGCCGATCAGCCCGCCGAAGAGGGCGTAGGCCTCCTTGTTCTTCGACGGTCCCAGAAGGCTGCCGGCCAGGGCACCGGAAAGGGCGCCGACACCGGTCCCGGTTTGGGCATTGTTGGCGCAGCCGCTCATCGAAAGCAGGCCGGCCAAGGCAAGGAGCAGCAGATGTTTACGGGTCATGGTTTCCTCCTCGAGATACGGTCTTCCCTGTCACACCACTTCCAGATCCGGGCCCGCCACCACCTGGCGACGTTCCCCTTCCCTTCACGACGCGCGAAAACCGATCGCCCCCCCCCCGCAATCTGCCACCCCACGCGCGCAATCACTTCCCCAAAACCGATTCGTGGCCGGCATTGCACAACCCCGCCGGGGAGCGTCATGATGGGGTCCCCGGCAACCGGACGCCTGCGTCCATTCTACGGAAACGGCGTCATCGTGGAAAGAGGAGCAACAAAACCATGGGCCATCCCCTGTCCGACCTGCATGCCATCATTCCGGAAGCGGCACCGACATCGCACAAAAAGTCCGACGCGACCCCGACCGAACGGCCGCAAAAACCCCTCACCCACACCCTCGGGCCCCTTCTGGCCGGCAAGCCAAAGGTCGAGGTGGTCGTCGACCCGGCCAACCCGAACCTGATCGTTGACAAAGATCGTTGAAGAAACGCTGAGACTGTCATCCAACTCCCCGTCACCACGCTGGCAACCGCTGCCGGCACTGACGACCAGCAGCGATGGCCTCGTCAACGATGACCGGTCAACCCGGGCAGCCTGACTGCCCAGTTGCCCGGTTGCCCGACTACTGACGCAATTTTTGGGCCGCAACGATTGCCCGTACCCGCTCCGCCGGCCACTTGCAGCGATAAAGGGCCAGATTGGCGCGACGGGAGCGGTCGTAGGCCTCCTGCGACAGATAGGGCATCGACGCACTGTGCAGATGCACGAGCCTGACCTGGGGGGCAAAACGAATCCGGTAGCCAGCGGCGCTGATGCGCAGTGACAGGTCAGTATCCTCCATGAAAACAATATCATAATCTTCATCGAAGAATCCGACCTCCTCGAGGACCGATCGCCGCAGGATCACGCCGGTTCCCATGAAGGCCTCAAGCGTTGTGAGTGCCTGCACCGCCGGGTCATCCGCGACCAGACCGGGCAGGTGGTATTGCGGCAGACCATCGGCATCGAAGCGGGCACCACAGGTTTGCGTTTTCCACGCCGCAAGCGGGGCTCCCTCCTCGGGCAAAAGGACCATCCCCTGCACGGCGGCACAGCCCGGATCGGCAGCAAAGAGCTCCAACGCCGGCCCCAGCCAGGGCTCCAGAAAGAACATGTCCGAGTTGATCAGGGCAATGAATGCGCCGGAGCTCTCCCGCAAGCCACGGTTGTTGGCCTTGCCGAAACCAAGATTGGTCGCGTTGCGGAGGATCTTGACCCGGGGATCGTCGCCGAGGGTGTCATAGAGCGCCGCCATCCCGGGCTCGGTCGAGTGGTTATCGATCAGAATCAACTCGTAGGGGTGATCGGTGGTGTGTCGGGTCAGGGAGCGATGCAGCAGGGTCACGCATGCCACGTTGTTAAACACCGGCACCAGGATCGATGTCTTTCCAGACTCCACCCTGGGCGCGGTCCGTTCGACGCGCTCCGTGCCTTGTTCGACGGGCTCGCCCCCGCACGTAGTGTCACGCCCTACCGGCATCACCCATACTCCCGTTTTAACGATTCTTTTTTTTCTTTTTCTTCTTTTTTTTCGGCTCCGACGCCACCGCCATCGCCTCCGG
This sequence comes from Magnetococcales bacterium HA3dbin3, assembly GCA_002753495.1. Lineage (GTDB taxonomy): Bacteria > Pseudomonadota > Magnetococcia > Magnetococcales > DC0425bin3 > HA3dbin3. The sequence continues at coordinate 46 of PEAJ01000018.1, read as the reverse complement.
ACGGGCGTCATCCGTCATCGGCGGGGGCGGATCCTTCAGCACCCGT
>PEAJ01000017.1 GCA_002753495.1 Magnetococcales bacterium HA3dbin3 | reverse complement strand
ACGGTCTGACCACGCCGCCTATCCCGGAGGAAGTGCAGAAGAGGAAGGATCTTAACCCAGAGGATCGGGGCGAGTTCAGCCGAGGAGTGGATAGGTTGTCCAACCCTACCCAGGCCGAGAAAGACATCTATATGCGCATCTACGACTGGGAGGGGGGCACGAATGAGGATCAAGATGGAACGGTTGCTGGGTTTAAGCCGAAAACCCTTGGAGAGCTGTCGAAGGATAAAAATCTTAAACCCAGCGACCTCGATCCGGGCGAGTTTCCGGAGTATTACCGTAAATATTTTGACGATCGTTTATCCCAAGTGGGTGAAACGAGAGGTCATAAGGCGTTGGACGAGCTGGTGAAAAAAGGGGGGCTGGAAACCGCGGAAGCTGTTGCTGATGCAGTTTTTCAACATGGTGGTGGAGCTGGGCGCCAGATTATACAGGACGCGCTTGAAAAAATGGGAGTACCTATCGATCCAAATGAAAAGTCCGGCTACATCCAAAAAGGTACCTGGAAATCGTTGCTTGGTGTAGTTGAAAGAGGGGAACAATCCCGGGAGAAATTGCGGGGGCTGATTAGCGATGGAAGGTATAACAAAGCTCCAAGCGGTGGAGTGGAGCGATATAAGGCTCATAGATACACTCCTAAAAAGAAGTGATTGCCTTGAAAATAGGCTATATCCCTGAGATGTAGCGGCTTAATGGATACCAGTCGTTGGCCTGTCTGACGACTGGTATCCGAGATTAGCAGTAGGAGGACCGTATGTTCTTTATTATCAGGTTTATTCATGGTTGCGCAATCCTTGCTTTGGCGCTACTTTTCTATTATGAATCTTCATACGCCTGTTCAGAGCAGAAGCCAGATAACACGGGGGAAGTCTGTTCTAAGATGTCATGTGTTTCCGATAAATACATAGACGCGGATGCGATCATAAAGGGCTGTACAGAGGAGGTTGCTGCATCCTATGTTCCGGAAGAGATTGCCAATAAGAGACTATGGTACAGCCGCCATCGGACATGTCTTGAGCGAGAAATCGGTGCTGTCCTGGATAGCGTGCTGAAGCCAGGGCATGTGAAGGTGTTCGAGGAAGATGTCAAAAAATTAAATGGTGAACTGAGGGATGTGTTCGACAGTGTTTTCGATGACCACTGGATTTGTCCGTGTGGGAGCATAGTGTCGACGTTGACCAGTATGGCGGTAGACCGGGGCCTGTCATTAGTCTTGAAATTTTTTGCACGCAAGGTCAACGCATGCCCCTCCTCCCCCGGCCGTACGGAAGAGCCTGCTCGGGGGCAGGACGTTGGCCAACCAGACAACGCCAGCGAGCCGTGAGGGGGGTGACATGCCTGGCTTGGTCAAAATGATTCGGGGGTTTGTGGCGTTTGTTTTTGTGCTGTTTTGTTTCTGTGAGTCTCTGTGCGTCCATGCGGAAGAGATGCCCATTGGCGGGGAAGGGGACCGTGCCCATGGCGGCCAATGTTCGACGGGTATGCGTGTTGACGCCGACGATATTGCGTATAGATGCGAGAAGATGGTTGATGAATCAGATGACAAGCAGTACGGAATGGCCCCAAATTTTTGGTTCGGTTACCATGTTGAATGCCTTGAGAACAGCATTCAATTGACAGCGCAGCATTTTGTGGTGCCAGATAAATCGGCCGTGGCAAGCGAAATGTTGCATAAATACAAGAAAGATCTGTATAAAATATTCTCCGATGTTTGCGACGGGCATTGGAATTGTGGATGTGGCAGCGGGGTGGCAATATCAGAAAACCAAGCCGTTGACAAGCTTATGCTGGTAGTCCTTAAATCCCTTGCCCGGGCGGTGAACACATGTGCATCGGTCCCCGTCCAGCCTCGGGTGGAGGAGGGGCCTGCTCGGGGGCGGAACGTTGGCCAAGAAGGCAACGCCAGCGAGCCGTGAGGGGGGTGACATGCCTGGCCTGGTCAAAATAATTCGGGGGTTTGTGGCGTTTGTTTTTGTGCTGTTTTGTTTCTGTGAGTCTCTGTGCGTCCATGCGGAAGAGATGCCCATTGGCGGGGAAGGGGACCGTGCCCATGGCGGCCAATGTTCGACGGGTATGCGTGTTGACGCCGACGATATTGCAAATAAATGCACGGAGAGTGTTGATGAATCGTATGGCGATCGATCCGAAAGGAACCCGGGCTCTTGGCTTGGTTACCATATGACATGTCTTGAGGATAATATTAAATTGATAACGCAGTGTTTTGTATCGCCAGACAAATCGGCCATGGTAAGCGAGAGGCTACATAAATACAAGAAAGATCTATATGAGTTATTCTCTTTAATTTATGACGGGCATTGGAATTGTGGGTGTGGCAGCGGAGTAGCAATATCAGAAAGCGATGCTGTTGACAAGCTTATGCTGGTAGTCCTTAAATCCCTTGCCCGGGCGGTGAACACATGTGCATCGGTCCCCGTCCAGCCTCGGGAGGAGGAGGAGGAGCCTGCCCGGGGTCGGAACGTTGGCCAACAAGGCAACTCCAGCGAGCCGTGAAGGGGACGACATGCCTGGCCTGGTTAAAATGATTCGGAGAGTGTCAGCCCACAAGCGGCATATCGGGCTTTTTCAAGGTGTAGCATGCTGAGTTTGCATGAAATACACGGAGAGCTATCGTTTCAGAGGTTGGCACTCTCAAAACCCTTTTTTGACAAAGCCCCCCACCCGCCGGGGCCGGTGGGGGGCTTTGAGGTGAACCGCACGCCGGATTCCAGACGATGCGCTTCGGTCGCACGTGGGGCATACCCTGGATCCGGCGGTTGGGACCACTCCCGATGGTTCACCCTTCACTTCACGGAAGGCCCCGTTTTGGAGGAAGGATCATGAGCACTGGTCAATCAGGCGTTGGTGAGAAAGCAGGAGGGGGCGGACGCCCCGAGGCTTACGACACGAGCGACGGTCGTTACGTCGGCAAAGGTGGTGGCGGCGGGGATGCGTCGGATTACCACCGCAAGCTTGGCTACCAGATCGCCGCCCGCGACCCGCGCAACATCGAAGCAGCCAAGAGGGCGCGGGAGATGGATCGCGGCCGCGCCGAGCAGATTCCGGAGGAGGTCAAGAGGCAGATACGCGCCGGGTATGCACTGGCGAAGGAGCCGGTTCCTGATCTCTTCAAGGAGGATGTTCCGGGGGGCGGCGGCGCGGAGAACGAAAATCCCGGAGCGCGTGGGTTGGAGGCGGACGCGACGGATAGGAAGCCGAAAGACGGTCTGACCACGCCGCCTATCCCGGAGGAAGTGCAGAAGAGGAAGGATCTTAACCCAGAGGATCGGGGCGAGTTCAGCCGAGGAGTGGATAGGTTGTCCAACCCTACCCAGGCCGAGAAGGACATCTACATGCGCATCTACGACTGGGAGGGGGGTATGAAGGAAAATAAAGACAATGGGTCCGTTGCCGGAATTATGCCGCAAACTCTAAAAGAGTTGGTAGGTAACGGTGATCTTAAGCCAAGTGATCTCCGACCTGAACAAGTCCCAGACCTATACCGAAAATATTTTGACAACCGTTTATCTGAAGCAGGTGGTCATGAGGCGCTGGATGTTCTGGTGGCGAAGGGAGGGGCGGAAACTGCAAAGGCTGTTGCGGATGTAGTTTTTCAACATGGCGGTGGAGCTGGGCGCCAGATTATACAAGACGCGCTTGAGAAAATGGGAGTGCCTATCGATCCAAGTGAAAAGTCCGGTTACATTCAAGAGGGCACATGGAAGGCGTTACTTGGTGTAGTTGGAAAAGGGGAGCAGTCTCAGAAAAAATTGCGGGGGTTGATTGGTGATGGAAGATACAATAAATCTCCAAGCGGTGGGGTGGAGCGGTATAAAGCTCACGGATACACTCCTAAAAAGAGGTGATTGCCTTGAAAACGGGCAAATCTCTTAAGTTGTAACAGATTGATGGATACTGGCGGCCGTCGGCTTGTCCGACGACCGCCAGTATCCGGGATTAGTAGTAGGGGGGCTGTATGTTCTTTATTATCAGATTTATTCGTGGCTGCGCAATCCTTTCCTTGATGCTATTTTGCCATTGTGAATCTTTATGCGCCTGTTCGGAGCAGAAATTGGATAGCATCGGGGGGATCCGTCCTAGAACGTCGTGTAATTTTTGTGGATACATGGATGTAGACGCGATAATAAACAGTTGCACAAAGAGAATTGATGAGTCGTATGCTCCGCGGCATCTTGCGCATCCTGGTCTCTGGCATGGTGACCATTCTGCATGTCTGGAGGAAGAAATGATTGCGGTTACCCGTAGCGTGATGGCGCCAAAGAATGTAAAGGTGCCTAAAGATATGGTTAGAGAGGTAAAGAAAAACCTTGCAGATGTGTTTATCGACGTATACGACAGCCACTGGATTTGCCCGTGTGGGAGCATAGTATCGACGCTGGATAGTATAGCGGTAAACCAGACCCTGTCATTAATCTTGAATTTTTTTGCACGCGGGGTCAACGCCTGTGCGTCTTCCCCCGGCCGCATGGAGGAGCCTGCTCGGGGGCGGGACGTTGGCCAACAGGAAGACAACGCCAGCGAGCCGTGAGGGGGGTGACATGCTTGGCTTGGTCAAAATAATTCGGGGGTTTGTGGTGTTTGTTTTTGTGCTGTTTTGTTTCTGTGAGTCTCTGTGCGTCCATGCGGAAGAGATGCCCATTGGCGGGGAAGGGGACCGTGCTCATGGCGGCCAATGTTCGACGGGTATGCGTGTTGACGCCGACGATATTGATTATAAATGTACGGAGAGTGTTAACGAATCGTATGGCGAACTGTCTGAGATGATACCAAGCTTTTGGCTCGATTACCATATTGATTGTCTTGAGAACAGCATTCAGCTGACAGCACAACGTTTTACGCTGCCAGATAAATCGGCCGCTGTAAGCGAAATATTGCACAGATACGAGAAAGATCTATACGAAATATTCTCCAATGTTTACAGCGGGCCTTGGAATTGTGGATGCGGCAGCGGGATGGCCATATCAAAAAGCAGAGCTGTTGACAAGCTTATACTGGTAGTCCTTAAATCCCTTGCCCGGGCGGTGAACACGTGTGCATCGGTCCCCGTCCAGCCTCGGGTGGAGGAGGAGCCTGCTCGGGGGCGGGACGTTGGCCAACCAGACAACGCCAGCGAGCCGTGAGGGGGGTGACATGCCTGGCTTGGTCAAATGATTTGGGGGCTCGTGACGCGAAGGAGAGGGTGGGCTGCCCACACTGTCGTGGTGGACCTGGGTTGGTGGTGGACACCGATTGAAACAACACGCCGTATGCATGAAAATGGAGGTGGTTATGTCTGATCGTGCCGATGGAGTTGGTTTATTGGGGATTGCGCTGCTTTTGCTCGTGTTCTTCTGCTGGCAGCCACTTCAGGCGGTGGCCGGGGCGGAGATCGGCGGCGACTTCGTGGCGGGAAAATATGTCCCCCTGGATTATCGGGATGTCGTCGACAAATGCGACCGGGAGACCGACAAGTTCCACGGAACGCGTGACCGTATCTCCCCCAACGACTGGTATGGCGCGCACGTCGATTGTCTGAAAAAGGAAATTTTTGCCATCGCCGACTACATGATGAAGACGGCCTACGTGGAGCCATTCAAGGTCAAGTTTGAACGCCTGCTGAAAAGCACCGGCAGCCTGTTTGAAACCGTCTACGACCTTCGCCCTGACTGCGCCTGTGATACGACCGGGATTTTTGTCAATGAAGGGATCGATCAGGTGGTTGTCTCGATCCTTGAGGAGCTGGTCCATGAGAAAAACAGCGAAAAATACACCCCGGACAACCCAACCCAGAAAGAGCGGGATTACATCGACGGGGGTCGGAATGGTGACCCCCCTTGACCTGCAAAACAAATTATGATGAAATTTCATGATGTTCGAACCTCTGAACGAAGGATCGTCCGATGCGCGGCCTGGAAGCTTTATACTGTCAAAACCCCCAATGCCTGGACGCTGGGGTTCGGAACAAAGGCAATCTTCGGTGGCATGCGAACTTGACCTTTCGATCACGTTCGGATGAGCACGGACCTTAACTTCAATTCCAGATCAGGATGGCAACGAGGCTTGCAACGTGTGAGCAACGAGACAGATACGTTTTGGTACGGCGAGGAGCAAACAAGGCAGTCAACGAAGTTGCTGCTTGATATGGAATTAGAATGATGTCATCGCAGGGCGCTACCCGGGTCGGCATTGAGGTTGTGTGTGCCGGTGGCAGGGGCCGCTTAGTCGTGCGCCGTTGCTGGCGCCTCATCCGGGGTGCACACCGACGGAAGACGCCAGGCCCCGCTGAACGCCGGGAGGTGGGAGGATTCACCGCCAGCTGAAAAGGGGAAACGGAAATTTTGCAAAACGCGACAAACGTGATCGACGCGCGAGGCCTTAGTGTGCGATCATGCCCGGGCGTTAGAGCCTCGATCGATTTGGGCGATGCCGCGTCCCCTGTTGCTGCCTCCTAGGTTTCCTGTTCGGGTCCCGCCCCATCACCACCGGAGTTCCTGATGAAAGCCGCTGAATTATTTGTAAAATGCCTTGAGAATGAGGGTGTCTCCGCCATCTTTGGCATTCCGGGTGAAGAGAACCTCGACATCATGGATGCCCTGCTCGGGAGTTCGATTCGCTTCATTACCACCCGACACGAACAGGGGGCCGCGTTCATGGCCGACGTGTATGGCCGCCTGACCGGACGGGCCGGGGTGTGCCTGGCCACGCTCGGGCCGGGGGCGACCAACCTGATCACCGGTGTCGCCGATGCCAATATGGATCGGGCGCCGCTGGTGGCGATCGCCGGCCAGGCGGGCACCACCCGCTTGCACAAGGAGAGCCATCAGGTTTTGGACCTGGTCAGCCTTTTTCGCCCCATCTCCAAATATGCCACGCAAATCCTCGACCCCGGGGTGATCCCGGAGGTGGTGCGCAAGGCGTTCAAGGTTTCCCAGGCGGAAAAGCCCGGCTGCGCCTTCATCGACTTTCCGGAAAATATCGCCGAGATGGCGATAGACGGCAAATCTCCTCTCAAGGCCCAACGCGCCAAGCTGCCGGTGCCACCCCAGGAGAAAATGGCCCAGGCGGCGCGGGTGATCTCCGCGGCGGACTACCCGATCATCATGGCCGGCAACGGGGTGATTCGCGGCGGGGCAGCAGAGCAACTTGTTGATTTTGCCGAGAAACTTAACATTCCGGTGGCCACCACCTTCATGGCCAAGGGGGTCATCCCCTTTTCGCATGACCTCTGCCTTGGGGCAGTGGGGCTGCAGGCGCACGACTATGTCTCCTGCGGATTTGACCGCGCCGATGTGATCATCTGTGTCGGCTACGATATCGTCGAATATCACCCCTACCTGTGGCACCGCGATCGCAATCGCAAGATCATTCATGTCGACGCAAGTCCGGCGGAGGTGGATGAGCACTACGTCGTCGAAGTGGGGGTGGTCGGGGATATCGCCGCGGCACTGAAGGGGATCGCCGCCGAGGCCAAGGGGCGGAGACAGCGCCTCGCCGATACCCTGCGCCAGGCGATCGTCGACGAGTCCAGCCAGTGCGCCAACGACGAAGGGTTCCCGGTCAAGCCGCAAAAGATCATCTGGGACTTGCGCCAGGCGCTCGACCCGGAGGATGTCGTCGTCTCCGACGTTGGCGCGCACAAGATGTGGATGGCGCGCATGTTCAAGGCCGAACGCCCGAATACCTGCATCATCTCCAACGGGTTTGCGGCGATGGGCATCGCCGTGCCCGGGGCGATGGCGGCAAAAATGGTGCGCCCGGATCGGGCAGCGGTGGCTGTGACCGGCGATGCCGGCTTTCTGATGAACTCCCAGGAGATCGAAACCGCCATGCGCATCGGCCTGCCGATCGTCATCCTGATCTGGAACGATGCCAAGTACGGCCTGATCCAGTGGAAGCAAATGAACCATTTTGGGCGTGAAAGTCACATCGATTTCACCAATCCTGATTTTGTCAAGTACGCGGAGAGTTTTGGCGCCAAGGGTTACCGTGTCGAATCGGCGCGCGAGCTGTTGCCCATCCTGCGCCAAGCCCTTGCCGATCGGTGTGTGGCCGTCATAGACTGCCCCGTCGACTACGCCGAGAATATCAAGTTGACGGAAAAGCTGGGCCATCTTGTGTGCCCGATCTGAAGCCAGAGAGGGGAGATGTCGGGATGATCCAAAAGAAGCTTTTGGATAAGATTCCATTCTTCAGGGACTTTCCAGATGCATACAAGGAGGAGATTGTCGAGCACAGCAAGGCGGAGTTGCTCAAGGTTCCACCCAATCAGTCGATCCTGAACGAAGGGGATCTGGGGGATACCTGCTTTGTCCTCCTGCGCGGCGCGGCCAACGTCTATAAGCGCCCTTTTTCCAGTCCCCTGGCGTTTCTCAAGCCGGGGCAGGTGTTCGGCGAGGTGTCGTTCCTGACACCGCGGGTTCGGGTCACGAGCGTCATTGCCGAGGATGAGTGCGTCCTTCTGCGCTTCAACAATAAGTTTCTCGCCTGTCTCTCTCCCGCCTGCCGCGATCGCTTCAAGGACCAGATGATCCTGGTTCTGGTGCAGAACCTGGAGGTGTTGCGCGAGACCATCGAGAAATATAAGGCGCCGATGGTGATTGAGCACAAAAACCCGTTCGAGGAGGCCAAGAAGCTCGAAGAGGGGGATGTCAAGAACGATCTGATTTTCGAGGATGACGAGGGCTACAAAATTTTTTATCTCGGACGCCGCATGGTGCGCATCGAAAAGGAGGGGAGGGCATCGGAAGTGCCCCTGGTGCCTTTGAGTGACACCATTCCAGGCAAGTTTGTCAATATACTGAAAAAGCAAGGTAAACTGCCAGAGGATTACCTGTTTGGCAAGGATTTTCTCATCCCTCGGGCAGCGGCGGGCGCCTGGAAGCGCGCCCTGGTCGCCGAGGACAGCAGGGCCTTGCGCACCGAACGGGAGATCCAGGAGTACCTGGGCAAGGATGGCATCCCGTCGGGAATGGGCTGATGCCAATTCCAGGTCGGGCGTCACTTGCGCGGTGGCTTTGCGCGTTCCTTTGATTGCGTCGGAGCGTGCTTGGTTTTGTCGCGCGCGTCGCCGCCGCGTGGCCATCCTGGTCTGGAATTGGAATCGGGTGCGGCGGCGTGGTTTCCCGATCAGGACTCCTTCTTGCCCCGCCCCTGATCCCACGGGTATTTTTTCGACCAGTTGGCGAAGGTGGTGGCGTTGGGCAGCCCGAGCAGGCGCGTGGCCTGGGCCTTGTTGTTGTGGCTTTCGGCCAGGGCGCGATGGAAATAGTGGTCGGCGACCTCGGTCAGGATGTCGGCAAGTCGGAGGCCTGTCCCGAGCGGTCGGTTGAGGATGCGCTCGCCGCCGTGGTCGCTTGTGTACTCTGGCAACAGGGCTTCGCGGATGTCCCGGCCACGGATGATCTCGCCCTGGGTCCAGACGGCGGCGCGGTGTAGGGTGTTTTGCAGCTCGCGGATGTTGCCCGGCCAACGATGCTCTTGCAACTGCTTGCGGGCGTTTTCGGTGAGGGATTTTTTGCGAAAGCCGGGTTGATCCCGGCACTCCTGGTTGATCTGGTCGAGGATGCGGTCGGTGAGGAGTTCAACATCGCGGCCGCGGGCGCGCAAGGGGGGGAGCAGCAGCAGGGCCACGGCGATGCGGTGGAAAAGATCCTCACGGAAATGACCGGCGGCCATCTCTTCGAGCAGGTTCTTGTTGGTGGCGGCGATCAGGCGGAAGGTGACCGGGACGGTCTCGTTGCTGCCGACCGGGGTGACCTCATGTTCCTGGAGCACGCGCAGCAGCTTGACCTGAACCGACAGGGGCAATTCGCCGATCTCATCGAGAAAAACCGTGCCGCCATGCGCCTGGACGAAGAGTCCCTTGCGCTGGGTCAGGGCGCCGGTGAAGGCTCCCTTTTCGTGGCCGAACAGCTCTGATTCCACCAGATTATCGGGGATCGCCCCGCAGTTGATGGCAACGAAGGGGCCCTCGCGCAACGGGCTGGTGTTGTGGATGGCGCGTGCCAGAAGCTCCTTGCCGGTGCCGGATTCCCCTTGGATCAGGACCGGGATGTGCCGGGCGGCAACCAGGGTGGCCTTTTCCACCACCCGGCGCATTGCCTCGCACTGGCAGGCGATCGAACCAAACTCAGGGTGCGCGTCGCGAAACCCCTCGTGCGCAAGACGAATCAGCTGCTGATCCTGGGTGCGCAGCAAATCCGGCAGCATGTCGGTGTTGATCGAGAAGGGAATGGTGACCTCGCGCACCGTGCGCTCCGAGGTGACTTCGAGTAGCTGCGCCTGGGGAAACCCCGCCTTGGCGAGTAGAATCCAGATTGCTGCCGTGGCTGCGGTGCCGCTACCCAGGTGGAAGCAGAGCCGATCGGTGCTGGCCATGCGGTTGGCGACCGCCTCCACCCCACGCAGGGCAGTGCGGCAGATCTCCCCGTAGTCGTCCGGGTTGATGAGAGGGGCCCAGTGCAGGGTGACCACCGCCGCGGTGTCTGTTCCCAGCCAGGCGGCGAATGCACGCGCTTCTTTTTCATCCTGTCCGGCCAGCAGATGGACTTCGTGGAAGGGGCGTTCGCGCAGCAGCTGCGCGAGGGGAGCCGTCCCTTTTCCGTTGCCGGTGTGCATGGCCCTGAGGTCGGCGTCGCCGATCCAGGAAAAGACGATCGATATGGGGTTCATGGCGGCACTCGGTGGCGTTAAAGCGAAAGAATCCTTGTGAAAGGGGCAATAACTCTTGCGGTCAAGGTAGGCCTGGTCGTCGACGGCCGGGAGGTGAAACGGGATGCGCGGGTTTCTGGTTCCGGTTCGACGATCAGGCCCTAACCGGCCGTTTCAGAGGGGTGTTTTCCCGCCCGGGCAGCGACCGGTCCTATCGAACTCCAGCACGGAGGATGCCAATGCGTGAGGCTGTGGCACTTTCCTTGCTTTCATACAGGTATGGTATGCGTTTCGCTAGGAAATTTGCGTGGTTAGACAAAATGGGTGCGATGATCGCATCCCCATGCCACACCGAGATCCAAAGGGAGTGACTTATGTCGAAAGTGTCGAAATGGTATCTGGCGCCCGTGGTGGCGTGGTCGGTCCTTGCCTGCGCGGCGCAGCCGGTGGTGGCGGCGGAGGTGACCGGGGCGGGGGCCAGCTTCCCCGCGCCTCTTTATGCCAAGTGGGCCGACGCTTATCAAAAGGCTACCGGCAACAAGATCAACTACCAGTCGATCGGTTCTGGCGGTGGCATCAAGCAGATTGCGGCCAAGACCGTTGATTTTGGGGCGTCGGACATGCCACTCAAGCCTGAAGAGCTGGAAAAGCAGGGTCTGACGCAATTTCCGGCGGTGATTGGCGGCGAGGTGCTGGCGATCAACATCCCGGGGATCAAATCCGGCACGCTGCACCTGACCCCGGCGCTGCTTGCCGACATTTACCTCGGCAACATCACCAAGTGGAACGACAAGAAGATCACCGAGATCAATCCGGGCCTGACCTTGCCCGATCAGGTGATTGCCGTCGTGCGACGCTCTGATGGTTCCGGTACCACGTTCCTCTTCACCAACTACCTGTCGAAGGTGAGCCCGGAGTGGAAACAGAAGGTGGGTGAGGGGACGGCCGTGCAGTGGCCGCAGGGTCTGGGTGGCAAGGGTAACGAAGGAGTTTCGGCCTTTGTGCAGCGTTTGCCGGGGGCGATCGGCTACGTCGAATACGCCTATGCGTTGCAGAACAAGATGCCTTATGCCTTGCTGCAAAATGCCGAAGGGGCGTACCCTGAGCCCAACGAGGCCAGTTTCCGCGCTGCCGCCGCGCATGCCGACTGGACCAAGTCCGCTTTCAACGAGATCCTGACCAACGAACCGGGCAAGGATTCCTGGCCGATCACCGGTGCCACTTTCATCCTGATGCAGAAGGTGCAAGATAAGCCCGAGCAGGGCGCGGCTTCGCTCGCCTTCTTCGACTGGAGCCTCAAAAACGGTGCCAAAATGGCGAGCGACCTCAGCTATGTACCCCTGCCTGACAGCCTGGTCAATCTAATCCATATTGCTTGGGGTGGAATCAAGGATACCACCGGCAAGCCGGTCTTCCCCGCCGGCAAGTAGGTTCCACTTGAAAATCCTTTCTGGACGCGCCGTGGCCTAAGATCGCGGCGCGGCATTTTAAAGTCCCTTGCGCGTACGTGACAGGACAGTGGCGGACGCGGTTGGCCGGGGGCGCGATGTTGCAGTAAGTCGCCCCCACAGAGCCCTCTCATGTACGGTTTTTTATGACAGCGACAGCAAAAGTGGATAAGTCGGCTGCGCAGGGTCGCAACCTCGGTGAGTTTTTCTTTTCCAACGCCACCCGTATCGCCGCGCTCCTGACGCTGGGGTTGTTGCTTGCCATCATCATCTCCCTGGTCCATGGCAGTTGGCCGTCGATCAAGCAGTTCGGTTGGGGGTTCCTTTGGTCGGGAGAGTGGAACCCGCCGCAGGATCGTTTTGGTGCCTTGATCCCGATTTACGGCACCATTGCCACCTCCTTGATCGCCTTGTTGATTGCCGTGCCGGTCAGTTTTGGCATCGCCCTGTTTCTGACCGAATTGTCTCCGCCCTGGCTGCGTGTGCCGCTGGGGACGGCCATCGAGCTGCTGGCGGCAATCCCCTCCATTGTCTACGGCATGTGGGGCCTGCTCTACTATGCGCCGATTTTTTCCGAGTATGTGCAACCGGCGCTGGCCGCAACCCTGGGCAAATTGCCGGTGATTGGGGTCTTGTTCAGCGGCGCGTCCCTGGGGATCGGCATTCTTTCCGCCGGGATCATTCTGGCGATCATGATCATCCCCTTCATCGCCTCGGTGATGCGCGATGTCTTCGCGCTGACTCCGGCGATGCTCAAGGAGTCAGCCTACGGCGTCGGCAGCACCACCTGGGAGGTGGTGTGGCATGTCGTGCTGCCCTACACCAAGGTTGGCGTAGTTGGTGGCATCATGCTCGGGCTTGGCCGCGCGCTCGGGGAGACGATGGCTGTTACCTTCCTGATCGGCAACATGAACTTCTTCAACGGCTTCTCCCTGTTTCTGCCCGGCAACAGCATCGCCTCGGCGCTGGCCAACGAGTTTGCCGAGGCGGAATCCCCGCTTTACACCTCTGCATTGTTGGAGCTGGGGCTGATCCTGTTCGTCATCACCTTCATTGTCCTGGGTCTTTCCAAGTTGCTGCTCCTGCGCCTGTCGCGGCAGGAGGCGGTAAGAATGTGAGGCCTCGTCGTGGATCTCAGAGAAAAACGTAGGATCATCAACAAGATTGCCCTAGGGCTATCGCTGCTGGCCATGCTGTTTGGGCTTTTTTGGCTGGCGTGGGTGCTGTTTACGACCCTGCGCCTGGGGGTGGCGGGTCTCTCCTTAAGCCTGTTTACGCAGATGACCCCGCCGCCGGGAGCCGGGGAGTCTGGCGGTCTGCTCAATGCCATTGCCGGCAGTCTGGTGATGATCGTGCTGGCGGTGGCCTTGGGGACGCCGTTGGGTGTTCTCGCCGGTATTTATCTCGCCGAGTATGGCAAGCATACGTGGCTGGGGCGGGTGACGCACTTTGTCAATGGGGTCCTCTTGTCAGCGCCGTCGATCATCGTTGGTCTCTTTGTCTATGCGGTGTATGTGGCGCGCACGGGCAATTTTTCGGCGACCGCCGGCGTCTTTTCCCTGGCCCTGATCGTGCTGCCGGTGGTGGTGGCGACGAGCGAGAACATGCTCAGGCTGGTTCCCGATGCCCTGCGCGAAGCCGCCTTCGCTCTGGGGGCGCCCAGGCATGTGATGATCCTCAAGGTGACGCTGCGTGCTTCGCTCTCCGGGGTGATGACCGGCATCCTGCTCGCAATTGCACGCATTGCCGGCGAGACCGCCCCGCTGCTGTTTACCGCCCTGTCGAACCAGTTCTGGAGCCTCGACCTCAACAAGCCGATGGCCAACCTGCCGGTAACCATCTTCAAATTTGCCATGAGCCCCTTCAAGAATTGGCAGGAGATTGCCTGGGCGGGCGTGTTTTTGATCACCCTGGGTATTTTGGCCTTGAACATCGTTGCCCGCGTTTTTTTCCGCGACCAGCACAAATAACGGGATGCCCCCGACCATGAACACCGACACCAAACCATCGGCGCGAACCACGGACAAGGCCGCCGCCCGCCCGGACGCGCAGGTGGTTTTCCGTAACCTCGACTTCTACTACGGCAGACACCATGCGCTGAAGAGCATCAACCTCGATGTTTACCGGCGCCATGTCACCGCCTTCATTGGCCCGTCAGGCTGCGGCAAGTCGACGCTGCTGCGGACGATGAACCGCATGTACGACCTCTATCCGGAGCAGCGCGCCACCGGTGAATTGCTGCTCGAAGGGAAAAATATTCTTGACCGCGATGTCGACATCAGCCTGTTGCGCGCCGAGGTCGGCATGGTGTTCCAGAAGCCCACGCCGTTTCCAATGTCGATCTACGAAAACATCGCCTTCGGTGTGCGTTTGCACGAGCGGCTCTCCAAAACCGACATGGATGAACGCGTCACCTGGGCGTTGCAAAAGGCGGCGTTGTGGGAGGAGACCAAGGATAAGCTCAGTCAGAGCGGCATGCGGCTCTCTGGCGGGCAGCAGCAGCGGCTGTGCATCGCGCGCGCGATTGCCGTGCGGCCGAAGGTGCTCTTGCTCGATGAACCCACCTCGGCGCTCGATCCGATCTCGACGATGCATATCGAGGAGCTGGTCTCCGAATTGAAGGCCGAGTTTACCATCGCCATCGTCACCCACAACATGCAGCAGGCGGCGCGCATCTCCGACTACACCGCCTACATGTACATCGGCGAAATGGTCGAATTTGGCCTGACCGACCAGATCTTTGTCGAACCCCGAGAGAAACAGACCAAGGACTACATCACCGGTCGTTTCGGTTGAGAGAAGACATGAGCGACATCACCGCCGACAAACACATCCATCAAGCCTTCGATCAGGACCTGCGGCGCCTCGATGCCATGGTGCTCGACATGTGCGGCCAGGTCATCGCCCTGTTGCAGGATGCCATCACCGCCGTCACCACCGTCGACCGTACCCTTGCCGAGGCTGTGGTGCAGCGCGATCGGGTGATCGACGAACTGGAGCTGCAGGTCGAGGAGCTGGCCGTGCGCATCCTGGCCTTGCGCGAACCCAAGGCGGTTGATCTGCGCTGGGTGATTGCCGCGCTCGAATCCTCCTCCGATCTGGAACGCATGGGGGATATGGCGAAAAACATCGCCAAACGTGTGGCGATCCTTGCCCATTTCACGCCGATCGAAGGGATCGAGGGGATCGCCCCCATGGCGCGCCTGATCCTCGACTTCCTCGCCAAGCTGCGACACGCCTGGGACGAAAAGGATTCCATTCTCGCGCTGCAAACCTGGAATGGCGATGCCGAGATCGACTCCCTCTTCGACACCATGTTCCACAACATCCTCGTGGCCATGATCAGCTCGCCGCAGAACATCACCCCGAGCACGCACCTCTTGTTCATTGCCAAAAACCTGGAACGGATCGGTGATCACATCACCAACATCGCCGAGGCGATCTACTACCTCGAAACCGGACACAAGCTCGATGGCATCCGGCCGCGAACTGATGCCCAATATCGGGTTTTCATTCCGCCGGTTGCCGGGATGACTGCCGAGGATCTCGCCGCCGCCATGTCCGGCGAAACGGACGTCACGCGCCCCCCGGACGGGAAGGAAACCTGATGAATTCAGCCCTCTGAAGATACATCGACTGAAAAGGACGTTCATCCCGGACGCAAGGAGTTACACGCGCGCCGCCGCCGGCCGCTTTGGCGATAGCGCGGGTGAGGTTTGGTCGTGGGGCGGTGTCGCCGGTCCGACCGGAGATGTCCATTGTCGGGAAAGGGGGGCCTTTTTGCGTGCCGCTGTAAAACTTATAGCATGAATGAACAATTCCAATTCCAGATCAAGATGGCAACGAGGCTTACAACGCGTGAGCGACGAGACAGTACGTGTTTGGTACGGCGAGGAGCGAACAAGGCAGCCAACGAAGTTGCCGCTTGATATGGAATTGGAATAACCAGGCAGGTGATGGGAGGAGTGCAACATGGAGACACGGACATCACCCCGGGGTCGGGAGTCGGAAACCTTCGTCGATATTCTTGTCGCGCGTCTTCCCGAAAGGAGCGAACTGGCCACGGAACAAAGAAAGTGGCTGACCGACATCCTGCATCAACAACGCCTGACGCCGATCTATCAGCCGATCATCGATCTGGCCGAGGGCAAGATTTTCGGCTTCCAGGGACGGGTGCGCGGGCCGTCGACGAGCCCGCTGCATGCCCCGGACCGGCTGTTTCAGGTGGCGCGGCAGGCCGGGATGGTGGACATTCTCGATCACCTCTGTCGGGTGGTGCTGCTCGAGCGTTTCAATGCCATCCACCTCACCGGTTGGCTGTTGCTGCGGCTGACGCCGGGGCGGGCGGCGACCGAGCATCCGCGGGTGGATCTCGATCCGTTTCTCGATCGCATGCTGACCATACCGGTGCCGGTAATCCTCCAGGTGGAGAGCGCCGAACGGGGGTTGATCAAGCGGCGGTTTCCGGTGGCGGTTTCCCATCTGGAAGTGGTGGGGATGAGCGCGGCGGCACTGCTGGAGCAGGAGATTCAAAACGTCGTTGTCGATCGCTATTTCATCCAGAACATCGATACCGACCCGGTCAAGCAGCGCCACCTTGAATCCCTGGGCAATCTTGTGCATCAGGCGGGCGTGCGCCTCATGGCGCAGGGGATCGAGACCCGCGAGGAGCTGCGGGTGGTTCGGGAGTTGGGGGTGACGCACGGCATGGGCTTTTTGATCGGTCGGCCGCGGCCCGATCCGCTCGCGCTGGTACCGATGACGGTCAAGGACATGCTCTTCAGCGGCCAGAGTGCCCAGGATCGCGCGGTCACGCGACGCGATACCATCGGCAACAAGGATCTGATCCGCTCCGCGCCGGTGGTGTCGCCCAAGACACACAACCTGGATGTGCTGGCCATCTTCCAGGACTTTTCCCATCTCGACCTGTTGCCGGTGATCCATGATGACGAACCGGTGGGGCTGCTCAACCGGCACGCCTTCATGGAGCGTCTGGCACGTCCCTTCCACCACGACCTGTTCGGGCGCAAACCTTGCTCCCTGCTCATGGAGGGGAGCCCGCACGTCGTTGGGCCGGAAATCACGATCCAGGAGCTGAGCCGGTGCATGCTCAACACATCGAGCCGCGCCCTGGCCAGCGGCTACATCGTCTACGACCAGGGCAACTATGTTGGTGTCGGGACGGTGCATGAGCTGCTGCGCGTCCTGACCGAAATGCAGATTCAAGGAGCGCGCCACGCCAATCCCCTCACCCTGCTGCCGGGCAATGTCCCGATCAACGACACCGCCAACCAGTGGATCGAGGAGGGGGTAGGCTTCGTTGCCTGCTACGCCGACCTCGACCACTTCAAACCCTACAACGATGTTTATGGTTTCAAGAAAGGGGACGCGATCATTCAGGCCACCGCCTCCGTCCTTTCCAATTGTGTCGATCCCGATGTTGATTTTCTCGGTCATATCGGCGGGGATGATTTTATCGTCCTGTTCCGCGCGCCGGACTGGGAACAGCGCTGCCAACGCATTCTCGTGGAGTTTGCCAAGGCGGTGCAGGCCTTCTTCACCCCGGAGCACACCGCAAGCGGCGGCTACTACTCCGAGGATCGCCAGGGCAAGAAGGTGTTTCACGCCTTGACTTCGCTCTCGCTTGGCGTGGTCGAGGTGACACCGGGCCGGATGAGCAGTTTCGCCGAGGTGTCGCGCATCGCCGCCGAGGCGAAAAAACAGGCGAAAAAGATTCCCGGCAACTCCCTGTTTATCAATCGGCGCCAGCTTCAGGTGCCGGCCGTGCCCGAGGAGGAGGAGTCAGCCCTGGGGGCAGAGACGAGCGACACCTTGCCCGGTGACGACAACGTGGAAAAGGAACAACTGCTGAGGCGATTGCGGGCATGCAGCTTCAAGGACAGCCTGACTGGGTTGCCAAATCGGCGCTTGTTCAAGGATCGTCTGAAGCAGGCGATCCGGCAAACGCGCGGTACGCCGGAGATGATCGCCGTGGTCATCCTCGCCCCCGATGATGGTGCCATGACCCGCTTCGACAGCCTCGAACCGGGCTCGGAGGAGCGGCTGCTGGGCAAGGTGGCGCGACGTCTGCGCCAGATCAAGCGCAAAACCGACACCCTGGCGCGCTGGAGCGACCATGAATTTGCTTTCATCTTCAACAATCTGTCAAACCACGATCAGGTTGCCCTGACGGTGGAACGGCTGCGTGAAACCGTGAATCAGCCCTTTCCCGTGTGCGGACACGAAACGACGATCGTCGTCAACATGGGAGTGGCTACCTTCCCAAACGATGGCGAAAAACCAGATCATCTGATTAAAAATGCAGCAACTGCCCTGAGGAAGGCCAAGGAACTGGGTCGTGGACACTGGGAGTTTTTTGCGCCGACCATGAGCCAGGAGATGGAAAGGCGACTTGAAAAAATCGAGCGGTTGCGGCAGGCCCTGCAAAAACGGGAGTTCGTGCTCCAGTATCAGCCAAAATGGAACCCGGCCGTTGGCAGGTTGACCGGTTTTGAGGCCCTGGTCCGTCTGCGCCAGGATGATGGCACGATCATTGCCCCGATGGAGTTCATCCCCCTGGCCGAGGAGTCGGGTCTGATTCTGCCCCTGGGGGAGTGGATCGTCCAGTCTGCCTGCCGCCAGGCGCGGGAGTGGCACGACCAGGGGATGCGATCGTTCACCCTGGCGGTCAACCTGTCGCCAAGGCAACTGATGGATCCCGGTTTTTCGCATGTTGTTCACACCGCCCTGGATGCGGCCGGCATTTCTCCCACCCTGCTGGAGTTCGAGATCACCGAGAGCCTGGTCATGCAGAGTTCACAGCAGGCCATCCCACTTCTGGAGGCATTTCAATCCCTGGGCATCACCGTCGCCCTGGACGATTTTGGCACCGGCTTTTCTTCCTTGAGTCGTCTGCATCGTTTGCCGATCCAGACACTGAAGATCGATCGTTCCTTTGTGCAGGGGGTGCATCTGGATGCCAAGAGCCTCGGTATCGTGCAGGCGATCATCGCCCTGGGACGCAACCACGGCTTGCGTGTCGTCGCGGAGGGGATTGAACACCAGGAGCAGTGTGATATACTCGCGCGTTCCGGCTGTGATGAGCTGCAGGGGTTTTACATTCACCGACCCCTGGACCCCGCCCAGGCCCTTCAGGCCCTCATGGAACCGGAAGCCCGTTTTGCCCGACCTGCTCCCTGAGCCGTACCCAACGCGTGTTTCCCACCCAGGCATTGTCGGCCATTTTTTTCGGCCGTTTGTTCTTTCCGCCACATTTTGGCCTACCGTACTGGAGTCTTGTCATGCTTGCGCGCGCGTCCGCGACGGGCGACATCCTGATCGTTGATGATGATCCGGATTTTCTCTCCCTGCTCGCGAAAATTCTCAAAGGTCAAGGTTACACCGTCACCCTGGCCACCACCGCCGAACAGGCGCTGGCCGCTTTTCGTCTTCGGGTACCCGACCTGGTGCTTCTCGATGTCTTGCTGCCGGACATGGATGGCTACAAGGTGTGCAGCTATATGAAACTGCTCGGGGCCGGGGCGACGGTGCCGGTGATTTTTATCAGCGGTTTGAGTGATACCGTGGACAAGGTCAAGGGGTTTGCGGTTGGCGGGGCGGATTTTATCACCAAGCCGTTTGCCGGCGAGGAGGTGCTGGCGCGGGTGGCTTCGCATCTGGCGCTCAACCGCGCCCTGCGCGAAAAGGAAGAGCACAATACCCGTCTGGAGGAGCAGATTGCCCGCTATCGGGAGTCCGCCCCCGCCTCGACCGGAGAAGGGGATATTGCCTCGCGTCTGGGCGCGTCGGATCTTCTGGCTGCCCGGGTCGATGCCTACCACATGGAACAGCTTGCCTGGTTGCGCGAGCAGTTTGTCACGGGTGGGGAGGGTTGACGCGCGCGGGTGCAACGATGCGCTTGCCAAATCGGGCAAGAAGCAGGATCCTCTGGCGTTTCACATCGGAAATGAACGCAGCCAGACGGAAAGAGCCGGCATGAAACGCAAGGAGACACCCATTCGCCCGCCCTCGCCTATCGACCCGGGGCGCCCGTGGACCATCGCCGACTCCCTCGACCTCTATAACGTGAAGGGTTGGGGGATCGGCTTTTTTGGCGCCAATGCGCAGGGGCATCTCACGGTGTCGCCCCTGCTCGATCAGGGGCCGGTTCTCGACCTGATGGAACTGGTGGGTGACATTCAGGATCGCGACCTCTCCCTGCCGGTTTTGATCCGCTTCTCCGACATCCTGCGCGTGCGCATCGAAAACATCCATACCTGCTTTCAGCGGGCGGCGGCGGAGTATGGTTACAAGGGGCGTTATGTCGGTGTTTACCCGCTCAAGGTCAACCAGCAGCGGCAGGTGGTGGAGGAGTTTGTCGAATTTGGTCGCGGGGTTGAAGTTGGTCTGGAGGCTGGCTCGCGGCCGGAGCTGCAGATTGTCCTTGCCATGCTCGATTGGCCTGATGCCCCAATTATCTGCAACGGCTACAAGGATGACGAATTCATCCACCTTGCCCTGATGGGGCAGCGGATGGGGCGGCACATCCACATCGTCGTCGAAAAACCCCAGGAGCTGACCCGGCTCCTGCGCATTGCCCAGGAGCTCAACATCCGCCCGAACATCGGTCTGCGCATCAAGCTTGATGCCAGTGGTACCGGCAAGTGGTGGGAGACCTCGGGCGGGCTGTCGTCAAAGTTTGGTCTGACGGCAATGGAGATCCTCGAGGCGGTGGAGACCATCCAGGCGCGCGGGATGCTCGACTGCGTGCGCCTGCTGCACTTTCACATCGGCACGCAGATTTCCAACATTCGCAAATTCAAGAATGCCTTGCGCGAGGCGGCGCACTTTTATGCCGAACTGCGCCGCCTGGGGTGCCAGGTCCAATACGTCGATATCGGCGGTGGTTTGGGGGTGGACTACGACGGTTCACAGACGACCCGAGACTCCTCGGTCAACTACTCGATCCAGGAGTATGCCAACGATGTCGTCGCCTACTTGCACGAGGTGTGTGAGATCAAGCACCTGCCACATCCGGACATCATCTCTGAAAACGGTCGCGCCCTGACGGCGCACCATGCGATGCTCGTTTTCAATGTCCTGGAAGTGGCGCGTTCGGTTCCCTTTGACAAGCCGGTCACCGCCGACGCCGATGATGCCACCGAGGTCGTCGAACTGTCGCGCATGCTCGAGGAGCTCGATGCGAAAAATGCCCGTGAGGTGTGGCACGACACCCTGCAATTGAAAGAGGATTTTCAGAAAATGTTCACCCTCGGTGCCCTTGACCTCGTGCAGAGGTCGAAGGGGGAGCGGCTCGTGCGCCAGATCGCCTATCGCATCGACGAAATTGCCAAGGAACTGCCCAAACCCCCGGCGGAACTCTCCTCGGCGATGGAGTATCTGTTCGATAAATATTATTGTAATTTCTCGCTTTTTCAGTCATTACCCGACCACTGGGCGATCGATCAACTCTTTCCGGTCGTGCCGATTCATCGTCTGGACGAACCCCCGTCGCGCATGGGGACCTTGCAAGACATCACCTGCGACTCCGATGGCGCCATGGATCGTTTCATTCATCGCGAGGGGAAGTCGAAGAACTATCTGGAGCTGCATCCCTTGAATCCCGGCGAACCCTACCTGCTTGGGGCCTTTCTCACCGGCGCCTATCAGGAGATTCTTGGTGACATGCACAATCTCTTTGGGGATACCGATGTTGTCCACGTCCTGGTGACGGCAACCGATCAAGGCTGGGAGTTTCGTCAGGTTCTTGCCGGAGAGCTGGTGCGCGATGTCTTGAAATATGTCTCCTACGATCCGGAAGAGCTGGTGCGTCGTGTCGGTCAATTGACACGCAAGGCGGTGGGCGAGGGGAAGGCAAGCCCGGAGCAGGCACGGGCCTTCGTGCGTGCTTATGCCGCCTCGCTCAACGACTACACCTACCTGGAGATGGGCTGACACGCGGATTTCAAGGGTTGTTCCAGGCGCTTCGCCGTCGTGGGGGAGTTCCCGCGAACCTCTCCCGCGATGATTGACCAGCGGAAGAAACGGAAAAATTACTGGGAACCGCATGGGCCCTGGCCGTTGAGCTTGGCGTGCCCTGAGTTCGTCACAACATCCCCGTCATTTCCCAAACACTTCTTCCAGGGATTGCGCCGTCAGCACCCGGTCGCCCCAGAGTTCGATGTCCGCCGCATCAGCGGCGGCGATACGCTCCTCCACCCATTCGGGCAGCGATCCGAAACGCTGTCGAAGCTGGCGCATGAGCAACGCCGCCGTGCCTTTTTTGTGGCTTCTTTGTTCGCCGATCTGGATACCCTCTTGACGGCCTTCCTGGCGACCCTCTTTCCACCAAACCTGTTTGTTTTGCTCAACGATCTCACGTGCGAATTGGGACATGGCCTGCTTGTTCTCTTCAACGATCTCACGTGCAAATCGGGACATCATTTCCGTCTCCTCTCGCGGACAAACGCGAACGACAATACCACGAACCGCCTCCCGGTCCAGCTCTGGGAAGGTGGTCAACAGGTAGAGCACGATGGGAATCAGAAGTTCCGGCGCCTCGACCAAGGCGGAAACAATGACCTCCAGCGCCGCCAACTGGGCTTCGGGATCGCGGGTACCGTACTTCAGGGCAAGCAGACCGGCCCGTAGCCGGGCGCTGTGCGCGATCCGTGCACCCGCCACCTTACCCAGGTTCACGGTGACAAATCGAGCATTGATCAGCCAAGGGTGAAAGGCCGGGTCGGCGTCGATCAGAGCGAGAAATGCGCTGGGAATCCGCCACGCCTTTGCACCGTGATAAAAGATCATCGGCACCACGCCCGGAAGCAAGGTCCAGTCGGCACGCTCCCGAGCCTTCTGGTCCAAAAAAGTGAAGATGCCACGCACCACCTGCCAACCAACCTTCTGTTCCGGATAGCTCTTGTGTTCAATTAGGACGTAAATATGCAGTGCCTTGTCGCCGCGGGTATCAACAACAAACAAGCGGTCCGAAAAATACCCGCGCAGCTCCTCATCCACGAACGACCCCTCGACGAATTGCGGCGGTGTCGGGGTCAGCAGCGCGGCAAGCTCCGTCGGCAGATACTCGCGCAGCAAGTCACCGACGGTATCTGGATGGGACATCAACGCCTTGAACAGGCGATCATGGGGCTGGGTAAGGTCATCCATGGGGCAAGAATAGCAGCATCGCGTGCCCTTTTCATGCGCCGATTTGACTACCACCTGGGACAGGGAAGATTGTCGGCTGTCGCCGTTTGCCTCTTGGGGTTGCTATAATGAGCGGAGGCTCCCCCGTCACCAGGAGGTATACCCCCTACCATGCCCATACGCATTCTTCTCCTCCTTCTTTTCGTCCTGATGCCATGGGGAACGCGAGCCTTTGCCGCGCACGGGTTGAGTCTCGATGGCCAGTTGAAATATCCGGTTGATTTCAAACAATTCGATTACACCTCCCCACAGGCCGAGGTGGGCGGCGAGCTGTTTCTTGACGGGCTAGGCGGGTTTGACAAGATGAACCCCTTCACCCTGAAGGGCACGGAACCGTCCCACTTGAGCACGCTCGTCTTTGAAACCCTCACCACCCGCTCCCTGGATGAGCCCTTCTCGCAATACGGTCTGCTTGCGCAGGAGATGGTGGTGGCGGCGGATGGTCTGTCGATTACCTACACCCTTAATCCGGCGGCGCGTTTTGCCGACGGCACACCGGTGACCGCCGACGATGTCCTCTTCTCGTTTACGATGTTGGTGTCGGAGAAGGCGCACCCGATGTTTCGCAGTTATTGGCAGGACATTGCACGGGTGGAAGTGCTTTCCGAGCGCGTGGTACGTTTTCGGTTCAAGCGGCAGAATCGCGAACTGCCATTGATTGCCGGTGAATTGCCGGTCTTGAGCCGCGCTTTTTTTGCCCGCCGCGCCTTTGATGAGGCTGATTTGACGGTACCCTTGGGGTCGGGCCCCTATCGTGTCAAGTCGTTCGATCCTGGCAAGACCATCACCTACGAACGCCGCGCCGACTACTGGGGATGGCAACTGCCCGTGCGCCGCGGCCAGTTCAATTTTGAACGGATCACCGTCAAGTACTTCCGTGATCCGCAGGTGGCATTGGAGGGGTTCAAGGCTGGGGAGTTTGACTTTAACGTGGAGAGCAACTCCAAGCAGTGGGCGCGCGACTACCAGGGGGAGAAGTTCACCCGCGGGCAGATCGTCAAGGAGACCCTGCCGCACAAGAACAGTGCCGGCATGCAGGGGTTTGTCATGAATCTGCGTCGGCCGTTCTTCAAGGACATCCGGGTGCGCAAGGCCTTCAACCTTGCCTTCGATTTCGAGTGGAGCAACCAGAACCTCTTTTATGGCCAGTACACCCGTTCGGAGAGCTACTTCACCAACTCGGAGATGGCGGCTCGGGGGCTGCCTTCCCCGGCGGAGCTGGCCTTGCTGGAGCCGTTTCGGGCGCGATTGGATCCGGCGGTGTTTGCGGAGGCGGTCGTACCCCCCACCACCGCGACGCCACATTCACCGCGTGACAATCTGCGCCGGGCGGCGGCTCTGTTGCACGAGGTGGGCTGGCACATGGGGCCGGACGGCATCCTGCTCGATGCCGATGGCAAGCCGTTCGAGGTCAATGCCCTGCTCGGCCAGCAGGCCTTTGAGCGGGTGATGGGGCCCTACGCGGAGAACCTGCGCAAGCTGGGGATTCGGATGCACTATCGTACCGTTGATCTCTCGCTCTACCAGCGCCGGCTCGAACAGTTCGATTTCGACATGGTTGTCGGCACCTTTCCCCAGTCGCTTTCGCCGGGCAACGAACAGCGCAACTATTGGCACTCCGCGCAGGCGCGCGTACCAGGCAGCCGCAACCTGGTCGGCATCGAGGACCCGGTGGTCGACGCCCTGGTCGAACACATCATCTATGTCAAGGATCGTGCGGATCTGGTGACCGCCTGTCGTGCCCTTGACCGAGTGTTGCGCAGTGGTTGGTACCTGGTGCCCCACTACCACATTCCCTTCCACCGGGTCAGCTACTGGAACCGGTTTGCCCGTCCCGCCACCTTGCCCCTCTACTACGATCCGCATGAGTGGCTCTTCAGCTGGTGGTTCAAGAAGGATGCAACCGGGAAGAAACCGTGACCGCTTACATCATCCGTCGTCTGTTGCTCATGCTCCCGACCCTGTTCGGGGTGATGGTCGTAACTTTCATCGTGATCCAGTTTGTTCCCGGCGGGCCGGTGGAGCGGATGGTGTCGCTGCTGCAGAACCATCCGCAGGGGGAGGTGGCGAGCAGCGGGCAGCGTGGGCCCTATCGGGGTGGCGAGGGGGTTGATCCGGAGCAGATTCGTGCCCTGCAAAAGCTCTATGGCTTCGATCGGCCGGCGCCGGAGCGTTTTCTGCACATGATGGGCAACTATCTGCGTTTCGAGTTCGGCGAGTCCTATTACCATCACCGCCGCGTGGTCGACCTGGTGATCGACAAGCTGCCGGTGTCGATCTCGCTCGGCATGTGGACCTTTTTCCTGACCTATCTGATCAGCGTGCCGCTGGGCATTCGCAAGGCGGTGCGGCATGGCAGCCGTTTCGACGTTGCCACCTCGACTGCGGTGATGGTTGGCTACTCGGTTCCCGGTTTTGTTCTCGGGATTTTGTTGATCGTTTTGTTTGGTGGCGGGAGCTTTTGGAACCTCTTTCCCTTGCGTGGTTTGCACTCGGACAACTGGCTCACCCTCGCGTGGCCGGCGCGTATCACCGATTATCTCTGGCACATGGTGTTGCCAGTTACCGCTGCCTCGGTTGGCTCCTTCGCGGTAATGACGATGTTGACCAAGAACAGCTTTTTGGAGGAGATCTCCCGACAGTACGTCACCACCGCGCGCGCCAAGGGGTTGTCGGAGCGGGCGGTGCTTTATCGGCATGTCTTCCGCAACGCGATGATCCCGCTGGTGACGGGTTTTCCGGGTTCGTTTGTGGCGGCTTTTTTCAGCGGCAGTCTGCTGATTGAGACCATCTTCAGCCTGGATGGTCTTGGGCTGCTCGGGTACGAGTCGGTGATCAACCGCGACTACCCCGTGGTGATGGCCACCCTGTATTTCTATACCATCCTAGGGTTGCTGACCAAACTGGTCACCGATGTCACCTACGTCCTGGTCGATCCGCGCATCACCTTCGATCGTGCGCGCTGAACGGGCGCTGCTCGGGGTAGTGACGACGCCAAGTCGTTCCATGACGAGGAAAATTTCCCGGCTGATCCAGGCGTCGGTTGCCGCGTACTCCACCTGGAAGGGTTGCAGGTCGGGGGTTTCCCAGTTGGAACACTGCGCCCGCTTGGAGATACGAAAGCCGAAGAGGCTGGCCGCCATGCTGCGCAATCCCCGACTCTCCATGCCGGCGCGTTCGGCGACGACGCCCAGGTCGATGAACCCACGCTGCTCGAAGGGGAAGAGGGGTTGCAGCTGGCGGATGTCGTGGTCGAGCCCAACGCCAACCTTGAGAAGATTTTCCCGGCTCAGGATGTCGACCAGCGGGCCGAAGTCATCGATGCGATGCAGCTGGAACAGAATCACCTCCCGCGCGCCGGCGAGCTGGACCAGGGAGGGCTGGTGCGAAACCCCCTTGCGAAAAGCCGGTCGGGTTTCGGTGTCGAACCCCAGCACGCGCTCCTGCCCAAGAAGGTTGAGCGCGGCTGTCATCTCTTCCGCTGTGTGCACAAGGCGCACCGGCCCGTTCCAGCGCCTGATGGGCAGGCGATTGATCTCGTCTCGGGTCAACTTACGGGCATACTGTTCTGGTATGCCGGAGACATTCATGAACCACCCGATTGCGTCGTTTAGCCGATAATCCATGCCCTGTTGGTACCACAAAAGGGCGATTCAGGCAATTCGGAGCGTGGGGTATTGCCCGGAAAAAGGTGGGGTTGACATGGCAGGGGAGCAGGTGCGACTCGGCGCGTAGCCAGTGGGGGCTTGCGTCCCTGCGCTCCCGTGCGAGGGAAAAATGCGCCGCGACAAACGAACCATGGATCCCCGAGCGGAGAGAGGATACTCTATGGCGCGCTGGCGGCCGGAGGAGCCTGTTTTGCCGTGATCGGGCCGGCATCCGCCGCGACCGGGCCGGCATCCGCACCGACCCCTGATCCGGCTTGGATCTTTCGACAACAGGGATGGCACCATGGGCCACACGATCCGCAGACGCGACCTCCGAGCCTCTTTTGGTTGTATGCGCGTGGTGTTTTGGGTTTGGGTTGGCGGCGTACTTCTGCTGGCGCCGGGGTCGGCCCTGGCGTTTCGTGTCGGGACGCTGGAGGTGAAAAGCGATCCGGGGAAGCCCTTTGTGGCCGAGTTTCCCATCCGTGCCGAATCCGGGGAGAAAATTACCGAACTGCACATGGGCAACGGGTCGGATTATCGCCTCCTGGGTTTGCGTTTTCTTGAGGGGTCGACCGACTACCAGGTGACGTTGAAGGGATCGGGAGAAAATTTGCGTGGGGTCATTTCTGGTACCGGGGCCCCGCCGCGCCAGGGTTTCGACCTGGTGTTGACCATTTCCTCCGACCAGCAGACCCGCTTCCCGCAGTTCTCCGTTGATTGGGGGTCGGGCAAGGATGGTGCTGCAAAGGAGGGCGCGGCGACCAAGGGTGGCACGACCGCTCCCCCTCCTGCTTCCACCTCGCGCCCTGCCGCGGCACCTGCGGTGCCCGTGACCGATACGACCAAACCCGCGGCACGTCAGGCTGCCCCTTCCGACGGCGGGACACAATCTTCCGCGTCGCGGGGCGCGTCTGGCAAAGACAAGGGGTCCGTCAAGACCACCCGCGATACGGTACCGACGACGGCCGTGGAGGTGGTGGAAGACTCCTCACTTTCGTCCAAGGGGCGCAAGGTCAATCCCGTTGCTGGTGTCGAGGGGATTGACAGTGCCTCTTCCACGCCACCTCCCGTGCGTGCACCGGTTGCGCCGCCGAAAGGGGGGACGGGAGGCAAGGTGGCCAATTCTGCCGCTCCGCCGCCGGCCGACCTGCCCTCCCCGCGACAGGTGCGCGAGAGCACCGAACGTGGAACGCAGCATCCTCCGACACCTCCCGCTCCGGCGGACGAGCGCATGACGCGGCATGCGTCGCCTTCAAACCCTGCCCCGCCACTGGTCGTGGTTCAGAAGGGGGCCCAGCAGGGTGTCCCGTCATCCCCGGAACAGACGACGCTGTTGCAGGCCCAGATTGAGGAGGCCAGGGGGGCCTTGCGTCTGGTCGAGGTCCGACTCAAGAAGCTGGAGGAGAGGCCTGATCCTGCCGCCGGTCATTCGGTCAACCTGGAGAAGCGTATCGCCCAACTCGAGGATGCCGTCGGCAGACCGGTGAGTCAGGAGGAGGAGATTGCCAGCGAGAATCAGCGCCTGCAGCGCATGGAGGAGATGGATCGGCGACTGCGGGAACTTGAGAAGCTGGCGCCTTCCCGGGGTGCCGGGGGTCCGGTCAAGGGTGGCGAGGGGGTGCCGACCAAGGCGCCGCCCGAGGTAAGGTTGTTGCCGGAGGGAGGCGGAAAGGTGGAGGAGGCGGGTCAGATCTCCGCCGCCGCGCTCGCCGAGCGCGGGTTGGCGCCGTCGCAGCCTGCGTCGCGTGTGGAGACGGGTTTTGTGGCGGCCGTTCGCGCTTGGTTTGCGCAAGTGAAGGGGGGTGGCGGGAGCGGATTTTGGTGGGGAGTTGGCATTTTGCTTTTTCTCCTTGTGCTGTGGCGGGGTTACCGTGGCAGTCGGCACCTGGCTGGTGGCATATCCGTCCGTAAGCGTCCCGGGCGGGGGCCGCGTTTGCGTTCATCGGCCGCGCGTCCCCCTGCTGGCGACAGCAAGGGATTGCCCAGGAATGTCGAGCCCTCCTTCTCGTCCGCCGCGACGCTCTATCCGGCGTCCGAATTGGATGAGGCAGTCAGCGACGTCGTTATCCGCAAGGCGCCCGCCAGCCACGAATGACCAGTCGGCAACCTCTAAAACGAGGGGGAGGCCTCTCCCCGCTCGCCGCCACGCCAGGGAGAAATGTATGAAATGGGGAGCAAGTGTCGGGGAAGGTTCCTCCCTGGCGACGGCCTTGCGTGCGGCGACCCTGGGTGTTCGGGAACAGCTGGGTGAAGAGGTCCCCGACTTCGCCCTGGTCTTTGTTTCGCCCCTCTACCAGGCGGCGGCGCGCCATGTTCCGGATTTGCTGCGCCGTGAGCTGAATCCCCGATACTGGATGGGTTGTTCGGCTGACGGGGTGATCGGTGGGGGACAGGAGGTGGAGTACCGCCCGGCGGTTGCCGTGGTGGCGGCCCTGCTGCCGGAGGTTCGGCTGCGGGTGTTCCATCTGGAGTACGCTGACCTGGGGACACTCGGCTGGGATGATGATCATTGGCGGGAGTTGACCGGGGTACGGGCCGGTCATCCTGCGCAATTTCTTCTTCTGGCCGACCCTTTCTCCTTCAATGCCGGCCATGGCATGCGCCAAATGGACATCATCTACCCTGGGGTGGCCAAGGTGGGGGGAATGGTCTCCGGTGGTTCGGGACCGGGGGGGAATCTGCTTTGGACCGATGGTCGTCTCGATCACACCGGCCTGACCGGGGTTGCCATGCAGGGTGACATCCAGCTGGACACGATCGTTGCCCAGGGGTGCCGCCCGATTGGCAATCCGATGTTTGTCACCCGCCAGCGCGACAACGTTCTGCTCGAACTGGATGGACGTCGACCGGATGAGGTTTTGACGGAACTGATCAAGGAGTCGGCAGAGAGGGATCAGCACCTGGTGCATGGTGCCCTCTTTCTCGGTCTGGCCATGACTCCGGCCCAGGTGACCTATCGTCCGGGGGATTTTTTGATTCGCAACCTGATGGGCTTGAATCCGGACACCGGTGCCCTCACCATCGGCAACAACCTCGAACCGCATCAGGTCGTGCAATTTCACGTCCGCGATGCCCGCAGCGCACGCGAGGAATTGATCCGCCTGCTGGGGGAGTACCGGCAGGGGCAGCCTGGTCCCCTGGCCGGTTCTTTTCTTTGTTCCTGTCTGGGGCGAGGCAGCGGCATGTTTGGCCGCGCGAACCATGACAGCGACCTGTTTCGCCAGTGTATCGGTGATGTACCGCTTGGGGGCTTTTTCGGCAACGGGGAGATCGGTCCGGTTGCCGGGCAGACCTTCCTTCATGGCTACACGAGCGCGTTTGGTCTTTTCCGACCGTGGGCGGGGGAGGACGCGGGGGCGCGAGAGCCGGAAGCGGCAGGGGATCCTCCGGGGGCGGTTTGATTCCGGCTTGCGTTCGTGGCGGCAACCTTGCTGGCTTCGTTGTCGGTTTCTCGCTGTACCCAGGTATGCAT
>PEAJ01000316.1 GCA_002753495.1 Magnetococcales bacterium HA3dbin3 | reverse complement strand
CTGGAACGGGCAGGGGGGGGGGATGATCGGGTGCATGCCCATCTTCTCTCGCCACGAACGCAACGCGGCAACTCTTGCCGGCACCGGGATGCGCGCGGCATGGAAGAACCAACAGAAATCAACCCGGCACGGCTCTATGACCCCCTGCAGCCCGATGGCTTCATCGCCCTGGCCAAGGGCATGGAGCTGGCGCAGGATGTCCCGAACGGCCACGGGGGGTGGCTTTACCGACGCGGGGAAAAAATTTCGCCCGGGGTGGCCGATCGCCTGCGCGAGTTGGCAAGCAGGGGGGTGATCTCCAGCATTCTGGCGCAGCCGGCCGGCATCAGGATCCTGACCGCCGCCGCCGCCGACATGCAAAAGGCCTTTGATGTCATGGAGACCATCCTGACACAAGGGGAGCTGTCGGTGATGACGGCGGTGGAGATCCTGCGCAATCACGAGGGGTTTCAGGTCTTTCGTGAAACCGTGCGCCGCAACATGGAAAACGTCTTCCACAACTTCACCCCGCAGGCGGTCAAGCGCCTGAGCGAGCTGCAACAACACCACCCGAGCAGCGGCAATCACAGCATCATCGCCGGCCTGAACGCGATGGCCCTGGCCAAGGCTTCCGGGCTCGGCGAGATGGAGACCATCAACCGCGTCATGGCCATTGTTCAGCACGATATTGGCAAGACGCGCATCAGCCTGAGCACCCTGAACTGGCCCGCCGCCCTTGACCCCAAGCAGTGGCGGGAGATGCAGCTGCACGCCTTTTTTGGTTTTCAGCTGCTCTTTGATCCGAGCGATCTCTCCCTGGCTGCCTGTACCGCCCTGCTGCACCACGAATGGTACGCCGATGTCCCCGGCAAGGGGTATGGCGGTCTGACCCTGTTTCGTGCCGCCCTGCAAAAGCAGTATGGCCTGGATTTGCGCCAGAAGCTTCTCGAAATGGGGCCGGCAGCGATGGAGACGGTCCACCATACGGCGGTGGTCGACATGGTGGCCGCGTTGGAGGAGATTCGTGCCTACAAAAAGCGTATCGGTCCGTTCAAGGTGCTCGTCATCATGGTGCATGATGCCCGGCTTGGGCATTTCAACCCGGAGGTCTTCGCCCTCTGGTATCGCCACTATCGCTCGGAGAATCCGCGCCTTTTGCCGCGCGGTTTCAATGTCGCCCTGCCGCGCGAGATCGAAGATCGCTGTTTTGCCCGCCCGCGCGATGTGCAGCTGCCCCTCCCCCTGCCACTGCTGACCCTGGCGGAGTTGCAACAGCTCGGCATCAACTCCGATCTGCTCGATGATGCCATGGTCGATCGTCTGCGGCGGCGCGGCGGCCTCCCCCTTGATGCGGCGCAACGCCTGTGGGAAAAGACCGGCCACGACGAAACGCTCGATGATGCCATCGCCCGACATGGGATCATCGTCCACAAAAAGCGCGTCACCATCGAAGAGCAGATGATCCAGTTGCAAACCATCCGCCACTGGATCACCTACGAGCAGCTGGAGCGCTACGACCTCATCCCCACCCTGATCGGGCAACGTTTTTCGCCGGAGGTGATCCGCAAGGAGGGGGGGATCACGCTCGATCAACTCACGAGTCGTGGCAGTGCGCGTCTGATTCTTTCCCGCCTGCAAAAATATGGTCTGGACAAGGGCAAGCCGCACCCGATCCTGTTGCCGACCTTCGAGCATCGCCTGACACCGAAGCAGCTCGATGCGCTGGGCATCACGCCGATCCTCGACGCCAGGGGAATCGCCATTCCCGCCTACGGCCTGCGCGTCGACCGGCTGGAGCATCATCACATCTCCTACCACCCCGACTCCGGCACCGCCACCGGGGCGACCGCCGGTCGGCGTCTGGCCTACACGCCGGAGCTTCTCCTGCGCCTGGGTCACGAAACCGAGGTGAAAATTTTCTACGATATTTTGGTGGTCGAGGAGATTGATGGCGTCGCACGGGCCAAGGTTGCCTTCACCCGGGAGGGGGACAACTGGCAGGAGATGCGCGCCGCGCCGCCGGAGAAGCTCGACACCTTGCAGCACTATCTGCTCGACATCGGCGTGGTGGAGATGGATTTTTCCCGCATCATCGAGCTGCCCGACCTCAGCCACGTCAAGATCGGCGCGCATTGGCCGCAGTTTGCCGATTGATCCCGGGGCTTGGACCGAATCAACTTTGGGTGAGATTTAAGGCCTGGTCGGACTGGCATGGAGTCAAGATTGATGATCGTCAACATCCACGAAGCCAAGACCCATCTTTCGCGTCTCGTGCAACGGGCCCTGTCCGGCGAAGAGATCATTGTGGCCAAGGCCGGAGAACCCCTGGTCAGACTGACGCCGATCCATCCCCGATCCGAACCCCGCGTTCTGGGGTCATGGACGGGAAAGGTCCGGATCGCCGACGACTTCGATGCCCCGCTCCCCGATGACCTGCTCAATACGTTCCTCCAGGGTTCGGTGGAACCAACGCGGAAATGAGATACCTGCTGGACACCCATATCCTTCTCTGGAGCCTTTCCGACGTGGAGAGACTTTCACCCAAGGTGCGG
>PEAJ01000315.1 GCA_002753495.1 Magnetococcales bacterium HA3dbin3 | reverse complement strand
CCGGGTGCAGATTCAACGCCTTGTGCAGCAGGATCCGCACTTTATCGCCGAGGCACAGCTGCTGGAGGATGCCGAACACAGCCCAAACGAAGCCGAGGCCCTGATGCGCTCGGTGATCAGCCAGTTCGAGACCTTCGCCAAGCTGAACAAAAAGGTGCCGCCGGAGGTGCTCATGACCCTCCAGACCGTCGAGGATCCGGCGCGCCTGGCCGACACCGCCGCCACCCACCTCAACCTCAAGGTGGCGGACAAGCAGGCGCTGCTCGAATTGCCATCGGTGGTGACGCGGTTGGAGCGCCTCTTTGTCGCCCTGGAACAGGAGATCGACGTTCTGCAGGTGGAGAAGCGTATCCGCGGCCGCGTCAAGCGGCAGATGGAGAAGAGCCACCGCGACTACTACCTCAACGAGCAGATGAAGGCGATCCAGAAGGAGCTGGGCGACCGCGGCGACGACGAGGGCGAAAAGGACGAGATGACCGATCTCGCCGAACGCATCGAGGCGGCGCAGATGTCGGAGGAGGCGCGCAAGAAGGCCGATTCGGAGCTTAAAAAACTCAAGCAGATGTCGCCGATGTCGGCCGAGGCTACCGTCGTGCGCAACTACATCGACTGGCTCGTGAGCCTGCCCTGGAGCAAAACCACCGAACTCAAACACGATCTGGGCGAGGCGGAGAGCATCCTGGAGGATGACCACTACGGCCTGGAGAAGGTGAAGGAGCGCATCGTCGAGCACCTCGCCGTGCAGCAGAAGGTGGAGAAGATCAAGGGGCCGATCCTCTGCCTGGTCGGGCCGCCCGGCGTGGGCAAGACCTCGCTTGCACGCTCGATTGCCCATGCCTCCGGACGCAATTACGTGCGCATCTCCCTCGGTGGCGTGCGCGACGAGGCGGAGATTCGTGGCCATCGTCGCACCTACATCGGTTCGTTGCCGGGCAAGATCATCCAGTCGATGAAGAAGGCCGGCAGCAACAATCCGCTCTTTTTGCTCGATGAGATTGACAAGGTTGGTGCCGATTTTCGCGGCGACCCCTCCTCGGCGCTGCTGGAGGTGCTTGATCCGGAACAGAACAACACCTTCTCCGACCACTACCTGGAGGTGGAGTTTGACTTGTCAAAGGTGATGTTCATCACCACCGCCAACAGTTTGAACATCCCGCGGCCGCTGCTCGATCGCCTGGAGGTGATTCGCCTCGCCGGCTACACCGAGGAGGAGAAGATCCACATTGCCAAGCGCTACCTGATTCCACGGCAGATGGAGGCACATGGATTGAAGGCCGGCGAGTTTCTTCTCTCCGACACCGCCCTGGTCGAGACCATCCGCTACTACACGCGCGAGGCCGGCGTGCGCAACCTGGAGCGGGAGATTGCCACCCTCTGTCGCAAGGCAGCCAAGGCGCTTCTCACCGAAAAACGGCGCGATCGCTTCTCGGTGCGCACCGGCAATCTCGGCAAATACCTCGGGGTCCGCACCTATCGCTTCGGTCTGGCGGAGGAGAGGGATCTGGTCGGGGTGGCGACCGGCCTCGCCTGGACCAGCGTCGGCGGTGAGCTGCTCTCGATCGAGGGGATCAAACTGCCGGGCAAGGGCAAGCTGACCATCACCGGCAAGTTGGGCGATGTCATGCAGGAGTCGGTGCAGGCGGCGATGAGCTATGCCCGCTCGCGCGCCAAGGATTGGAAGCTGCCGAAGAACTTCTTCCAGAACAAAGATATCCACATTCACGCCCCCGAAGGGGCCACCCCCAAGGATGGTCCTTCGGCCGGTATTGCCATCTGCACGGCCATCGTCAGCACCCTGACCAATATCCCGATCCGCAAGGATGTGGCGATGACCGGCGAAATCACTCTGCAGGGGCGGGTGTTGATCATCGGTGGCCTGAAGGAGAAGCTGCTGGCGGCGCATCGCGGCGGCATCCGCCACGTGCTTATCCCTCAGGAGAACGTCAAGGATCTCAAGGAGGTGCCGCAGACCATTCTCAAGGATCTTACCATCCATCCGGTCGGGCACATGGATGAGGTGCTGGCGCTGGCGCTGGTGCGTTCGCCGCGCGATCTCTCCCGCGAGGAGCTGGCCGACGACGCCGAGGCCGACGAAACCGGGACGGATGAAGAGGACGGCGACAACCCAACCCTGGCGAAAACGACCGCCGAACCAACCGTCCCCCCAACCGACGCTCCTTCCATTACCCACTAGGTAAATTGGCGTGCAACGTTCGGTTCGGCGATGTTTTTATTGGGTTTGCGCCGGTTGGTCGTCAGCAGGGTCTGGCCATGGCCGCGACAAAAAAGTTCACACCGGGCCGCTCTGCCGCTTGACAGCGGGGGGTACGACCCGATATAAGGCAAAATCGGTTTGAAAACACTGGATTTTCTCATTTTCCGAGGGAGGCGAGAACCTTGAACAAGACGGATTTGATCGACCATGTGGCCAAAAAGGCGGAGTTGACCAAGGTCCAGGCTGCGGCAGCCGTGGATGCGGTGGTGGGTGCCATCACTGGCAGCCTGAAATCTGGCGAGGGTGTGAGTTTGATCG
>PEAJ01000314.1 GCA_002753495.1 Magnetococcales bacterium HA3dbin3 | reverse complement strand
TGCGTGGTCAGTAACGCCGCGCCGGTTTTGCCACGGCTGCCCGCGAGGATGAGCAGATGGCCAAAACGCCCCTTGTGACCATCGACCGGCCGCGCCGGGATGGTAAGATCATCAGGAAGGTTGAGCGCGACGGCATGTTCGGCGATGTCGAGGTAGGCATCGGGAATGCCGATCGGCACGCACGCCACCTTGCCGCAGAGCGCCGCCCCCGGGTGGGTGCGGTGGCCGATCTTCTCCGCGGCAAAGGTGACCGTCCAGTCGGCGCGCACCGCCACGCCAAGAATCTGGCCGGTATCGGCCGACACGCCGGAGGGGAGATCAACCGCCAGCACCGGCTTGCCACTGCGATTGATCATCGCGATCGCCTCGGCGAACAAACCACCGACCGGGCGTTGCAGACCGGTGCCAAACAGAGCATCAACAACAACGCCAGCGTGCTTCAGGGCACCTGGCAGGGTTGCAAGGTCGTCAGCCTTCCAAACCCTCCGCACCACCCCACCCAGGTTGTGAAAGACGCGAAAATTGATGAGGGCATCCCCCTGCTGGTGCTCGGCCGCACCAAGCAGAAACACCTGCACCGCGACGCCCGCTTGCAAAAGGTGCCGGGCGATGACAAAACCATCGCCGCCATTGTTGCCGAGGCCGGCGACCACCACCACGCGCCGTTGCGCAAGGTCGGGCAGTTCGCGGCGCAGCACCTTCACCACGCCGGCACCGGCATTTTCCATCAGCACGATGCCAGGCAGTCCAAGTTCCTCGATCGTGCGCCGATCGGCGGCAGCCATCTGGCTTGCAGTGAGCAATCTCGGCATGGTCTTCTCGAATCGGATGGCGGGCAGGTTCGGGTAAGGCGACGCGCCCGGGCAGGCGAAGAGGGTTGGCACCGGCGACAGAGACAATTTTCAAGTTCCGGGACCTCCGGGTGTGCCTCTTTCACCCACGGCACCGCGATCACCCCACCGTCCCCTTTTACAACCGGGGCACAGGCCTTAGAATGGAAGCCCGGTGCCTGTTTGGCAGGCAACACCCCTCACACTATACATACGCACGCTCACCTCTTCCACCCACGGCCAGCACATTCAAGGCAAGGGATCATCGATTTGTGTCAAGTATTGTAACGGCCGAAGGGTTGTACAAGCAGTATGACGGCGTGCCGGTGGTCGATCACATCTCCTTTGCGATCGAAGCCGGGGAGTGCTTTGGCATCCTTGGTCCCAACGGTGCCGGTAAAACCACCACCCTGCGCATGCTGATCGGCCTTACCCCGGCCGACGGTGGGCGCCTGGAGCTGTTCGGCCAGCCGATGCATCCAGATCAGCGCCTGGTGTCGCGTCGCCTGGGGGTGGTGGCACAGGAGGACAATCTCGACGATGACCTGACCGTCGAGGAGAACCTCCTGGTCTATGGCCGTTATTTTGGTTTGCGTTCAGGGGTCATCCGCGCGCGATTGGAGGAGCTGCTGACCTTTGCCCGTCTGACCGATCGCCGCCGACAGCAAGTTCGCACCCTCTCCGGCGGAATGAAACGGCGCCTGGTGCTTGCGCGCTGCCTGGTGGCGGAGCCAGAGCTGGTGATCCTCGACGAACCGACCACCGGCCTCGATCCCCAGGCGCGGCACCTGATCTGGCAGCGCCTGCGCACCCTGAAGGAGCGCGGGGTGACATTACTGCTCACCACCCACTACATGGAGGAGGCGGCACGCCTGTGTGATCGCCTGCTGGTGATGAACCACGGCCGCATCCTCGATCTCGGCACACCGCGCGATCTGATCACCCGTCACGTCGAGCCTCAGGTGGTGGAGATTCGCGGTCGCCTGGCCCCGCCGGATCCGGCGTTGTTGCGCGATCATGCCGGAAGTCTGGAGCTGGTCGGCGATACCCTCTACTGCTACGTGCGCGATACCCAGGCGGTGCTTGCCATCCTGCACGCGCAGCCAACCTTGACCTTCCAGACGCGACCGGCCAGCCTGGAGGATGTGTTTTTGAAACTGACCGGCCACGATCTGCGCGAATGAACGTTCCCCTCGCCCGCTGGACCCTTTTTTTGCCGAGCCCCGGCTGCGCGCAGGTGTGGCGTCGGAATTTTTTGGTCTGGCGCAAAACCTCGCTTGCCTCGCTGGTCGGCAACCTCGGCGAACCCCTGCTGACGCTGCTGGCGATGGGGTACGGACTGGGGCGTTTTGTCGGCGATCTGGAGGGAACGCCCTATCTGCTCTTCGTCACCGCCGGCCTGTTGGCGACAAGCAGCATGAATACCGCCTCCTTCGAGGCGCTTTATGGCAGCTTCACGCGCATGACGCGGCAGAACACCTTCGTCGCGATGCTCGTCACCCCTTTGAGCGTCGCCGACATCGTCGCCGGGGAGATTTTGTGGGCGGCGGGGAAGGGATTTTTCGCCGGTCTGTGCATTTTGCTGGTCGGGATGGTGCTCAGCCCGATTCCGCTCGTGTCGGCTTTGTTGATCCTGCCGCTGATGTTGCTCTCCGGCATTCTCTTTGCCGCGCTGGCGATGGTGGCCACGGCCCTGTCGCCGA
>PEAJ01000313.1 GCA_002753495.1 Magnetococcales bacterium HA3dbin3 | reverse complement strand
GGGTTACCCGGCAGACCAAAAAAAGGCGGCGCGTCCCAAACGACCATAGGCCTGGGGTTTACCGGGCTTCATCGCCACCTTCCAAAAGTTGATCTCTCCCTCCTGCTGCAAGACCTCCTTGACCAGATCGTAGTCGCCGACGGAGACACCTCCGGTGGAGATGACGGCATCGGCACGTGCCGCCCCCTCCCGCAGGGCCGTCTGAATCTGCTCGCGATCATCGCGCACGAGACCCAGGTCGATCACTGTTACCCCCATCGCCTGCAAGGCAGCCCGCAGCGTGGCACGATTGCTGTCGTAGACGTGTCCCGGCGGCAGCGGCGAGCCCGGAATCTGGAGTTCATTGCCGGTTGAAAGCAGGGCGACCCGTACCCGTTCCACGACCGGAAGGGTGGTCAGGCCAAGCGACGTGATCAGGCCAAGATCGGCGGGTGTCAGGCATCGGCCCTGTTCCAGGATCCGCGATCCGGCACGCATATCCTCGCCGGCCGGGCGGATGTTCTGGTTGATCTTCTGCCCGGTGGGGATGGTCACTTGGTTTCCTGTGCGCCGCACGACCTCCTGCATGACCACGCAGTCGCAGTCGGCGGGAATCGGCGCGCCGGTCATGATGCGCACGGCTTCACCAGCAGCGAGGGGGCGTTGCAGGCGATCGCCAGCCGGCAGGTCGGCCATGACGGTCAAGGTGGTCTCCCGTTCAGGAGAGAGATCCGCCAATCGCACACCGTAGCCATCCATGGCACTGTTGTCATGGTTGGGGACATCGATGGGCGCCACGATCGGAGCTGCCAGCACCCGACCCAAGCCGGCGGCAACTTCGATCTCTTCCTTCCGCTCGATGGGACCCACCCCGGCCAGAACCCGTTCCCGCGCCGCGGCAAATGTGAGCACAGCCATCCCCTCTTCTCCTCCCCAATGCCCCCTACCATCCCCGTCGGACCGTCAACTCAAAGGCCACCGGCGCCCTCAGCCAAAAAGCTCCTCCAGGGAAGCCACGTCCCACACACGTTGCGACCAGGCCTTCAGCATTTCCAGGTCAGCCGCCGCCAACTTGGCCTTGACCCACTCCGGGGGCGAACCAAAACGACGCTCGATTTGGTACAGCAGGAGGTATGCCCCGCCCTCCTGTCGACCCTTCGCTTCGCTCTCCTGTTGGGTCTTCAGGAACAAGCCGCGCAAAACGGCGTTCTCCATGACATCAACCGTGATGGCCATCCGGTCCGCCTCCTCTTGTACCGTCGTTTCCAGCCTGCGTAACCCGGAGAGAACAACCAATTTGGTCAGGGCATCCGCACGCGCCTTGGGCTTCAGGTGACTGATCCGCCGCAAAACCTCCCGTATGGTATCACGACCGTCCTCCATGCGACACAATACCGCCAGGATATTTTCCTCCAGGCTCGGACTTTCAAGCATCCGCCGGCAATCGATATCCCGAATGTCGACCACTTCGCAGGAAAACCGCAACGCCGGTTCTTCGATGGCAACGGGAAAACGCCAGGGCTCCATCCCCAGATAGAGTACCTTCTGCACCAGCGCCTGTTTTGGATACCGTTGGCGAATCAGGGCGTAGTACATCAACATCCGCCACTCCATGGGTTCGGCGGTGCTCTGCATGTCGACGTGCAGGATGGAATGATCCTCCATCGCCAATACCAGATCGGGGACACGCCGCATGGTAGCCGGAAATTCCATCGGCAAGAGCGCCAGACCACGCTTGCCCACAAGCAGACGCAGCAGGTGTTGCGGCGGCTCCTGGAACAAATCCTTCAGCGTCGTATCGTAGCGCATGTTTCGATCCCAACCCCGATCACGGCCATCGCAAATTTACTATCGAGTACGCGCTTGTCACGGCAAGAGAGGCCGGAGTCTCATCCCCCGGCCAACTCTCCCCGCGCCCCGGCAATAGGCAAGAAAAAACCCCGCCCGGAGAACCCTACGCGACCTTCCGCGAAAGGCAACCCCAGGCGGGGTGTTGTGTTGTCACCAACCAAGACGCAGAGGGTAAGGCCTACGCCCAGGTAAGGTTCATCTTCTGCATGTGCTCCTTAAAGCGCGCTTGGCGCAGATCCGACGTCGTCGCCTCCAGGACCGGGGCCAGGGAAGCTTGCACCACGCGGGCGGAGCCACCGTTCAGGGTCTTCAGGGCAGACAACTCGGGCACCTCCCCGACCAGCCGCTGCTGAACGACATCGAGCTTGCCCATCTCGGCATCACCCAGTAGCCGCGCCAGGAACTTGCCAATGCCGCGGTTGGCGGCATTACCCAACGCAACACGCAGACGCGCAAGTTGACCATCCCGGTTGAGGAAGGTCCCCTCAACCTCCAGCGGATCGGCGGACTGGACAAAGACCGCCACCGTCGCATCACCGCGATAAGGCCCGATCAGGATGCGACGCGCCACATCAACCGGCGACTCCACCCGTGCCCCGATCATCAACAGGGTGTCCGGGTGCAGGCTGGTCTGCCAAGCAACGGCACCCAACCGCTTGAGCAGCGCCACGTTGGCCTCACCACGGAATTTCCCCATCGGCTTGGCCGGCCCGGCGATCCCCTTGTCGGTCG
>PEAJ01000312.1 GCA_002753495.1 Magnetococcales bacterium HA3dbin3 | reverse complement strand
ACCGTACGCTTCTTTATGCGCTCTCTGCAAGCACAGGTCAACAAGGTGGCTGGATTTTTTCGCCACCCTGAAACCGCCTATGCCGCAGGCTGATGTCCGCTAATCAATGATCTTGTTAGTAGAGGAGGCGTTGGCCGCGCACGAGCGCATTCTTGGCCCTGATCATCCGACAACTCTTATCATTAAATGCAACTTAGGCCGTACTCTTCGCTGTTCTGAGAAGTACACTAAGGCGCGCAAACTGGCGGAGGAGGTGTTGGCCGCCCAAGAGCGTGCCCTTGGTATGGACCACCCGAATACCATTCTCACCAAAAGAGACCTGGCTCACGCGTGCTTTGATTTGGGTGAGTACGTTGAGGCCCGCAGGCTGCTCGAGGAGGTCCTGTCCGTGGAGGAGCGCGTTTTGGGCCCCGACCACCCAAACATTGATATTACCAGGGAAAGCTTGACAGAAATATCATTTAGGCTTAAATTAAAATACACATCTGTAGCAGCATTAATAATAACACTCATGTACGCACTCATACTTAAGAGTTAAGGTCTTCTAACTAAGCGTCAAGGCAAAGGGAAGGCAAGCGGGCCTTCTCACCCCGGCTCAATCAAAAACAACTCCTCGCCGTACTCGACCGGGCTGGCATTTCCCTTGATGATCTCGATAACGCGGCCGCTCACCTCGGACTCCACCTCGTTCATCAGCTTCATCGCCTCGATGATGCAGAGGATGCCCCCCTTCTCCACGCGATCGCCAACCTTGACGAAGGGGGCGGCATCGGGCGCCGGGGCGTCGTAGAAGGTGCCGACCATCGGCGAGGTGACGGCAATCGCGGTCGGGGAGCGCTTCTCCGTCGCCTCCGGCGGGTCGGCAAGCGCTGGCCCGCCGGCCAACCCGAACGGAAAATAACCGGCGATCGGCATGCCGCCCGGGGCTTGTGTTGCCGCCGGATGCAACGGCGGCATGGGCGGGGCGACCGCCGCGCGCTCGCGGGTGACGCGCACCACCGCCCCGTCGGCCTGCCGGATCTCAATCTCGGCGACATCGCTGCCGGCGAGCATCTTCAGGAGCTGGCGTATATCCTTGAGGTCCATCTCTGTTTTTCTCCCTGCCGCGACACCCTGGCGCCCCCCGCGCCGAAATCCTTGCCCCCGTTCGATCGTCACGCCCTTCCGTGACCAAGCCCCGCATCGGCGACCCTCCCCGCCCGGCCGCGTCTCACGCGCGGCGCCAACGCCCGACGGTGCCGGTTACCCCGAAGCCCGCCCGCGAAGATAACGCACTCCCCCCTGCAACGCCAGCAGATAGCCATCCTTGCCGAACCCGATCACCTGCCCGAGGGCGATGTCGCTGACGTAGGAGTGGTGGCGGAAAGGCTCGCGCTTGTGGACGTTGCTTAAGTGTACCTCGATCACCGGCAACGCCACCGCGAGCAGGGCATCGCGGATCGCCACCGAGGTGTGGGTGTAGGCAGCGGGGTTGATGATGATCAGCTCACACGCCCCCAGCGCCTGCTGGATGCGCTCGACCAAAACCCCTTCGTGGTTCGATTGGAAAAAGTCGATCTCCACTTCCAGGGTGGCGGCTTCCGCGCGACAGCTGGCCTCGATCTCGGCCAGGGTGGCGACACCGTAGATCCCCGCCTCGCGCCGACCGAGCAGGTTCAGGTTCGGGCCGTTGATGACCAAGATACGTAACGGAGAGTGTGTGCTCATGGTGTCACCTTGGCTTGCATGGTGGCCTGCCGCCGCCCGTGCGCCTCCACCCGACGCAAAAAGGCGAGCAGCGGCACCTGTGGCGAGGATCGGCGCAGGGACCAAAACGGCAGCGGCGGCTTTTCCGGTCGCGTCGGGGGCGTCTCGCCGCGCAGCCGCTCCTGGAGACGCAACA
Source organism: Magnetococcales bacterium HA3dbin3 (assembly GCA_002753495.1). Lineage (GTDB taxonomy): Bacteria > Pseudomonadota > Magnetococcia > Magnetococcales > DC0425bin3 > HA3dbin3. The sequence goes on along the minus strand of PEAJ01000312.1, from coordinate 683 downwards.
ACAACGGCGTCAGGCGGTGCCAGGCGGCGGCGTCAGCGTGTGGCTGGGTGGGCTGGGGTTGCATGCGCGCAAGGAACAGACGCAGACGCAACACCTCCGGTGGTTCGGTGGCAAGCGCGGCCACCACCCGAGCAGGTGTGGCAGTGGCAGCGGTGGGGGCGGGGAGATGCCCCGGTTTGCGGGCGATCGTCAATCCGGCCTGAGTCGTGGACGGGTGCATACCGTCGCCCAGGGGCAGATCGGCCGTGGCGATGGGCGTTGTCAGCGTCGGACCAGGCGTCGGGGTTAAGGCGGCGGCCGTGGCGGGTTCGGCATCGAGCATCGTGGCCGGCGTTGCAACCGTCGCCGATGCAGGAGGAGCGGCAGCCATATTTGTCGCACCAGCGGTTGGCAACGTCGCGGTCACAGTGGCAAGGTCGGGATCGGCGGGGGAGGGGTCATCCATGATCGTCGTCGGCTCCGCGCGCGTGGTCGTTGTCGGGGTGTCGGGGGAAGCGGCATCGTTCACCGCCGCCGGCGCATCGGTGGGCAAGTCCGCCATCACCGGCGCGAGATCGAAAGAAGCGGCGTCGTGTTGATCGACCGCTGGCTCCATAACCGCCGCCGGCGCCGGGGTGTCAGGGGGGGGGGGGGTGTCGCCGTCCGACGGGGGTTCCTCAGCCGCCGCCCGCGCCGGGCCACCG
>PEAJ01000016.1 GCA_002753495.1 Magnetococcales bacterium HA3dbin3 | reverse complement strand
CATCATCCCACGCTGCATCGATGCCCGTGAATGGGCACGTCTGGAGCAGGGGTTGATCCAGCGCGCCCAGGCCCTGAACGCCTTCATCGATGACCTCTACAACGACCGGAAGATCATCCGAGACAAGCAGTTTCCGGAAGAGGTTCTGGCGGAGTCGGTCAACTTCCTGCCGCCGCTGGTTGGTGTGCGACCGCGTTATGGTATTTGGGCGCATCTGTGCGGCAGTGACCTGCTGCGCGATCGTGACGGGACGATGTACGTTTTGGAGGACAATCTGCGCGTCCCTTCCGGGGTGTCGTACATGCTGGAAAATCGCATGCTGACCAAACGGGTCTTCCCCGAGCTGTTCCGCGACCACGCCATTCGCCCGGTCGATGATTACCCCTGCCAGCTTTACGAATTGCTCGCTTCGCTCACGCCGCGTCCGGACGACAAGGCGAGCGTGGTGGTGCTGACCCCGGGCATCTACAACTCCGCCTATTTCGAGCATGCCTATCTGGCACAACAGATGGGGGTGCCGCTGGTGGAGGCGCGGGATCTGGTCGTCGGCGAAGATGACCGGGTGTACATGAAAACCATCCGTGGCCTGGAACGGGTGGATGTCATCTATCGGCGCATCGATGATCAATTCATCGATCCACTCGTGTTCCGTCCGGATTCGTCACTTGGCGTCCCTGGGGTCATCAACTCCTGGCGCAAGGGGGAGGTGGCTCTGGCCAACGCGCCCGGTACCGGCGTTGCCGACGACAAGGTGGTCTACGCCTACATGCCGGAGATCATCCGCTACTACCTGGCCGAGGATCCAATCATCCCCAACGTACCGACCTGGCGCTGTCACATTCCGCGGGAGCGGGCGCATGTCCTGGCCAACCTGGACAAGCTCGTGGTCAAGCCGGCGAACGAATCCGGTGGTTACGGCATGCTCATGGGGGTACACGCCACTCCTGCCGAGCGGGCCACCTTTGCCGCGCGCATCCAGGCCAACCCGCGCAACTACATCGGCCAGCAGACCCTCGTGCCGTCGACCGCGCCCACGCTGGTGGAGAAAAACCGCCTCGAACCCCGGCACATGGACCTGCGCCCCTTTATTCTAAGCGGTCGCAAATCCTACGTCACGCCGGGCGGGTTGACACGCGTGGCCCTGCGCAAGGGTTCCTACGTGGTCAACTCCTCGCAAGGTGGTGGCAGCAAGGATACCTGGGTGTTGGAAGAGAGGAGGAGCTGATGCTGTCACGGGTTGCGGAAAACATCTACTGGATGGCGCGCTACCTGGAGCGGGTCGAAGGTTCCGCCCGGTTGGTGATCGCCACCAACCAGATGATACTCGACATCGCGCCCATCAGTCAGGTGCGACCGCTGGACTGGTATCAACTGGTTGCTATCACCGGCAGTCGGGAGGGCTATGGCCAGCTTTACGCCGAGGTCAACGAGGCCAACGTCGTGCAGTTTCTGATCTCCCAGCGCAAGAACCCGAGTTCGATCCTCTCCTCGCTGCGCATGGCGCGGGAGAACATGCGCAGTACGCGCGAGGTGTTCCCGCGCGAGGCGTGGGAGAGCCTCAACGGATTCACCATCCGCATCCAGGATGATCTGCATCGGGAGATTCCGGCCGCGCGTCGTCATGCCTTTTTGGAGGGGATCATCGAGGCCTGCCTGAAGATGACCGGGCTGCTCGACAGCACGATGCTGCGCGACGATGCCTTTCACATGTTCCGCCTTGGGCGCTACCTGGAGCGGGCGGATATGATCACCCGCATCCTCGACGTGCGCGGGGCCGGCATGCTCGACAGTTGGGAGCAGATGGCGTTGCCCATGCGCAACGCCGTCTGGCTGACCGTTTTGCGTTCTCTCTCCGGCGATCAGATGTATCGGCGGCGCGTCGAGCCGCGCGTGCGTGGCCCTGAAGTGCTGGGATTTTTGCTCAAGGATCCGCAGTTTCCGCGCACCTTTCGCTACTGCCTGAACGGCGTGGTGGCGTGTCTGGAGAGCCTCCGCGGCACCGCGGCGACCCAAAAGGTGATTCGTGCCATCGAGGAGGGGCTCGACCAGGCCGATGTGGAGGCACTGGCCGAAGGGGGCAGGTTGCACGAGTATCTGGACGGGTTGCAAATCCACCTTGGCGAGCTGCACGAGGGGATCGGCAAAAGCTACTTCAATACCCCGGCCAGCCCCACCCATGGGTGATGCTTCCGCCTGCTCGTCACGACCCTTTTTCCACGATTACGGGAGAATTCAGGGGGTTTCGGGGGTGGGCAGGCGCAACACGTCGACGGCCACGCTCAGGACATGTTCACGACCTCCCAACACCACCCCCTTGACCGGTGGAACATCGGTGTAGTCCCGGCCCACCGCCACCGTGATGTGGCGTTGGGCTGGGATGATGCCGTTGGTTGGGTCGAAATCAACCCAACCCACGCCGGGAACAAGCACCGCAAACCAGGCATGCGAGGCGTCCGCCCCTTCGAGACGTGCCATCCCCGGTGGCGGGTCGGTTTCGAGGTAACCGCTGATGTAGCGCGCGCACAGCCCGAGGGAACGCAGGGCGCCAATGGCAAGATGGGCAAAATCCTGACAAACCCCGCAACGTTGTTCGAGAACCTGATCGATATGGGTCGCCACCGTCGTGCTGCCGGGCTGGTAACGAAATTCGCGGTGGATGCGTTGCGTCAGGGCGAGCGCTGCGGCGACCAGGGGGCGTTCGGGTGGGAAATCCGGCCGGGCGAAGTCGGCAAGCTCGGGGGAACGCGCCACCATCGGCGATTCAAGGGCAAAGATCGATTGTCGGCGCACATCGCCACCCTCCCCCGACTGTCCCTGACGCCCACTCTCCCAGGCAGGGGTGGCATCGGGGTTGGGGAGAATCGGCGGCAGGCGCGTGACAAAACTGCTGCTCTTGATCACCAACTCGCGATGCGACTCCAGGATCTCGAAATAGTCAACGCCGTTGCCGAAGAAATCGGTGAATGTATTCAGCGTCGCCGGTCGCGGTCGCACGTCGAGTTCAAAGCGCCGACAGCGCTGCCAGGGGAGATCCAGGGGGCGCAGGTGAACGCGATTGTGACCGATGGTGACCGGCTCGCCGTAGCGATAGCGCGTGGTGTGGATGATACGATAGTCGATCACCTGGGACTCCTGCTGGCCCGGAACAGATGATGAGGGGGATCGGCGTGACGAAAATAGCTGTTGGAGGCACTCTCGGAAAAGAGTGGCAGGAGCTTGCGCAGACGTCCGGTCAGGCCGATGAGCTGCTCGCGCCGATTGCTGAAGGGGGTGATGGCGGCGAGTCGTTCGGGGTCGGCCAGACGCACCGCAGAGAGCGTCTCGAACACCACCCGTCCGAGATGCGTCCGGTAAAGGTTCTGCTCCGAACCGCGCGGAATCGCCGCGGCGTGGCTCTCCATCAAGGTCAATTGGAAGACCATGGAACGTGGGTCGGTATCGTCTTGCAGCAACTTCTCCAGCACGAGCGGCAGCTCCATCGCGGTGCGGAACTGCATGCGGAAGGTGGTCAGGCTGTCGTTGATGGTGAGCAGGCGTTCCAGGATTGCTGCTTCGTCTCCCTCTTCGACCGGTTCGGCGAGGGTGGTTTCGAGGATTTGCGCCAGGAACATGCTGCGTTCCAGCCGGCGCCCGAGGTCAAGAAAACGCCAGCCGAGATCGCGGTTCATGTTCTCCCAGGTCAAGCCGCCGAAGGCGGTGAGACCGCGCAGCAGCGGGCCAGTTTCCCAGAACATGCCGCCGAGGTTATGTGGCAAACGCCCGCGCAGGGCATCAAGCGCCTCGACGATGCCGTCGAGCACCTCCCAGGTATCGGTCGAGAGGCGATCGCGCACCGAAAAGGCCGCCTGCGACATCGCCCGCAGCGAAAAGGCCAGGGTGCCGGCGCGTTCGCTGTTGAGCAGCACCGAGGCAAGTTCGGCGAAGGGGTCGTCGAGGGCGTAGGCCCCCTCCTTGCCGGTGAAGCCGGGATAGGTGGCGGTGACGTGCGTCAGGGTGATGAGGAGAAGGCGCCGACAGAGGGTACGCTGATGACGGGAGAGGGAATTTTCCTCGGTGTCGAGGGCCATGAATTCACGGAACAGACGGATGGTCCCTTCCGCGCGTTCGGCGTAGCGGCCGATCCAGAACAGGTTTTCCGCGACGCGACTGGGCACCCCGACGAGTGGGGCCGGGTCAAGGGTTGGCGTGCTGATCAGGGTGTCGTCCACCAGCACCGGCTGCGTGGCGACGATCCAGACATCTTTCGCCACGCCGCCGTGGTTGGGGGAGAAGGCCAAGGGGCCGGTTGTAGGGGCAGCCACCCTTGCCAGCCCGCCGGGCATGACCCGGGCGTGCTGGCCATCGCTGGTCAGGTAGGCGCGCAGCAGGACGGGTGCGTGACAGAGCGCACCAGAACGAATACATGGTGCCCGCGACGGGATAAACGGCGCTCGTGCCACAAAACGTTGCGGCGCGGCAAGCACTTTGTCCCGATCAATTGGGGTATCGGTTGCGCAGCCGGTAATCGGGAAGGCCGGATTGCAGGCCAGGGGCAGGATGGTCAGTTCGTCCCAGCGTTCCAGGGCCTCGGCACGCTGGGCGGGGTCGCCGAGCCACAGGGTGCGGGGATTTTCCAGAAGCAGAGGGGTTCCCAGAAAGTGCTGTGCCAGGTGCGGCAGATAGGCGTGCAAGGCCATGTTTTCGAGAACGCCGCTGCCCAGGGCGTTGGCCATGGCCAATCGGCCGGAGCGGGCGACCTGGGCAAGACCGACAACCCCGAGCAGGGAGTCGTCGCGCAACTCAAGCGGGTCGCACCATGCCTCGTCGACACGGCGCAACACCACCTCGACCGGCATCAGTCCGTTGAGGGTCTTCAGCCACAGTCGGCCGTTACGTACCGCCAGATCATCCCCCTGCGCCAGGGTCAGGCCGAGAAAGTGGGCGAGCAGGGTGTGTTCGTAGTGGGTCTCATAGGTTGCCCCTGGTGTCAGCAGGACCACATGCGCCTCCTGCTTGGAAAACGGGGTCAGAGAGACCAGATCGGAACGCATGGTACGGAAAAACGACAACAAGGGCGGAATGTGCGTCAACTGCCCGGTGCTGGCATAGAGTCGCCCCATGACGCGCCGATTTTGCAAAACATAGCCATGGCCGGAAGGGGCCTGGGTGCGATCGGAAAGGACCAAAAAATGCCCGCTCGGGTCGCGCCCGATGTCAGCGGCGTAAAAGGGCAGGGGAGGGGTGCTGCCCGGCACTTGGCCGTGTGCTGCGAGCAGATAACCACTCCAACTGTAGATCACCTCCGCCGGTACAACCCCCTCGTGAATGCAGGTGCGCGGGCCGTAAATGTCTTGCAGCAGCAGGGTCAGAAGCCGGTGCCGCTGGATCAGGCCGGCAGCGAGGCGCTCCCAGGCATCGGCGGCGACAATCAACGGCAGCGGGTCGAGGGGCCAGATGTGGCGCCGGCTCACCTGCCCCATGCGCACGTTGTAGGTGGCGCCGGATTCGCGCAGCAGCCGCCTGGCATCCTCTTCGAGGCGTTGCGGCAACTCGGGCCCGCCGGCGTAGAGGAAATCAAAAAATTTGCGCCAATGCGGCTGCAAATTTCCCTCGTTGCCGAAATCCTCCCGATATCCCGGTTGCATAACCTCTTCGCCAGCCAACGTTTCAACCTCCAGCAACGGACCTATAACGAGGCACCATGACCTATTGTGTCGGTATCCAACTGAATGAGGGGATGATTCTCGCCTCCGACTCGCGCACCAACGCCGGTGTCGATCAGGTCGGCTCCTATCCGAAGATGTTCACCTTCGTTTGGAAGGAGGAGCGACAGTTCGTCCTGCTTTCGTCGGGCAACCTTGCCACCACGCAAGGGGTAGTGCACCGCCTCTTTCTCGACAGCGAAAACCCCTCATGCGAAACCAGCCTGCGCACGGTGACCGACATGCACGCCGCGGCGGACTACGTCGGGGTGGTCAGCACCGAGGTGCAGAAGCGCGCCGACAGCCGGCAGGATCCCCAGGTACGCTTCGAGGCCACCTTCATCCTCGCCGGACAGATTGGTTCGGCACGCCATGCCATGTTTCTGATCTACCCCGAAGGGAACCATATTGCCCCTTCCCCCTACCACCCGTTTCTCCAGATTGGTGAAACCAAATATGGCAAGCCCATTCTTGATCGCATTGTCCATGCCGATATGTCGATGGACGATGCGACGCGCTGCGTTTTGGTTTCACTCGATTCGACCATGCGCTCCAACCTGACCGTTGGCCCGCCGATCGATCTGCTCCGCATCTATCGCGACCGCATCGATGGCGGCATTCGGGCACGCCTGGGACAGGATGATCCCTATTTGCTCTCCTTGTGCAAACATTGGCACAGAGGTCTTGAGCGCATTTTCCACGGACTCCCCCCGTTTAATTGGGAGCGCGTGAAAGAACAACCCTGACCGAACGCGAAAGTACCTCTCATGACCATCCGCGTGGCCATCCGGCATCAAACCGTCTATCGTTTCGACCGGCTCGTTTCCCTTTCACCGCACATCTTCCGCCTGCGACCGGCGCCGCACTGCCGCACGCCGATCGAGGCCTACTCCCTCAAGATCCGCCCGGAAAACCATTTTATTAACTGGCAGCAGGATCCGTTCGGCAATTTTTTGGCGCGGGTGGTCTTCCTGGAGCGTTGTCGGGAGTTGCGCGTCGATGTCGAGGTGGTGGCGCGCATGGTCACCATCAACCCCTTCGATTTTTTCCTTGAAGAATCAAGACGAACCTTCCCCTTCACCTACGATCCGGAAGCAAGCAAGGAGCTTCTTCCCTACCTTGAAGCCAAGGAGGAGAGCCGCCACCTGGAAGATTGGCTGCAAAGTCTGGATCGCAAACCCCGCGGCACGGTGGATTTTCTCGCCGACACCAACCGCCGCCTTTGGCAAGACATCAGCTACACCATCCGCATGGAGCCGGGGATTCAAAGTTGCGAAGAGACTCTGACCAGGAAAACCGGCTCCTGTCGTGACACCGCCTGGCTGCTGGTTCAGGCCTTGCGCCGATTGGGCTTGGCGGCGCGGTTTGTCTCCGGTTATCTCGTCCAGCTGGTGGCCGATGTCAAATCCCTGGATGGCCCCTCCGGTCCGCCGGCCGATTTTACCGATCTGCACGCCTGGTGCGAGGTTTATCTGCCCGGGGCGGGTTGGGTGGGTCTGGATCCAACCTCGGGGTTGTTTGCCGGCGAGGGGCATATCCCGCTTGCCTGTACGCCCGATCCGCGCAGTGCCGCGCCGGTCACCGGGGCAACCGACCCTTGCGAGGTTGAATTCCACCACGCCAACACCGTGACGCGCATTCAGGAAGATCCGCGCGTCACCAAACCCTACACGGAAGAGCAGTGGTCGGCGATCCAGCACCTGGGCGAGGAGGTGGACGTGGCGCTCTGGGTGGGCGATGTCCGTCTCACCATGGGCGGCGAGCCGACCTTCGTCTCGATCGACGACATGGACGGCGCCGAATGGACCACCGACGCCGACGGTCCGCACAAACGCGAGCGGGCACGCGATCTGCTGCAACGTCTGGCGGAACGTTTCGCCCCCGGGAGCGTGCGCCACTTTGGCCAGGGGAAGTGGTATCCGGGCGAGGAGTTGCCGCGTTGGCGTTACGCCTGCTACTGGCGCACCGATGGCGTATCCCTCTGGCGCAACCCGCATCTGCAAGGAGACCCAACCCGCGATGATGGCCTGGGCAGAGAGGAGGCCGAGCGCTTTGCCCGGCGTTTGGCCGGTCGTTTGGGCAACATTGAGCAGGTGGTGACCCCGGCCTTCGAGGATCCGATCTACCACATCTGGCAGGAGCAGACCCTGCCGCCGGAGGTCGATCCACGACAGGCCAACCTTGATGATCCGCTCGAACGGCAGCGCCTCGCGCGCATCCTGAGCCAGGGCTTGAACCAACCGGCCGGCTTTGTCCTGCCCTTGGAGTGGGATCCCCACGCCCAGTGCTTTTGCAGCTGTCGCTGGGGAACGCGCCAGGGCGCCTTGCACCTGATGCCCGGTGATTCGCCGATCGGGTTGCGTCTGCCACTTGCGAGCATCCACGCCCTGCCACCCGAGGAGCGCCCGCTGCCACCCGAACGCTGCACCTTCGAGCCCCGTGACCCCCTGCCGATGCATGTCACGTTCGGTCCGACCTGCCTCGGCCAGTTTGTCGGTACGGCGCTCTGCATCGAACCGCGTGACGGGCGTCTTTACATCTTTCTTCCGCCCCTGACGCATTTGGAAGGGTTTGTCGCCCTGCTGGCGGTGATCGAGGCGACGGCGAGCGAACTGAATGTCCCGGTGCTCCTGGAAGGCTACCCGCCGCCGACAGATCCGCGCCTGGCCAAGTTCTATGTCACACCGGACCCCGGGGTGATCGAGGTTAATATCCAGCCCGCCCACAGCTGGAGCGAGTTGGTGCAGACGACCACCACCCTCTACGCCGAGGCGCGACTCGCACGCCTGGGGACGGAAAAATTTCTCCTCGATGGCCGTCATACCGGCACCGGCGGCGGCAACCACGTCACCCTGGGTGGCCCGACCCCGGCCGACAGCCCGTTGCTGCGGCGTCCGGATCTGCTTGCCAGCCTGGTCACCTACTGGCAGCATCATCCGGGTCTCTCCTACCTCTTTTCGGGTTTGTTTATTGGCCCGACGAGCCAGGCGCCGCGCGTCGACGAGGGGCGTGATGCCTACCTCCACGACCTGGAAATTGCGCTTGCGCAAATCCCCAACGGCGAGGTTTCTCAACCCTGGCTGGCCGATCGTCTGCTGCGTCATCTGCTCGTCGACATCGCCGGCAACACCCACCGCGCCGAGTTCTGCATCGACAAACTCTACTCGCCTGATGGTCCAAGCGGTCGACTCGGTTTGCTCGAACTGCGTGCCTTCGAGATGCCACCGCATGCACAAATGAGCCTGGTGCAGATGCTCCTGCTGCGCGCCCTCGTTGCCCGTTTTTGGAAAACGCCCTATCGCAAGCCCCTGGTACGCTGGGGGACGGTGCTGCACGATCGTTTCATGCTGCCGTATCACGTGGCACGCGATGTCGCCGAGGTGGCGGCGGACTTGCGGGCGGCTGGATTTGCCTTTCAGGAGAACTGGCTCGATCCTTTCGTCGAGTTCCGTTTCCCCAAGCTGGGCGATATCCGCATCCAGGATATTCACCTCGAACTCCGACAGGCCCTGGAACCCTGGCACGTGCTGGGCGAGGAGATGACGCGTTCGGGGACCACGCGCTTTGTCGACTCCTCGGTCGAACGGGTGCAGGTGCGGGTAAGCCATTTGCCACCAGACCGCTATCGCGTTGCTTGCAACGGCCGGTCGCTGCCGCTGCACAACACCGGTGTCGGCGGCGAATATGTCGCTGGGGTGCGTTTCAAGGCCTGGCAACCAGCGTCAGCCTTGCACCCGCTCATCGGCGTCCACTCGCCGCTGGTGTTTGATATTGTCGACACCTGGAACGATCGCGCGGTCGGCGGTTGCACCTACCACGTTTCTCACCCCGGCGGACGCTCCTACGACACCTTTCCAGTCAACCCCTTGGAGGCCGAATCGCGGCGCGGCAACCGCTTCTGGGGCATGGGTCATACACCGGGGATGCGGCTTCCCCCGCCACCCCCGCCACCGCCAGCCGAGGGACGTTTCATCCCTTCCGGCAGCCCGGCCGACCAGTTCCGGACCTTGCCAGCGGCGATTGATCCGGAATATCCGGGTACGCTCGATCTGCGCCGCCAGGGTCACGTCGGTTCTTGACCCGGAGACACGGTTGACCGACAATCCATCCCCTGGTTGTGACGAAGTTTGACATCACAACCAGGGGGTGTCGTCCGCGATGGGGCGTCCCGCGCGCCGCGCGGAAGGGGAAAGCCAGATCCCGGAACGACGGGGGTGAATCGAGACAACATTCCGGTGCCATGCCATGCCGGCGACGCCAGGACGCCTCGTGCGGGACCATAACACCCCGGTCTGGGATGGCGACCGGATGTGCGAGGCGGGGTTGCGGGCGACGGAAATGTCCGAGCGCAGCTGGTGGTTTATCCAGACGCGCTGGATTGCGGTCGGCCTCTGCGCCGTGGGATCCATGCTCGCCACGCAGCCCGCCCTGCGCCGACTGGCCCGCTGCGATATTGATTTTCGCTACTTCCTGGTGACCATGGTGTTGCTGGCGATCAGCAACCTGGTTTACACGCGTTGGACGAAGTACGCGGTCGGGGACACGTCGGCAACACTCCCCCTTTGTCGTCTTTTGAGCGTCCAGGTCCTGACCGACTTCATGGGATTGTCGATTTTGACCTACGGACTTGGCAGTGTCGAGACGCCGGTTCTTGTTTTGTTCCTGCCCCACATCATCCTGTCAACGCTGTTTTTCACCAGATTTCACAGTTTCATCATGACCTGGGTCGGTACCCTGTTCGCGGCCCTTCCCCTGGTGTTGGAGTATTTTGGGGTTGTTCCCGTCCTTTCGATTTTTGACACGGTGCGAAAGGGCGCGACCATCAGCGGCAACGGGGTGGTGACATCGGGATACATCCTGGCCATCACCGCCGCTTATCTCGTGAGCTGGTATCTGGTGAGCGCCATCACCGCCGGGTTGCGCCAGCGGGAACGGGAGTTGGAACAGGCCTATGAGCACCTGAAGCTCCTGGCACAGGAGAAGGCCCAGGTCACCCTGCGCGCAACCCACGAGCTGAAAGCCCCCTTCGCCGCGATCAAGAGCTACGTCTACACCCTGCGCGACGGCTATTGTGGTCCGCTGCCGGAGAAGGCGCAGCAGGTCGTTGCCCGCGTCGGCGAACGTTGCGATTTGCTCATGGAGAAGATCACGGCGATCATTCACCTGAGCAATTTGCGCACGCTCACGGTGGATCGCATCGCCCTGACACCGCTTGACCTTGTTCCCCTGCTTGTCAAAGAGGTGGAGGATGCCCGCCTCGTCGGGCGGGTGCGTGGCGTCGAGGTGCAATTTGATCCACCGCCGACACCCTGCCCGCTGGATGCGGCAGCTGAACATCTGCACACCCTGATCTCCAACCTTCTGCACAATGCCGTCAACTACTCCCGGGAGGCCGGCGTGGTGATGGTGACACTGGCGGTGCGGGAGCAGGAGGTCGTTCTGTGCATCAAGGATCACGGGATCGGCATTCCCGAGGAGCACCTGACGAAAATTTTTGACGAACACTTTCGCGCCAACAACGCCGTGCGTCACAATCCAAACAGCAGCGGTATGGGCCTTGCGCTGGTCCGGGAGATTGTCCGCCTGCACGGGGGGGATGTGCGGGTGACGAGTCGGCTCGGGGAGGGGTCGCGTTTTTGTGTGGTCTTGCCGTGTCATGCCCACCGATTGGAAGTGGGGGATACGTCATGACGCAGGATGCCACCCCCTCCTGCCCGTCCCGGAAGCGGGGAACTTCCGGGGCTCCGGGAATTTTCGGCGGTCGGTTCCGCCATCGGTCATCCCAACCCAACCAACCATTTTCCTTGAGACCATGTCTGAATCCGACGCGTCCGATTCGACCCTTTTGCCCGAAACACTGGCCGGGATCAACATTGCTGCCGGTTTGGCCAAGGCAGGGGGGGATCGTGCCCTCTACCGAAAATTGTTGCGCGTTTTTCATCGCAGCCACGGCAACAGCGGCATTGACCTCCTGGTTGCCCTGCAATGTGGTCGCTGGCAGATGGCGCATCGACTCGTGCACTCCATACGGGGGATCGCCGGCAGCCTTGGCGCCGACGCACTTTTTTCCGCTGCCGTGGCCCTTGAGGAGGTGATCAAGAAAGGGGATCCGGTTGCCCTTGTTCTGGATCCGGGTTTTCCGCTGACGATTTTTCGCAATTGCCTGCAGGAGGTGATGCAGGCAATTGCCGCGCTGCACCTTGATGATTCACAACGTTCCAGGTCCGCCATCCTGCCCTACCAGGAGGGTGCGGAGGGCGTGCCCATCGTACCGCGTTTGCGTCGCCTGGTTGATCTGTTGGAGTCGGACGTGGCGGAAGGGTTGCGGCAGTTTGAGCGGGTGAAGCCTCTGCTTGCGGGCACAGCGTGCGCGGGTGAGGTGGCGGCACTCGAAGAGAGCCTGACCCTCTTTGAGCTGGAATCGGCGCAACAAACCTTGATGCGGCTGATTCAGGTCTTGGACGATGGGACCATCAGGAGAGAGGGAGATGAGCGATAGGAAAGAACGTCTCTTGGTCGTCGACGATACGCCGGAGGAGCTCCATCTCCTGGTTGCAGCTCTGCAACACACTTGTCAGGTGATGGTCGCTCGCAGCGGTCGCAAGGCCCTGGAACTGGCGGCCAAATGGTCACCCGACCTCATTTTGTTGGACATCCTGATGCCTGATATCGACGGCTACGAGGTGTGCCGGCGCCTGAAGGAACTTGCCAACCTGCGTGACGTTCCGATCATTTTTCTGACCAGCCTGACCGATGCCGAACAAGAGATTCGGGGACTGGCCATGGGGGCAGTGGACTATGTTCACAAGCCCTGGAGCACACCGATTCTGCTTGCCCGCGTCGCCAACCACCTGGAACTCTCCCGCATGCGTCGCGCCCTGGCCGAACAGAACCGGGCCCTCAAGGAGGCGGCCCGTCTGCGTGAAGAGGTGGAACGCATCACCCACCATGACCTGAAGGCACCTCTGAATGCCATCATCGGTCTGCCACAGGTGCTGCTCGCCTACGACAACCTCTCCGGGGAGCAGGAAAAATTTCTCCAACAGATTCAGGATTCCGGTTTTCGTCTTCTGGACATGATCAACCGTTCCCTCGATTTGTACAAGATGGAGAACGGGGTTTACGTTTATCAGCCGGTCCTCGTCGATCTTGTCGTCATCATGCATAAAATTGCCCAGGAAAATCGCGTTCTGCTCAAGGGTAACGAATTGACCCTGCGCTTGCGCACCGTGGATGGTGCGATCCCGGATCATTTTGTGATCCCTGGCGAGGAGTTTTTGTGTCACTCCCTGCTTGCCAATCTGCTGAAAAATGCCTTCGAGGCGTCACCCGTGCGTGGGGTGGTCATGGTGAGGCTGATGGTGAAGGATCAGGCCGCCGTGGTATCCATTCGCAACCATGGTGAAGTTCCCGCGGAGATACGCGATCGGCTTTTTGACAAGTTCGTGACTCGTGGTAAAAGGGGGGGCACCGGACTGGGGACCTACTCTGCCCGTCGTATCGCCCTGACCATGGGTGGGAGCATCGCCTTGGTGGCTTCTGACCCCGGCACGACGACAATCGAGGTCACCCTGCCCGCCTTTCTTCCCACCTCTGTCTCCTGATTTCAATTCCAGATCAAAATGGTGGCGGGGCGGCAGCACGTGAGTGGCGCGACGGGTGTGTTTGGGTGCGGCAGGGAGCGAACAGGGCAGCCGACGCGATAGCCGCTTGATACGCAATTGGAATGGGGCGGCCTTTTTCGAACAGGGATGGGGTTGTGGGGATTGCCACCGATATCGTGCTTATCGTGCTTGCCGCTTTGATCGGCGGCATGGTGGCGCAGCGACTCGGCTTGCCGCTCATCATCGGCTACATTCTGGCCGGGGTCGCGGTGAGCCCGCATGCTGGCGTGTTGGTGGTGTCGAATGTTCATGACATCAACCTTCTCTCCGAGATTGGTGTCGCCCTGCTTTTGTTTGCCCTGGGGCTTGAGTTCTCCCTCAGGGAGCTGCAACCGGTGCGTCGCATTGCCCTGGTCGGCACCCCGATCCAGATGGCCCTGACGATCGCCTACGGCTGGGGGATCGGCTGGTATCTGGGGTGGCCATGGCTTGCTTCGCTGTGGTTGGGGACGTTGATGGCCTTTTCCAGTACGATGGTCATCCTCAAGACCCTGGCCAATCAGGGGTGGATGGGCACCCTCTCCAGCCGGGTGATGATCGGCATGCTGATTGTGCAGGACTTGGCCGTGGTGCCGCCGATGATCATCCTGCCCAAACTGGGTGATCCGGCGACGGGTCTTGCGATGCTCGGCGTGGCAACGGCGAAGGCCTGCGCCTTCATGGCCGCCATGATCCTGTTGGGAACCCGCTTTTTGCCCTGGATCCTGGCGCGGGTGGCAAAGTCGGGTTCGCGGGAGTTGTTCCTGCTGGCGGTGACCGCAATCGGGTTGGGGGTCGGTTATACCACCTATCTGGCCGGACTTTCTCTCGCCTTCGGGGCCTTTGTCGCCGGCATGGTGCTCAGCGAATCCGACCATGGTCACCAGGCACTCAGCGATATCGTCCCGTTGCGGGATTTGTTCGGATTACTCTTTTTCGTTTCGGTCGGCATGCTGCTTGAGCCGCGTTTCCTCCTGGAGCATCTGGAGACGATTCTGGTTCTGGTCTTTGCGGTCGGCATGGGCAAAGGGATGATTTTTTTCTTTATTGCCCGCATCTTCGGCTACGGCAACGTCATCCCCCTGGCGGTTGGGCTCGGGTTGTTCCAGATCGGCGAATTTGCCCTGGTTCTGGCCAAGGTGGGGCTCGAGGCCGGAGCCATCAGCCAGGAGATTCACGCGCTTGTCTTGAGCACCGCCGTGGTGACCATGATCCTCACCCCGCTGATTTCAGGACAGACAGCGCGTCTTTACGCCTTGCAGCGACGTCGCTTTCGTTCCGAGCCCCTCTACAGCGTCAACCTGCCTCGGGAAGGATTGCACCGGCACATCGTCGTCGTCGGATGCGGACGGGTTGGCATGCAGCTGGCTCTTGTTCTGCAAAAACTTGGGGGGCCCTTCGTGCTGGTCGACCTCGACCAGCGCCGGATCGAACTGGCGAAAAATGCCAGTCTGCCGGTCATCTTTGGCGATGCCGCACAGCGGCTGGTCCTCAAGGCCGCCCGGGTCGCGCATGCCGACATGGTGCTGATCACCACCCCCGGTCTGGCGGTTGCCCTGGGGGTGATTCGGCAGGTCCTGGCGATGAACCGGGCATGCCGGATCGTTGTGCGTGCCTCTGATGTGTCACACATGCCCCTGTTTCGGGAGGCCGGCGCGGTGGGGGTCATCCACCCGGAGTTTGAGGCCGGCCTTGAGTTTGTGCGGCAGGCCTTGTTGCACCAACAATTGCCATCGGCGACCATCCAGAAGGTCAGCGATACGATTCGCCAGGATATTTACGGCCCCCTGTGGCATGGGGCGTTGACCTGGCCGACGCTTGAGCAGCTGCGTATTTCCCAGCCCCAGTTTGATCTGGAGTGGATTCCGCTGCAGAGAGCCACCCCCCTTGCCGATATATCGCTTCGTCGGGGAAAGATTCGCGAAACGACCGGGGCGTCGGTGGTCGGGGTGATGCGCGACGGTACGCTGGTCGTCAACCCCGACGCGGATTTTGTCCTTCACCAGAACGATGTGATCGCCGTCATCGGGACACCCACCGCCTGCCAAAATTTGCGTCGTTTGGCCAAGTCAGGCTCGTCACACCCATGATTGCTCGGACTGATCATTTCAAGATCTCTTCCGTGCCGGCCCGAGGTTGGGGAACAATGTTTGTGCCGAAAGAAGGGAAGGGGGGGGAGGCCACGCAGGCGACCTTCGACTCTGAATATCGTGCCATGGTCGATGTTCAATCCACGCGCCGTTCCTTCACAGGATGGCAAACTCGGCGTTTTTAGACGGGCCCTGAGAGGGTTGGGCATGCCATGACACTGGAAACGATCACGGCTCACCACCTGGCCGGGCGATTCGCCCAGGCGGAAGGTTTGTGTCGAAGTCTGCTGCGAGGTCAGCCCGATTCGGTTGAAATCGGCCACCGTCTGGCCTTGATTCTGCTGGACAAGGGGGCCTCGGAGGAGGCTTATGACATCCTTCGGGGTCTTTTGCGACGTTTTCCACGCAATGGTCGCCTCCTTGCGGGGCTGGGGCGGTTGTATTTTACCACCGGCCGCCAGAAGGAGTGCCGCAACCTGTTCATGAGCGCCCTCGCCGATGTTCCCAACCTGGTGGAACCGGTGCTCTGTCTGGCCCTGCTCGCGTTTACCGAAGGCGATTTGAAATCGGCGCTGGAGTTTTTACGGCTTAAGTGGCCATTGTGGTTGCAACCGCAGGGATTGGGTGAGGATGGGGTCAACATTCTGCAGCGCTATCGGCTTTCGCACCTGTGCCGACACTTGATCCTGGAACGGGCCGCCGTTGCTGGCAGCGTCTCCCCACAGGGGAAATGTGCGGATACCTGGTTTGTCGACCCGGGTCTGGCACTATCCCAGGCAAGGCGCGGAGAAAAAATTGAACGCAATAAGGCCCTCCACACGTTGCAGCTCTGCTACACCCACGCTGTCCCTGCCGGTGAGGAGGGCCTTCTGCCGGAGAATTTCCTGGTCGTTCCCGAGGAGTCGTTGGCGACATTTTTCAACCACAGCGGCTTCCGTTGGCCAACGCAGATACGGTTTGATCCTGCCTCTGAACCTGAGCGATTGCGAGCCCTGGACGTGGCCGTTGTGCTCGATTTTTTGTCTTCTTTCAAACCTCAAGCGTTAAAAGCCCAGGTGGAATCTTTAAAATCTCTTGCCCCGACCTGGGATGCTAATCAGCCCCTGCGCGTTTTTCTTGCCGCCAGCCGTCAAACTACCGTAATGCAGTACAATTACCGGGACATTGCCGCAGCTTTTCGTCGAGCTGGCGCCGAGGTCTGCTTTGTAATCGAACAGAACGATCATCAGGAACCCGATTCGCTCTACTATATGAGCCGTCAGGAGGCGTTTCGTCCGCATGTGACCATCAATATTAATAACCAGAACAACCATTTCCTTCATCCGGATGTCTTCAACGTCATCTGGTGGCAGGATCCCATGCCCGCGTTCATGAGTGGCAAGGCCCTGCCAAAAAGGGAGAGGGATATCGTGTTCTGCGCCCATCGAGAATATGATCCATTCCTGAATAAATGTGGGGTTGATGTCATTCACAGACAAGGTTTCTGTGTTGATACCGAACTGTTCCGGGGAGACATTCCATGGGAGGAGCGCAAGAAGGTCGTCTTTGTCGGATCATCCTACCGCCATTACGATGAGACGTGGCCGCGCCAACACAAATGGATTTTGGATTTCATGCGGGAGAGGTTCCTTTCTGGTCAATATTTAACCAGGAAGGAGTTGGAGGATATTGCGCGGAGGTCCGGATTGTCCTTGGATGACGAGGTGGATCGGGTTTACGGCTACGTAGTGCGCGACACCACCGTGGCGTGGTTGTGCAGCCTGGCCGATGAAATTCCGTGGGAGATCGAAATCTACGGCCGTTATTGGGAGTCGAACCCGATTGTGCGCCCCTTTTTCAAGGGTGAGGTGGAACATGGAAAGAACCTGGCAAATGTTTATGGCCAGGCCCGTTACGGGTTGAATGCGAATCCCTCGACGGTATTGTCCCAACGTTTGGTGGAAATGGCGGCTTGCGGCTGTGTTCCCGTGGTCGTGGACGATCGCAAGAATGCCGAACCACCCCACTGGGATGAACACTGCCTGTTTTTTCCAGGGCGGGATGCCCTGCGGGCATGCCTGCAAACACACCCCCAACAAGACCCGAAGGCGATTGCTCAGGCTTATTCCTACGATGCCTTTGTGCAGCGTATCGTTGGCATCGTACGATCCTGGCCAAGTGTGGAGTTTCGTCTTTAGTCCGAAGTTTCGTTGCGGATAATATGGAATTATCCGCAACGAAACTTCGGTTTAAGGGTGGTGAATGATTGTTCGATGGGGTTGAAATCGAAGCTGGCGTTGTCCATCACGACGATGCTGAGTGTGGTGGGTTCCTGCAGCACCCGCCGGGCAGATTGCCCCTTGACCCTGATTGTCGCTTGACACCGGAGGAAGGTCAGACTCATGGTCCGCCGGAGGCAAAGACCCGGGCTTGACTGGGCTGGGCGAACACCGTCTCCCCTGGCTGGAACCGATCCTGTTCGTACTGCTCCCGGGTCAACTCCACGTCGAACCGGCCCGCGCCCTGGAGAGACTCAAGACCCAGCCGGACGATGGCGCCCTGGGGCCGGGCATGCCGCACCACGGTTTGCCAGCTCTCCTCGCCACCCGGTAGACGCTGCACACGCCAGTCGTGGGAGCGGATGCAGATCACCCCGACTCCAGCCGATTCCCGATTGCCCCGGGGGATCTCGGCCTGAACCCGTACCTCGCCGATCCGGACGTAACCGTTCTCCAGCCGACCGTGGAAAAGCTGCACGCCACCCATGAAATCGGCCACGAACGGCGATACTGGATTGGCCAGCAGCTCCTCCATGGTGCCGGATTGCTCCACCCGCCCCTGTTTCATCACCACCACTCGATCCGCCACATCCACCGCCTCGGCCTGGTCGTGGGTGACGAACAGGGTAGTCACTGGCACCAGAGCGTGCATCTGTCGCAACCACTGCCGCAGATCCTGACGAACCCGGGCATCAAGAGCGCCAAAAGGCTCGTCCAGCAAAAGCAGCCGGGGCCTGGGCGCCAGAGCCCGGGCAAAGGCGATCCGCTGCCGCTGCCCTCCGGAAAGTTGTGCCGGATGGCGTTGCGCCACATGCTCCAGTTGCACCATGGCCAGCAACTCCAGCACCCGGGCGCGGATTTCCGGTTCCGGAAGCCTCTGGCTCCGGGGCTTGATTCGTAGACCGAAGGCGATGTTCTCGAACACGCTCAGATGGCCGAACAGCGCATAGTGTTGAAATACGAAGCCGATCTGGCGCTCCTGAACCGGCGTCCGGGTGGCGTCGCGTCCGTCGAGCAGCAGACTGCCCCGATCCAGGAACTCCAGACCGGCGATCACCCGCAAAAGGGTGGTCTTGCCGCATCCGGAAGGTCCCAGCAGGGCGGTCAACTCCCCGGAGGGAACCTGCAGGCTCAGACGGTCCAGCGCCCTGAATGAACCGAACTCTTTGCTGGCATCGTGCAGTTGGATGTTCATCCTGGCATTCACTCCCCGGATCGGGTTTGATGGATGGCGCAATGGCCCTGCCTTTCCATGCAGGCCTTGACCACCAGGGTCAACAGCGCCAGGGCCACCAGCAGCGAGGCCACCGCGAAGGCGGCCGCGCCCTGGTATTCGTTGTAGAGGGTCTCCACATGCAGGGGCATGGTGTTGGTCAGGCCGCGAATGTGTCCCGATACCACCGAAACCGCGCCGAACTCACCCATGGCCCGGGCATTGCAAAGAATCACCCCGTAGAGCACACCCCAGCGGATACCCGGCAGGGTGATCTTCCAGAAGCTCTGCCAGGGGCTCGCTCCCAGCACCCGTGCGGCCTCTTCCTCCTGTCGGTCCATCGCCTGCAGCACCGGGATCAGCTCCTTGGCCACGAACGGCAGGGTGACGAACAGGGTGGACAGCACGATCCCAGGCACCGCGAAGATGATCTTGATCTCTGCCGAGGCAAGCTGATCAGCCAGCGCCCCCTGGGCGCCGAACAGCAGCACGAAAATCAGTCCCGAGATCACCGGCGAGACCGCGAAGGGCAGATCGATCAGGGTGATCAGCAGCTGTTTGCCCCGGAATTGGTGCCGGACGATGGCCCAGGCGGCGCAGATGCCGAACGCCAGGTTCAGCGGCACCACCAGCAGGGCGGTCAGCAGGGTCAGCCGGATCGCCGCCCGGGTGTCGGGAGCGGTCAGGGCGGCCAGATAGGCGTCGAACCCCCTGCTCAGAGCCTGGGCGGCGATGAAGAACAAGGGCAGCAGCAGAAACAGGGTCAGAAACAGGATCACGATGCCGCCCAGGCTCCGGCGAATCCAGGGCGGATCCTGGGTGATCCCCCGGTAAGGTTGGGTCGGCGCGTGAGGATTGAGGTTCATTCCGTGCTCTCCTTGTCCCGTGCTTCGTTCAGCGCGGAAGATTCCGTCGCGCCCAGGCCTGCATGAGATTGATGATCAACAGCAGCGCGAAGGAGAGCGCCAGCGTCAGCATGGCCAGGGCGGTGGCTCCCGCCACGTCGTACTGTTCCAGTTTGGTGACGATCAGCAGCGGCACGATCTCGGAGACGAAGGGGCGGTTGCCAGCGATAAAGATCACCGAGCCGTACTCCCCCAATCCCCTGGCCAGGGCCATGGTGACGCCGGTCAGCAGCGCCGGAAGGACCGTCGGCAGGGTCACCCGGACGAAGGTCTGCCAGCGGTTGGCCCCCAGAATGGCGGCGGCCTCCTCCAGTTCGGCGTCCACGGCCATCAGAACCGGCTGCACCGTCCGCACCACGAAGGGCAGGCCGATGAAGGTCAACGCCACCACAATCCCCGTCGGCGTGTAGGCCACCGGAATCCCCCATCCAATCAGCACGGCCCCGATCCAGCCGCTCTGGGCGTAGAGGGCTGCCAGGGTGAGGCCCGCCACCGCCGTCGGCAATGCGAAAGGCAGATCTACCAGCGCATCCAGAAGCCGTTTGCCGGGAAAGTCGTAGCGGACCAGCACCCAGGCGGTCATGAAGCCGAACACCCCGTTGACGGTAGCCGCAACCAGCGCGGCGCCGAAACTCACCTCGAAGGCCGCCAGCACCCGGGGAGAGAGGATCACCTGCCGCAACTGCTCCCCATCGAGCCGCAGGCTCCAGGCCACGGTCATCGACAACGGCAGCAGCACCACGAGCCCCAGATAAAGCAGGGTGATCCCCAGGGTCAGGGGAATGGGGGAGCCCCGATTCGGCGCTCTTCTGGCCACAGGCAGGCTGGACAAGGTCGCATCGCTTAAGGAGTGACGGGGTTGCTCCCCCTCCTCCCTGAGCGGTGCGGCTTTGCCGACTGCAACGCCACCCATCCCGGCGATCGGGACGATTTCGACGACTCCGCTCACGGCGCACCTCTTGACGCAGCGATCATCCGGTCGAACTCGCCACCATCGGCGAAGTGCGCCGTTTGGGCACTCTCCCAGCCGCCGAATCGCTCGTCGATGGTGAATAGTCGGATCTTTGCGAACTGCTCCACCTCCTTGCCGACGTATTCAGGATGGAAAGGGCGATAGAAATGCCGGGCGGCGATCTGCTGTCCTTCCGGGGAGTAAAGATGTTCCAGGTAGGCTGCAGCTACCTTCCGGGTATTCCTTTTGTCCACCACCCCGTCCAGCAGGGCGACGGGTGGCTCGGCCAGGATACTCACCGAGGGATTCACCAGCTCGAACTCTCCTGCGCCCAACTCCTTGATCGCCAAGTGGGCCTCGTTCTCCCAGGTCAGCAGCACATCGCCGATCCGCCGCTCCACGAAGGTGGTGGTGGCGCCCCGGGCGCCGGAATCGAGCACCGGCGCGTTCTTGAACAACCGGGTGACGAACTCCCTGGCTTTGGTGTCGTCGCGGTCGAACTTCTCCAGGGCATAGCCCCAGGCGGCCAGATAGTTCCATCGCGCCCCCCCCGAGGTCTTGGGATTGGGGGTGATCACTTGGACCCCCTCCCGAACCAGATCGTTCCAGTCGTGGATCCCCTTGGGATTGCCCTTGCGCACCAGAAACACCACCGTGGAATAGTAGGGCGCGCTCTTGTTGGGTAGCCGGGTGCGCCAATCCGTCGGCAGCAGTCGGCTCTTCTTGGCGATGGCGTCGATGTCATAGGCCAGCGCCAGCGTGACCACATCCGCCTCCAGGCCGTCGATCACCGCCCTGGCCTGCTTGCCGGAACCGCCGTGGGACTGCCTGACAACCACCTTGTCCCCGCTCTTGGCCTCCCAGTGTTTGATGAAGGCGGCATTGAACTCCTGATACAGCTCCCGGGTCGGGTCGTAAGAGACATTGAGCAGGGTCACCTCAGCCGCAGCTGCCAGCGGCACGCCTGATCCACTCCCGGTCAGCAGCACAAGCCAAACAGTCACGATTCCCGCGACCATGAATCGAACACGATGACGCATGATTTCCTCCAATAAACGGAACATTCGAGAATTTTTAGGAAAATCCGGAGCGGTTCACCCGGCGGACGGCTTTTTTGCCGCTGGCTGCCATCCCGGCACACCAGCGGCAAAAAGGCATCGGGAGGAGGGATCAGTTACAGCCGCAGGGCATGGGCAGACCCGCCAGCTTCAGGGCCTGCATCAGGGGACCGCAGGGAAACAGGGAATAGAGATAATGATTATTGGCCTTTTCATTTCCGAGACGCACCCCGATCTGTCTGAGCAGATCCCGGATCATCGGAACCACCCTGTTCTCTGCGTGATGGTTGCGGAGAATCTTGATGACGGTCCAGTGGGCTTCCGTCAACTCCAGCCCCTCCCTCCGGGCGAGCTCCTCGGCAACCGCCGGGCTCCAATCGGCCGGGTTTACCAGAAAGCCGCTCATGTCCAAGGTATAGGGTCTGTCAATTGCCGTTGAGATGGTCATTGATCGTTCTCCTCTTGGGTTTGAACACCATGCTGCAGCGCACGGTAACACAAACAAAAAAACGTGATAATAATATAAAAATATTATATAATGATTGAAAAAGCTGAATTGGAACGGGATAACATGAAATTAATGTGCAATTTACCGCCGCTCCTGATCGGTTCTGGCGTAAGAACCGCACCAGAACCGATCAGGATGAACTGGATATCCTCGTTCCTGTGTAAAGCAGAGTGTGATTAAACGGCGCGACAAATCTGTTACAGGCTGCAAGGCTCAGGCGGAACGGGCGTGCAGTCCGCACTCCTTGGTTTCCGGGGACTCCCACCACCAGCGACCGGCGCGAATCTCTTCGTTCGACGAAATCGCCCGCGTGCAGGGCGCGCAGCCGATGCTGGGGAAATTCTGATTGTGCAGTGTGTTATAGGGCACATTGTGGACGAGGAGATATTCCCAGATCTCCTGCTGACTCCACTCCAGCAGGGGATTGAACTTCTCCAGCCGGAAGGATTCCTCCCAGGCGTGGCCTGCCAGATTCTCGCGGGTTACGGCTTGTTCGCGACGCAAACCGGTGATCCAGCTTCCGGCGCCTTCAAGCGCCCTTCTGAGGGGTTCGACCTTGCGTACGTTGCAGCAGGCCTTGCGTAGCGCGATGCTCTCGTAGAAGGCATTGGGACCATGGCTGTTCAAATGCTCTTCCAGCAGGTCGTGACGGGGAAAATAGACCTGAATCGGAATCCGGTAACGGGTGATGGTCAGGTTCATCACGTCATAGGTCTCCTGGTGCAGCCGTCCAGTATCCAGAGTGAAGACCCGTACCAAAGCGGGCAGATGCCTGGCGATCAGATCCATCACCACCTGATCCTCGGCGCCGAAGCTGGTGGAAAATCGGGCAGGAGCGAACTCATGGGCCGCCTGATTCAATAATGCCACGCTCTCCTGAATTTTTTTCTGCAACGACACGGTGTTCCTCCTTCTTTGCATGAAAATCCGCAATGAATCGATCCGTACCCTATGCACGGAATCAACCTGCAACGGCCCGCATCGGGATAACCGTCGTTTCCTCGGTCCCGTCAAGATAAGGCCGCAAATACAACGAGGGATCCTCGTTCATCCACAACTTGGCCATCTCCTTGAGCCACCCGTTCACCTCAATCCAAAACGATTCCAGTTCCTGACTTTCTCCCGGGTTGCACTCCAACTGCCGCTGTTGCGTGCTCAATTCCAGGAGGAGATCACCCAAGCCCGTCATCAGGGCCGGGCGCCGACTGACGTTGAAGGAGACCTGTTCGAGCCCCAACTCCGAAACGGCGATGGGCAGCCCCTTGACCGGGATTAGAGTCGCTCCTACCCCGGTGAGGATCTGACGGGTCCGGAACAGCACATCCGCCTGGCCATTTTGCCGCAGCAGGGCGTTGGCGCACTCCCGCTCGTGGGCTGCCCGGGCGAAGGCCATTTCGATGTTGGCCTTGCGGCTGCCCGCGCACTCGTTTTGACCGGTCTGCATGTTAAAACCGTTCGCAGCCACCTCCTCGGCGGAGATCAGGGCGGCCTCCTCGGGGGTGACCTCCTCGATTCCACCCAGCATGGCGCGCCACTCCGGCTCGGTCAGAGTCAAGGCCCAGTTGGAAAACTCCGACCCGGACAAACCGCTGGCCAAGAATTGCTGCTGCACCACCGCCACCGCTCTCGGCACCCGTGGCGCGGGAATGGAGGCCACAACCCTTCCCGGCGCGCCGTCCCCCACGCCCCGGCCTCCCACCACCATCCGATAGCAAGGTAGCGGCGTGCCATGGGGACGGCGAACCTCCCCGATCAGGCCCAGATCGGCCAGATCCGAATGCACGCAACCGTTCTGGCAGCCGGAGATCCGGATCTTCAGATCCCACGGCCCGCCGGAGAGCTGCCCGGCCAAACGGGGCGAGGTGGTCAACCCCAGATTGCACACCTCCGACCCCACGCAGGCCTTGACGTCATCCCCGGGGAGTGGCAATCCCAATCCCAAGGCTCCCAGCCGTTTTGGCAACTCCGCCAGACTGGCTTCGGGAACATTCAGCAAGAGCAGGTTCATGTCTGTGGTCAGACGAAGCTCGGCAATCCCCAGCTCTTCCGCCAACTCCCCCACGCCCCGGAGGGTTTCGTGATCCAAATCCCCCATGGGTACCTGAACCGGCACCGTCCATAAACCCGGCTGCTTCTGCTGGACCGGCGCGCGGGGCACCTGTCCATGCCATCCAACTCCGGCCAGAGGTTCGCTCCACCCACCCGGAAGCGGTTCCGGCTCCAGTCCCATCCGGACTCCCATGGCCAGCTCTTCCCGATAGAGTTCCCGCACCTTCTCCTCACCGAACCGTTCCCAGAGAAACTTCACCCTGGCCCGGGACTTCTTCTCCCGGTCGGAGTGGCGGTGATGCAACCGAAGCACCCCATCCACCACCTGGAGCAGCGCCGTCTCTTCGACCCATGGCTCCAGCAGCTCCGCTTTCCTCGGCTTATGCCCCAGACCCCCGCCCATGGTGACCTGGAAACCCCGTGCTCCCTCTGGGTTCCTGAGGGCGGCGATGCCCAGATCGTGAAACCGGTTCTGACTGCACTCCCGATCGCATCCGGAGACCACGATCTTGAACTTGCGGGGCAGAAAACGGGTCAGTGGATTGCCCAGGTAGCGCTCCTTGAGCCGCTCCACCACCGGCAGTGGATCCCGGCACTCCTGTGGGCAGACTCCGGCCAAGGGACAGGCCGCGATGTTGCGCACCGTCGGCCCTCCCGCTTCCCGGGTTATCAGTCCGGCCCAGTGGATCTGTCGCAGCAGATGGACCAGCTGCGCGGCGGGAATCCCCTTGAGCTGAATGTCCTGCCGGGTGGTCAGATGCACGCTGCGGGCGATCGGCGCGCCACCGATGATGTCCGCCAGACGAATCAGCTCCCGAGGGCGGATAACCCCGCCAGGCAGCTTCAGACGCAGCATGTACTCCCCCTTTCGGCGCTGGGAGTAGATCCCGAGGGACATGCGCATGGCCAGAAACCGGTCCTCGCTGATCCTGCCCTGCTCGTACAGGGTCAGCGCCTGGCCAAACCGGTCGATCTCCTCCAGAACGGCGATTTTGTTGCGATCATTCATTCCCGTCACGCTCCTCTGCATCCTTCTGGAATTGTCCATCGTATCTGATGGCCATCATATTTTTGTGTTGCACAATCATTTCACTTGGAGGTTGGCGAAGAAAAACCATACCGGGGTATGAGAAAACTCTTCGGTAGTCTGGCTTGCGTTGGCCAGAGGTCATCCATGGCCCTGTTGATGTGCCCGACTTCCAGGATTCCCATCTGTCTCAGGTCATACGCCATCTTCCACTCCGGTCTCTTCCAGTCAAAAATCAGCCACGTGTCAGTCGTCGCAGTACTGCCGCCAGTGTGTCGACCTCTTCGCATGTATTGTAAAATGCCAGGGAAGGTCGCACCGTTGCCTCCACACCAAAGCGACGCAGAATCGGTTGGGCACAGTGGTGACCAGAGCGAACCGCGATCCCCTCGCGATTCAGGGCAGCGCCAATATCTTCGGGGCGGTGACCGGAAAGGACGAACGACAACACACTGGCCTTTTCAGGTGCCGTGCCGATCAAGCGCAAACCGGGGATGCTCCGCAGTGCATTTGTCGCATAAAGCAACAACATGTGCTCGTATTGGGCAACATTTTCCATGCCGATGCGTTGCAGGTAATCCAGCGCCGCGCCCAGGCCGACGGCATCGGCGATATTGCCCGTGCCGGCCTCGAAGCGCGTAGGTGCCTTGTGGTAGAGTGTTTTCTCAAAGGTGACATCAGCGATCATGTTGCCACCCCCCTGCCAGGGTGGCATGCTATCCAGAAGCTCCTGTTTTCCATAGAGTACGCCGATACCGGTCGGAGCAAACACCTTGTGCCCGGAGAAGACGTAGAAATCGGCATCGAGCAACTGCACATCGATGCGCATATGCGACACCGCCTGGGCACCATCAACCAAAACGCGCGCACCGACTCGATGTGCCATGTCGATGATTTTGGCCACAGGCGTCACTGTGCCAAGGGCATTGGAAACTTGCGTAATGGCCACCAATTTGGTGCGATTGCTTAACAGGCGCTGGCAGGCATCCAACAGAATTTGACCATCCTCATCGACGGGAATCACCTGCAACCGGGCCCCTTTTTCGGTTGCAAGTTGCTGCCATGGGACGATGTTGGCGTGGTGTTCGAGATGCGATACCAGAATCTCGTCACCTGCACCCATATTTTGCCGACCAAAGGTTTGCGCCACCAGGTTGATGGCCTCCGTGGCACCTCGCACGAAGACGATGGTGTCCGCGGCTACAGCACCGAGAAAATGTGCTACTTTGCTGCGTGCCGACTCGTAGGCATCGGTGGAGCGGGCCGCCAACTCATGGGCGGCACGGTGGATGTTGGAATTTTCGTGGGCATAAAAATGGGCCAGGCGATCGATCACCGCTTGCGGTTTTTGCGTCGTGGCAGCATTGTCGAACCAGATCAGGGGACGACCATGGACACGTTCGGCAAGGATAGGAAAGTCGCGGCGAACAGCGTTGACATCGAACGGTGGATGGATTCCACTACCGGCCCAGGCACCCGTTTTGCTGGGCTGTGGGGTGTTGATGAAGTAATAGTGGCCAATATCGGTGCCCACGCCGGATAGAGAAGGTACGTATTGTTGTTGCGTGATGGATAGTGCGTCGCCGGGTACTCCCCGAAGCTGTTGCGTGATCCCTTTCGACCCCGGGGAGACGTGAGAAGGTGACACCACAACCGGGTTATCCGGCAGGGCAGCAAGGAATGCACTGGCCAGTCGTGCCAGGGTTGCCTCGCTGGGCAGGCCTGGTGGGAGCGGATGGTCGGCCAGCAGATCGGGCATGTCGTCGCGGGTGGGTATCTGAGTGGTCATGGCACACCGTCACCTGTAGGTATCTGGATACGTATGGTACTTGCCGATCTCCACACCATCGAGTACCGCCAAGGCGTCCTCAGCCAGAACAGCCAGCGAACAGTAGAGCGAAATCAGGTAGGATGCGATGGCGTTGTGGTTGATGCCCATGAAGCGTACCGACAGGCCAAGGCTTTGCTCGCCAACCAGTTTTGGCTGGTAGAGACCGACCACGCCCCGGCGTTGGTCGCCGACACGCAGCAGAATAACTTTGGTTTTGCCATCGATCACTGGCACCTTGTCCGACGGAAACAGCGGTAGACCACGCCAGGTAAGGAATTGCGAGCCAAACAGACTTACGGTTGGCGGTGGTACGCCACGACGGGTGCATTCGCGGCCGAAGGCGGCAATGGCCAACGGATGCGTCAAGAAAAATGCCGGTTCCTTCCATACCTTGGCCAGCAAATCATCGAAATCGTCCGGGGTAGGTGCGCCGGTCAGGGTCGAAAGGCGCTGCCCGTTATCGACGTTGGCGAGCAGACCGTAGTCTGGGTTGTTGATGAGTTCGCTCTCCTGCTGCTCCTTGATAACCTCGATGGTCAGGCGCAACTGCTCCTTGACCTGGTCGTAGTGGTCACTGTAGAGGTCGGAAACGCGGGTATGCACGTCAAGTATCGTGGTCACCGCGTTCAGGAAATACTCACGCGGATGCGTTTCATAATCAACGAAGGTTTGCGGAAGTTCGGATTCGTCATGATGAGCGCAGGTGACACGCACATCGCGGGGGTTTTTGGCCTTGTTCAACCGATAAACGCCATCTTCGACGGGGAGCCACTGAAGCAGATGCACCAGCCAGCGGGGTGAGATGGTGGCAAGCTGTGGAGGCGTCTTGGTCGCGTTGGCAAGTTGCCGTGCGGCCTGATCGTTCAGTGCCTGTTGTGCTTCAAAAGGATTTGGCATACAGATCTCCCTGGAGTAAGACAGTTCGGTTGGCGGTCATATACCGCTACCATCATTATGTTCCTGCTGAGTATTGGCCTGGGTGACGTGACTGTTTGGCGGCACACTGTGTGTCAGCCAAACGTTGCCACCGATGGTTGAGCCACGCCCGATGGTGATGCGACCAAGCAACGTGGCGCCGGCGTAGATGACAACATGGTCTTCGATGATCGGATGGCGCGGCGCTCCCTTTTTCAACCTGCCAGAACCATCCCTGGGAAAGCTTTTGGCACCCAGC
Organism: Magnetococcales bacterium HA3dbin3; assembly: GCA_002753495.1. GTDB lineage: Bacteria > Pseudomonadota > Magnetococcia > Magnetococcales > DC0425bin3 > HA3dbin3. The sequence goes on along the minus strand of PEAJ01000016.1, from coordinate 2,373 downwards.
GTCACGGCTTGGTAGATGCGGACGTGCTCGCCGATGATCGCCGTCTCGCCGATGACGACACCGGTGCCATGGTCGATAAAAAAGCTGCCAGCAATGTGGGCACCGGGATGAATATCGATGCCGGTTTCAGCATGCGCCAGCTCGGAGATGGCACGCGCCAGGAGCGGTACCCCAAGACAAAACAGGGCATGCGCAAATCGGTAATGCAAAAGGGCAATGACACCGGGATAGCACAACAGCACCTCGTCGACGCTGTGCGCCGCCGGATCGCCGTGGTAGGCGGCATCGACATCCAGGTCGATCAGGCGGCGCACCTCGGGCAAACCGGCAGCAAAACGCTGGATGATCCCGGTAGCCATCTGTTCGCCATCCCCCGCCCGTACACCGCTTTGACTGCTGGTGAATGTCAACTCAATGCGCACCTGTTGGAGCAGCTCGGTGAGTGCCGTGTCGAGCGTCAGGCCGACATAGAAATCCTCATTCTCTTTGCGTACATGCGACGGTCCAAGCCGCATGGGATACAAGGCGGTCGCCAGGGCAGTGACGATGCGCGCCAATGCCCCGCGAGATGGGAATGCGTATTCTTCCAGTGTGTTACGATGATGCGCCTGTCGCCACTGGGCACGCGTTTGGCGCAATTCATCGACCACACGCTCAAGTTCCCAATGGGTAGTCGGCGCGACAAACCCTGGACCGCGCAAGACAGCCGAGTGCGTCATAGCGCCAACCCCGTTGCATCGAACACACCTTCAAACAAAACCGAACTCAGGTAGCGCTCGCCGGAATCCGGCAGGATGACAACGATTTTTTTCCCATTATTTTCAGGTAGCTGTGCCAGTCGAATCGCAGCCGCGACCGCCGCGCCACCGGAAATTCCAGAGAGAATGCCTTCCTCTCTGGCCAAACGCCGCGCATACAGCACCGCATCCTGGTCGCTGACACACTCGATGCCATCCACCAACGATAAATCAAGCACCTGTGGCAAAAATCCGGCGCCGATCCCCTGAATCTTATGTGGTGCCGGTTTGATGGGGTCGCCCCGACGAACCTGGGTCAATACCGGGCTATTGATGGGTTCGACGGCGACGGAGGTGATCTTCTTGCCGCGCTTCTGCTTGAAATAGCGCGACACGCCGGTAATTGTTCCGCCGGTGCCAACCCCGGACACAAGGATATCGACCTGACCATCGGTATCCTGCCAAATCTCCGGACCAGTCGTTTTTTCGTGAATGTCGGGGTTGGCCGGATTTTTAAACTGTTGCAGCAGGACAAAGCGTTCGGGAGCGGATGCGGCAATCTCTTCGGCCTTGGCGACTGCGCCATTCATGCCGCGTGGGCCTTCGGTCAGCACCAGCTTGGCACCGAAGGCAACCAACAATTTACGCCGTTCGATGCTCATGGTTTCGGGCATGGTTAACGTCAACGGGATGCCACGCGCCGCGGCGACGAAGGCCAGTGCGATGCCTGTATTGCCGCTGGTTGGTTCGACCAACTCCTTGCCAGGACCAAGTAAACCGCGTTTTTCAGCATCGTGAACCATCGCCGCGCCGATGCGGCATTTGACCGAATAGGCTGGATTGCGCCCCTCGACCTTGGCAAGAATCGTCGCGTTTGCCCCATCAGTGACACGGTTCAATTGAATAAGCGGCGTGTGGCCGATGGAGAGTGAATTATCGGCATACCAGTTGGACATGAGAATCTCCCGGAAATTTACGTATTTTTGATTGCAATCGTCAACAACGGAGCAACCGTTCATTGACCGAAAAGCATCTCCTTTGAAAGGATCTTAGAGGACTGACATGACTGATGATTTCTCCTTTTGTTCGATCGGGCGACCCGTCACCCTTGACCTGAAAGATCCAACGCTTGAGCAATGTCGTCCAAGATATCGTCGATGTGTTCGATGCCCACCGAGATGCGAACCATATCTTCCGTCACACCTGCCTGCTCCATCTCTTTGGGTGACAACTGCCTGTGAGTCGTGCTGGCTGGGTGGCAAGCCAGAGATTTGGCATCACCGATATTGACGAGGTGGGTTACCAGCTTGAGTGCGTCGACGAACCGTCCCCCGGCTTGTCGTCCACCCTGGACGCCAAAGGTCAAAATGCTCGACGCCCGGCCATTGAAATAGCGATTCACCAGGGGATGACTCGGATGGTCCTCAAGACCGGCATAATTCACCCAGGCCACTTGCGGATGATTTTTCAGAAACCTGGCCGTGGCCAGGGCATTGGCGCAGTGCCGCTCCATACCAGCCCGTTGAAGAACCATGTCCCTACAGTTCCAACACGGATGCCATGAAGAGCGCCTGGGGAAGATCCGCAGTTCCCAGAGCCACAACCAGAATAACGAACATGGCGCTCTGGCCATCGT
>PEAJ01000311.1 GCA_002753495.1 Magnetococcales bacterium HA3dbin3 | reverse complement strand
AGTTTGCTTGAGGGCTGTGAAATCAGTTCTCTCTCTTGTTTACGGAATTCAGAACAGAACTGGTCAGGCAACTTCTGCATTTTTTACAAAAACAAGCCAATTCCGAATGGCGCTACCACAAATATATGCCTACGTTGGCAACAGGTTGACTCGGATGAATAGCAACTCAGCATCTGCTTTTAGAAGAGTTGTTGGCGAAGTATTTGACGAAATATTTGGGGTTTGGCGGGGCAATCCGGACATATTCAGGACCCACCCAAACGGTACTGTCGCTCCCACAAATCGCCCTTCCTTTCGAGAGATGTTTGAATCTCAGATCAATGATGCAAACACAGCATCCGTCGTGTCTGGTGCATTAGGTATCCCGATTTGCGATCTGACAGCGGGCCTCAAGAATTTTTCAGGCAAAAGAATTATGGTAAATCAATCTCAGCTGGACAAACAGCAGCCAAATATTAGAGACTTTGTTGCCTCGATAGAATAGAGTTCAACGGATTCCATGGACTTGCTAAACCATGGATGCAATAGCCGTTTGCCTCGCATCTCTGGATCTCGAAAGGTCCAAGATGATCGGCAACTTTTCCTGTGGGACACCCCGGCACGGCCTGAGCTAAGAGCATGGTGTTTCGCGCCTTCTCATCAGGAGACAGCCCAGGGAAATCAGCGCAGGCGACGTTCGAGGATCTCGCGAATCTCGGGGTCGGTCAAGACGAGCGGGTTGGTCTTCATGCTCGACCCGCCGCTCTTGGCAACCACCGCGTCCATCTCCGCCGGATCAAAACCGGCCGGCACCAGCGGCGAGATGCCCAGGCGTTCCACCCAGGTATGCAAAGTTCGCACAAGGTGGGCAAGGCCATCGGCCTGGGATAAGTGCCGATGCGCGAGCATGGCACCGATGCGGGCATATTTATCGAGGGCCGGACTCTCCGGCTCACGTTGCCGCAGGGCGCGAATATTCACCTCGGTGGCAACAGCCAGGAGCGTGCCACACACCACGCCATGCGGAATGGTGGTGTGCGCCCCCAAGGGTGATGCCAAACCATGCACCACGCCCAGACCCGTCTGTGCCAGGCAGATGCCCGACAGGAGCGAGGCATAAGCCAGACGCGATCGCCCGGCCGCGGCCTCCGGAGTTTTCTCCCACACGGCAAAAAAGCCGTCCCGAAACGCCTGCATCCCAGCCAGGGCCAGGGCATCGGTCAGGGGATTGGCGCGCGTGGAGGTGTAGGATTCCAGCAATTGGGTGAAGGCGTCCATGCCATTGGCAGCGAGCAAAGCATCCGGAGCGCCCATCAGGCAGTCGGGGTCAACCACCGCGACGCGCGCAACCAGCTTGTCATCGCGAAATGACTTCTTGAAACCATCCCGACCATGCCGGCTGAGGACGGCATTCTTGGTCGCCTCGCTGCCGGTACCGGCGGTGGTCGGGGCGGCGACCAAAGGCAACGCCGGCCCAGGGTAGGGCAGCTGTGGCCCGACCCCCTCCAGATGGTCAAGCACCGAACGTCCGCTCGGCAACATGCCGGCCACCGCCTTGCCGGCATCGAGCACGCTGCCACCACCGATCGCCAGCACACAGGCGATCCCGTGGCCATGAAACCGAGCGACCGTGGCATCCACCCACTCCGGGGAGGGCTCACAGTCGATGCGCACCCGGTCGTGGGAGAGTCCGTGGCGTTCGAGGGCAGCGTGAAGAAGAGGCCACGAGGGGCTCTTATCCAGCGATCGCGCCCCGGTCACCAGCAGGATGTGGCGACCAAACGCTGCCGCCTCGGTCACCGCCCGTGGCAAGCTGCCAGAGCCAAAAATGATCTTGGGCAACGCGGCGATCGTGAAACCGGCGAAGGGCAGCATGATCCTTACCCCTGGGGAAAAAGGCCATTAAAGGGGATACCCTGTCGCGGCTTGGCCATCATTGGCGCGACCGTGTCCCGCCATTGGAGGTAGTGGGCAGTCTCCTTGTGCGCTGCCGCGTCAGCTGCCGAAGCGTAGGCCTCGTAGAGGATAAAATGCGTCGGGTCGGCTGGATCCTGCAAAACATCAAAGCGCCGGTTCCCCTTCTCCTGAACGGAATTTTCATGGTTACGGCGTGTTGCCTCGATAAACGCCGCCACCTGTTCGGGGATGACCATGACATGGACCAGGGTAACGTGCATGCTGCCGCTCCAGTCGTGAAAAGGGTGCCAGCAAGCGCAACCGGGGCTGCTTCACCCGATGAACCTGAAAACACTCACTCCGGCCACTCTAAAGCACCACGGGTCCCTTGTAAAGCCCGGTTTCCAAAGGGACACCGGAACGCTATTCCCCGGGATGATCAGACACCTGAAACGCGCCGAGTGCCCGATCAAGCGACTCGGCCATGTCGATCAGCTCCTGTGAAATCTCAGTGATGTGACCCGATGTCGCGGCATTCTCCCCAACCACACGATCGAGGTTGGTGAGTGCCCCGGAAATGGCTTGGGCACCCGAACTTTGCGCGTTGGAAAGCTGGTCGATGTCGGCAACCATCTCGGAGGTATGTACAACCTTTGGCACCAACGCATCGAGCATCCGGCCGGCCTGGGCT
>PEAJ01000310.1 GCA_002753495.1 Magnetococcales bacterium HA3dbin3 | reverse complement strand
TGGCATGTTGTCTCGCATTCAGCAAGCTTACAGTGCGACCAGGATACATCATGGTTCCCGGGAGCAAAGAGAAAACGGGAGTGGAAAAGAGAAAGCCCATCCGCCAAGGCACAAAAAAAAGCCAACGCGTCCTCATACTCGCTCTTATCGGCCGTTTCGGCGATATCTCCGGTTACCACCACGAGCATGTTTTTTTCGGATAGCAACTTCAACGGGAAACGCCGCGGATAAGCTTTGCAGAGCTTCTTTATCTGGAAGGCCAGCTTTTTCCCCTCTTTCTCCGCTGCCTCGGCGAAGCGCCCCTTGACACCAAAATGCAAATCCGAGAGGTGGAGAATGAGCATGATGATCAACTTTCGCTTGCATGTGATGTAAATGAAAACTTATCTAACCATTCCGGTCGCAAGAACCCCGGGTGCACATTCTGCCACCCCAAGCCTGGCAGCGCAACCGTGACATGCCTTCACGTTGCCATTGCCGGATTTGGGTAGGGAGAATGTGAGAAAAAGGGTTGTGAAAAGAGTCCTTTACCGAGGGGAGAAAATCCGGTAGAGTGACGCCCTGCCGGATTTGCAAGAACGGCAGACAATCCGTGCCATTCACACCCGTAATCCAAACCCCTGCCGCCCGACACCCAAGCCTTGAGGCCGACCCCCCGTGAATAACAGCGAGGAGAATGCGCAGGAGGCGGTGTTTCACCTGCCGGAAAACGTGCGCGTCCGCGAGGTGGCCGAGCTGCGCACGGAGCTGCTCGCACGCCTGCGCGACCAGCCAGGCTTGACGATCGACGGTACACGCGTCGAACGCATCGACATCAGTGGGGTGCAGCTGCTCATCGCCGCGCAACGCCAGGCCGAACGCGACGGGCAAGCCCTCTCCTTTCGCATCCCCGACGATGGCGCGGTGGCCAAACTCATCCGCGACAGCGGCCTTGCCCATGCCTTCAACCTGAACGGAAACCCCTGACCCATGCCCAAAACCATCCTCTGCGTCGATGATTCGGCGACCATGCGCCAGACGATCAAACTCACCCTGGCAGTCAACGGGTACGCCATCATCGAAGCCGAAGACGGCCGCGCCGGCCTGGAAAAGGCGCGGAACCAGATCGTCGACCTGGTGATCACCGACCTCAACATGCCGCGCATGAACGGGCTGGAACTCATCAGCGCCTTGCGCACCCTGCCTGACTACAAGGGGGTGCCGGTGCTGTTCGTGACGACGGAATCAAGCCCGGAACTCCGCGACCAGGCCATGACCGCCGGCGCCAGCGGCTGGCTGGTCAAACCCTTCGCCCCGGATCAACTGCTGAAAATCACCAGGAGATTTCTCGAATGAACCCCCTCCTGGGCGACCCGACGGAAATCTTTCGCCAGGAGGCCGACGAACTCTTTACCCAGCTGGAAAGCGCTCTGCTCGATCTGGAAAAACGACCGGACGACAAGGAGTTGGTTGCCTCCGCTTTCCGTGCCCTGCATACGATCAAGGGATCGGGGGCGATGTGCGGCTTCGATGCCATGGCGCGCTTTGCCCATCACCTGGAATCGGTGTTTGACCGCGTCCGCAATGGTCAGGTGCGTATCACTCCGGCCTTGATCAGCGTTACCTTGCGTGCCAGGGATCACCTGCGCCAGCTGCTTGCCGACCCGACACAAGTCCCACGCACGGAGTCGGAGGCAATTCTTGCCAGCCTCGCGCAGGCGATTTCCGGCGAACGGCCGGTTGACACGACGGCAGCCGCGCCCGCCGCCACTGTTTCGACCTCTCCGGCGACGACTCCGAGTCCGACCAGCGCTGTCGTGCGGTCAACCCCGGTGCCATCTCCCCCACCGGTGGCACCGCGCGGCTATCGCATCACCTTTGCCCTGCCACCGCAGGCGCTGGTCAATGGTACCAGCCCGATCCCCCTGCTGCGTGAACTGCTCGAATTGGGGAGCGGGGAGGTGATGGCCGATGCCGCTGCCATTCCGCCGCTCGATGCCCTCGACCCCGAGCAGTGCTTGTTACGCTGGCAGGTGCGGCTGGTCACCGAGGCTCCGCGCGATGCCATCGAGGGGGTGTTTCTCTTCGTGCGCCAGGGGATGGAATTGGTCATCGATCCGCTGGAATCGACGGCAATCCAGTTAGCGCTCACGGAATCATCGGAGGAGATATCGGCGCCGTCACCGGCTGGAGTCGCGATCGCGGGATCGGCGTGCCCGGTTGGGGATGTGGTCACCGACCCCCGGGCCACCACAGGCACGGCGCAACCGTCGGCGGTTGTGGGGACGGCAGCCTCCGTACCGGCTGGTGAAGAGGTCGCCGATACAGCCCCTCCGGCTTTGGTTCCCACATCCCGAGCTGCCAGCACCACGGATGCTCCGGATGCCCCCAGCGTGACGCATCCGACGACACCATCCCTGGTCACCAACGTGTTGAAAGTCAACGCCGAACGCGTCGACAGCCTGATGAACCAGGTCGGCGAACTGGTCATCGCCCAGTCGCGCCTCAAGCAGATTGCCCACGCTGCCACGGAGTACTCCCCGACCGCCCTGCGCGCGATCGCCGAGGAGATGGGACGCCTGGTGTCGGAGCTGCGCGACACCACCATGGG
>PEAJ01000309.1 GCA_002753495.1 Magnetococcales bacterium HA3dbin3 | reverse complement strand
TAAAATGAAACCTTGGCCGCGATATCTACTTCCAATACTGCTCGGAAAAGTGCCACCAGCCGGAAGGGTGGGGCAGCGCCGACGGCAAGGTCCCGCAAATCGCCGGTCAACACCGCACGGCGCAAGTCAAGCAGCTCGCCGACATCGCCGCGAAAAATCGCGACAACCCGACCATGTACCGCTACGCCCTGCCCAACGAAATCGGTGGCTATCAGGCCATCTCCGATGTCTCCGCCTACATCACCACCCTGCCGATGAACTCCGAGAACAACCACGGCCCGGGCACCGACCTGCAACTGGGACAAAAAATTTTCCACGACTACTGCCGCCCCTGCCACGGCGACCACGGCGAAGGCCGACCCGACGACTACTACCCCATGCTGCAAAGTCAACACTACACCTACATGGTGCGCCAAATCGCCTGGATGAAGGAAGGCAAACGCCGCGCCGTCCACCCGCTCAAGCTGAAGCAGATCAAGTATCTGTCCGAAAAGGAGATGAACGCCGCCCTGGATTATGTCTCGCGGCAATCCCCGCCATCGGTTCTGGTCGCGCGGCCGGGCTGGAAAAATCCCGACCTGCGCGGACGCGAAAAACATGACGCGCCGACAGAAAAGATCGACGGCGGCGGGCTGCTCTAGCTCCAGGCAGGGCGAAAAGCACCGATCAACCGGCAAGGCACCCCAAACCCCCGGACAATAGCCCCTAAACCGGCGGCTCCTCCCCCTTTTGTGCCGCCAGAAACTGGCAAAACCGACGATCGCTCACCGCAAAGTGGGTGTTGACCCACTCGAAGAAGAAGTCGAGCATCCGTTTCGTCAAAATCGCCCGTTCCTGATTGTCATCGACGCCCATGAACCGCTCCCGGAACGTCTCCATGCTGTTTTCAAACTTGCGATGCAAGCCGGCGTGGCCCGACGCCTCCGGAAAGCCGCTGGAGCGCATCAGCTCCTCCTCGTAGGAGAAGTGCGTGGCCATGTAGTCGTCGAGCAGTTTGAAGGCATTTTCGATGTGTACCGGATCGATCACGCAGTCGCCTTCATCCCGGCCCTTTTTGACCAGACGGTGCAGCCCGGTGATGACAAAGAAAAGCATCTCGTGCTGAAAGTCGATCTCCGCATGGCCGAGAACGACCCTCTCCGGCAGGAACTGGTATTTCATCGTCGCGAAACCCAAGGCTTGTTCGCGCCCAGGCAATGCCGGGGGCTCGATTTTTGTCCCATGGCGGCGCGCGGTCCGCGGTCACCCCCGCCATCCGCGCATCGCCGCACGACCATCCCGTCCGGGGTTGAAGCACCTCCCCCCCCCCAATCCACCGCGTCCCCACCTCCTTCGCGCGGATGCCGGCATTGTACCCGAGTCCGGCGGCTTCAATCCACCTCTTCTTAAGGCCCCAGGCGCGTATGAAGAACACCTTGTGAGCCCGCGGGGTTTCCGCTAGGGTAACAAACGGCTTGGGGAGGGGGCCTCCCTGATACGAACGACATTGCGATTATTCGAGGTAACATCATGTTTGAAGGCGTTATTTGTGCCTTGATCACCCCTTTCCAGGATGGGCGCGTCGATGGCCCGTCCATGCGGCGTCTGATCGACTACCAGATCAGCCAGGGGGTCCAGGGCATTGTTCCCTGCGGAACCACCGGCGAGTCGGCGACCCTCTCCCATGACGAACATCGCGAGGTGATTCGGCTTTGTCTCGAACATGTCAACGGGCGGGTGCCGGTGATCGCCGGGACCGGTTCCAACTCGACGGCGGAGTCGATTGCCCTGACCCGGTTTGCGCGTGAGGCGGGGGCGAGCGGGGCCCTGCTCATCACCCCCTACTACAACAAGCCGACGCAGAATGGTCTGGTCACCCACTATCGTGCCGTCGCCGAGGCGGTGGACATCCCGCTGGTGCTCTACAACGTGCCCGGGCGGACGGCGGTCGACATGCAGGCCGAGACAGTGGCGCGTCTGGCCGAGCTGCCGAACGTGGTCGGGGTGAAGGAGGCGACGGCCAACATGGAGCGCGCCTCGACCATCCGCGCCCTGTGCGGCGACAAGATCACCCTGCTCTCCGGCGACGATGCCACCTTCATGCCGTTTCTGGCAGTTGGCGGGCATGGGGTGATTTCGGTCTCCGCCAACGTCGCGCCGGCACAAATGGCCGCCATTTACAAGAGCTGGCGGGCCGGCGACAGCAAGGGGGCCCTGCGCGCGCACGATGCCCTGCTTGCCCTCAACCAGAAGCTCTTCTGCGAGACCAACCCCATCCCGATCAAGGCCGCCGCCCACATGCTCGGGCTGTGCGGGCCGGAGATCCGCCTGCCCCTGACGCCGATGTCGGATGTTCACCGCGAGCCCTTGCAGCGCATCCTGCGCAACCTGGGGTTGTTTGAGCAGGTGGCGACCGCCGGCAAGTAAGGGTGAAAGCAGGGGGCTTGTTTCAATCGAATTGCCTTCCTGGCCCCTTTAAGGTCGGGGTTTGGGTCGCTTCGTGATCGGAGGAAGGGGAAGGATCCCCGCCCTCCGATTTCTGTTTTCCCGGTTGAGCGGATGACGGGGCGGGGTGTCGCTTCGTCCGGTCGGAGGGCACCCTGGGCATGGGTATCA
>PEAJ01000308.1 GCA_002753495.1 Magnetococcales bacterium HA3dbin3 | reverse complement strand
GACCTCCAGCAGGGCCACAACAAGGCCACCTGGAACGGCGGGGTGAACGGCTCCGAACCGCAAATGGTGAGCCTCAACCTGACGCAGCCGGTCTACGACCAGCGGGCGCTCGTGGCCTTGCGCCAAGCCCCCCCTTACGTCGCCGCCTTCGAACAAACCCTGGCGGCGGAACGGCAGGGGGTCTTCCTGCAGGTCGCCGATGTCTCCCTTAATTATCTCAAGGCCCTGGAAGTGGCCCGCCTCGCCGGCAACAATCGCGAGGTGACGCAGCGTAATCTGGAGACGACCCAGGATCGCTTCCGCGTCGGCGAAATCACCCAGACCGATGTCAGTCAGGCCAGCTCCCGCCTCGCCTCCGCCGAGGCCGATCTGCTCCGCGCACAGAATGATGTCGCCGTCGGCAAGGCAAAGTTCGAGGAGGTGGTCGGGCACCCGCCGCCACCGGAGCTGGCCATTCCGCCCCTGGACAGCCCCCTGCTCAAGGAGTCGCTTGCAAACCTGGTGCGCGAGGCGCAACAACGGCCCGACCTGCAAGCGGCACAGCTGCGCTCGGAGGTAGCCAACCTCAACATCGACATGGAGCGCTCCGGTTTTTTTCCCTCGCTCGCCCTCACCTCCGCCACCAATCGCAACTGGCGGCAGGAGGTGGCCGGGCGAGCGGATCCGGTCGATCAGGTGACCATCACCTTGGACCTGAAAGTGCCGCTCTACTCCGGGGGCAAGACCACCTCGCAGGTCGAACAGGCGCGCGCGGAGTACTTGAGCCGCGAAGTGGAGCGGGAACGCCTGCTGCGGCAAATCGCGCGCGAGGTGGAGCAAGCCCTGTTGACCTACAAGAGCACCCAGGCGGTGGTTGTCGCCTACGAGGCAGCGGAGAAGGCGGCCACTCAGGCGATGACCGGCATCGAGCAGGAGTATCGGGTGGGGTCGCGGACGGCGCTCGATCTGCTGGTGGCGCAAAACGTCGTCTTTACCTCGCAGACCGATCTGGCGAAGGGGAAATTCGATCTGATCTTGGCCCAGTTTCAGTTGCTACAGGCGATTGGCCGCCTGATTCCCCAGGAGATAAACTTCAACAAGAAACCCTCCTCCTGACCCAGGCCGCGGATGACATCGCCTACCCGGTCGATGCGCCGGCGTGCGACCGGAAGGCAACGGACAAGCCGAGCCCGATGCCAAAAAGGGAGGATACGCACAAGCCCTCGCCTCCCCCGATCAGGATGAAGGGGGGAAACGACCCAGGTCACTCCGGCATCAAGGCCAAGGCGGCGGCCAAAACGCCAGCCAGGGCGACGGTGACCAGCAAGAGCAAAGTCGAAGAGAGACCCGAACCCAAACCGGTTGCCAAGACCAGGGCCAAGGGTCCCGCCGGTGGCGGCAAGAAGGACAAGAAAACCAACCTGGCAACGAAAGGGAACAAAGACCATGCGCGACAAGGTGCAAGCAGTCCTGAACGAGGTGCGGCCGATGCTGCAACGCGATGGGGGGGACGTGGAGTTGGTGGAGGTGACCCCGGGCAACGTGGTCAAGGTGCGCCTGCGCGGGGCCTGTGGCAGCTGCCCCGGTGCCATCATGACACTCAAGGGTGGGATCGAGCGCATCATGAAGCAGCGTATCCCCGAGGTGGTGTCGGTGGAGAGCGTCCCCTGACCACGCCGGAAACCACGCTGACGGGTGGCGTCGCCGATCCGGGCAAGGGGTCGAACGATCCGCCCGGCAGCGCCGCCACGGTGTGGGTTCCCTCGAGATTTATACCGTTCATGGATGTCCCCTGGGCCTTTGGGCGTTATGCACCCTCGCCGTTTGCCGACACGCGCCCGCCGGGAACGGCGATTGACCTCCTCGTCGTGCATGCCATCAGCTTGCCACCGAAGGAGTTTGGCGGGCCTTACGTCGAGGATCTCTTTCTCGGACGCTTGAATCCGGCCAAACATCCCTATTTCCGCGATGTTGCCCATCTGCGCGTCTCGACGCATTTTTTTGTCGATCGTTTAGGTGTGGTGACGCAGTTTGTCCCGGTGCACAAGCGCGCCTGGCATGCCGGCGCGAGCAACTGGCGTGGTCGCGATACCTGCAACGACTTTTCGGTCGGGGTGGAGCTGGAGGGGGCGCAAGGGGTTCCGTTCGAGCCGCTGCAATATCTGCGGCTTGCCACCATCATGCGCACCTTGCAGCTGAAGCTTCCCTACCTGTGCGACGACCACATCGCCGGTCACCAGGAGATTGCCCCGGGACGCAAGTGGGATCCGGGCTCGGGCTTCGAGTGGGATCGTTTTGGCGATGTCCTTTACCGCACCGGTCCCCATCCGACCTGGCAACCGGTCTGGGATTGAAGAGGATCGGACAGGCAGAACGCCCTCGATTCACCTGCCTCCTTTGCTGAGAAAAGCAAAGAAGGCAGGCAGTGGCTCGCCCCCTGGGGGCGATTTTCGCGAAAAACATGCGAAAATCGCCCGTGGGTAGGGGAGCGAAAAAAACAAAATCTCGGGGCTCCGCCCCGAACCCCGCCGGGGGCGGAATGGCCAGCTCCGGTGGCGGCGGGTGCCCGACCACCTCCTCGAACTTTGCCTTGCCGACGGCGACATCATTCTGTGCGC
>PEAJ01000015.1 GCA_002753495.1 Magnetococcales bacterium HA3dbin3 | reverse complement strand
GGGGGTGGGCAAGGGGGGAGCCGGGCGAACGTCGTGCATCCAGGGGGCATGAGCATGGTCCACTGCTTCGGCGATCACGTCTGTTGCTGTCGGCTCCGGTGGCGAATCCGCCGCTGGATCTGGCGATGGGTCGGTGTCGCTGGCAACCCCTTTTCCCTCCCCGGCAGGATCGGGATGCGCGGGTGTGTCCGCCCACGGGTCCTTGGCGGGATCGGGGTGTACAGGCGTGCCTGCCCACTGGGCGGGGGGGGCGTGTTCCCCTTCGGAGTCGTGATTTCGTTCGGTGCCAAACTCCGGCCCAGGGGTGTCTGGTTCCTCGAACCGGAGCGCAGGCGCTACCGGTCCCTCGGAGCTAACGCCGTTACCCTCTGCGCCAGATTTCACTGGTGGCGGGTCGGTGGCCGTGTCATCCGCGGGGGAGTGGGTGATTTCAACTTTCTTCTCTTCTTCGCGCCTTTCACGCGCAACCATCAGCGCTTCAATCGATAGCGCTGACGACTCTTCAGGCGCGTCCCCGCTATCGGTTGTCGATTGTGGTGCAGGGCTGAGGCGTGGCTCGGGTTCCGCTCCCGCCGGTGTCATTGCCGGACGTGGCTCTCCGGGCGGTTTTACCTCCAGGATAATCGGCTTGGTTGGGGGGCGGTTCTCCCTTGCATGGAGGGCGGGCGCATCATCCCCTTCATCGGCGGCAGCGCCAAGGGAGCGCCTGTGTCGAGAGCGAAAGGGGGAGGAGCCAGCCAACGGCGACGCATCTTCGTCACCAGGGAGAACCGGTGGCATGGTCGGCAGCGTCTCCTCCAGTTTTGAGGAGAAGTAAACGCCCGTGGTTGGCGCGGCGGCGGACTGGTGGGTGGGTGTCGGTGTTGTCTCCGGGCGTGACCGCGCAAGAACACGGGAGACCCAGGGTGGAGGATCACCTCCGGCTTCTGGGCTATGCCCCTTTTCCGCCGCTGCTTTGGGGCCCTTGGTCGTTGTCGGGAGAGGGGTTGACGTTGGTGCCGGCATCGGACGAACCCCCCAGGGCCCAACCGACAACTCCCGTGGTGGCAGGGTTGGCGTGACAGGTTTTTCAACCGGTTGTGGCGTCGGGGCGATGGCTGCCGCGATCGGTGACAGGGGTTCGGCCACGGGCGCAAAAGTGAACGCCATCGCCGGCGACACGACCCCTGGTGGTGGCGTCTGTGACACAGGCGGGTTCGAGGCGAAATCCGACCCTTGGGACAAGTCGGTCGAGGACGACGCGAACGCACCGACAGCTGGTGTCGACTCGGGGACGTCGGTGGGGGCGACCCCGACAACCAGTCCAGAAGAGGTGACGGCATGGTCGGCGGCGCCCGGCGTGCTGTTCGCGGAGGACGGGACCGGCAGGGAAAATGGTGCCGGGGCAGAAAGAGTCGAACGCCTTGCCACAGGGGAGGGTAACGGATCCACCGGAGCGACGGCGGCGTGTGGATCGGTCGAAGGGGTGGCGGTGGTGTTCGGGGCGAGCGCCGGGTTTTCCAGTGCGGTGGGGGTAAGCGATGCGGTCGCCCCGGGATCAATCTCCGGCTCGATGCGATCTCCGCCCGTCAGGTGGTCGGCTTGACCGGGGAGATTCGCCCCTGGGGTTGGGTCTGCTCCCGGAACAGGCACGGGTTTGGCACCCCTACCCCGAAACAGACCGCGCCAATCGGACAGAGAGTGGGAACGCATCCTGGATACCGCGCCCGCCCCCTTCTCCTTTGCTTTTCCAAGAAGATCGGCACCACCAGCGACACCCTTTTGCGTTGCCTTCCTGAGAAGACCAAAACCGCCGACGGCGCCGCTGGCGACCAGCGATCCGGTACCGACGGCGGCGGAACGCACCCCGGAACCGAGTGTGCCCAGGGCGCGGCGCACGGCCCCCGGGGTTGGTGGCGGGGTCGGCACCGGTGCCACGATCGCCGGCGCCGCCTCGCCAAACCGTCCCTCCTGGGCGGGTTCAAACCAGACATCTTCGCTGCCCTCCGAGCGGGGGGGCTCCGTCGTCGCGGGAGGGGATGGCGCATCCAACTCCGGCTCGATGGCCCCCTTTGCCGCGGGATGGGGATGCAACAAGGGGTCGGGTTCGGCGATCAGCTCCGGTTCCCTGAATGGTTCCTCGGTGATTGGGGAGTGGGAAGGCTCCCGGGTCGCCTCGGGTGGTTTTTCCCTGATGGTTGTCTCTGGCTCCGGCTTTCTGTCGACCTCCGACGCGGGGGATTTGGCGATCTTATCCGATGGCCGCTCTCTTTCCGTCTCCGGTTGCGGTTCCCTGGCCATCCCGGGCGCCGGGCGCTCTGTCACCGCCGGGAACCGGTCTTCGAGAACAACCGCCAAAATTTCCCGCTCCACCGACTCCGGCAGCCGACTTCCGGTCACGGCGGGGCGTTGCTCCCTGTCGTTTTCTGAAGGCCTGTTCCTGTCCGGATCCGGGCGCCGCTCCCAGACCTCGGCAATGCGGATGGGGGGTGGCGGTGGCACCTCCGGCAGGTGGAGGCCAACATCCTCGGATTGGCGATGTTTGGCCATTTCCGGCTGCGATTGCCAGGCCAGATCAGGTTCGTCGTGATGTTTGTTTGATGCTTCCGATAGGGGTGGATGTTTGACGTGCTTGTTGCCGTCATATCGACCTGACTTATCCGTGTCACGGCCGCCCAGGAAGGCAAAAAACCGGCCCGGAGAAAAATGGGTGAAGATGAACAGGGAAACCACCCCCAACGCCCCCAGCAGGATCAGGGAGATTGGGACACCCAAGGTCTTCCCCAGCGACCCGGCGCCGAAGAAACCGACAACGCCACCCGGTCCGGCCGGCAACCAGGCGGCTGTCTCCGGCGGGACGAGCAGGGTGGAAAAAACCGCCGTCACCAGGGAGAGCATGGGGAGGGAGATCAACTGCTCCAGCAGCAGCGGAGAGAGCCTCTTGTACAGTAAACGGATGCTCATCGACGCCACCACCAGCGGAACCCAAACGGCGGCCAGGCCGAGAATCTGGTACATGACATCGGCGAAAAAGGCACCGGAGAGCCCGGCCAGGTTATGGACGAGTTCACTGCCGGTGTTGTTGAACGAGGGGTCTTCGCGATGGTAGGTCGCGAGGCTGACGATCAGGAAGGCATCAACCCCGATCAGGAGGACACCAAGCACCTCGCGCAAAAGGGAATCCCGCTTTTCCTTGGCCAGCTTGCGCTTGTGGATAAACTCATTTTTTGGCGACGCCACAGCTTTACATCTCCATGATCAGCGGGAGGACGACCGGCCTGCGACCCAACCTTCTCTTGAAGAATCGTCGCAGCGCCCGCAGGGCCAAATCCTTGATCCCCACCTCTTCCTCTTCGCTGAAGTCCATTCCTTTGGGTCCCAGTACCAGGGCATCCTGAACGGCCTGGCCGGCACTTGCCAGCAGCTCCTGTTGATTTTCCTCCTGAACCACGCCATGCGTGAGCAGCTTCGGCCCTTCCAGGATTCGGCCGGTCTCTTTTTCCACGAGCAAGACGACGACGACCAGGCCGTCCTGGGAGAGATGGAGGCGGTCGCGCAGGACGATATCGCCGACGTCACCAACTCCCTTGCCGTCGACGAAGACCCGTCCGTGCGCCACCTCGCCGACTTTGCGTACCCCCTCGTGGTCCAATTCTATCCGCTCCCCGTTGGTTGCCACCAGGGTATTTTCCGGTGGCACTCCCATGCCGACCGCCAGGTCGCGATGCAGGTGGAGGTGACGCAGCTCGCCGTGAATTGGAATAAAGTAACGCGGACGCACCAGGGCCAGCATGAGTTTGAGGTCGTCGCGCGGGGCGTGCCCGGAAACGTGGATTGCCGGCAGGGATTTTTCATGAATCACCTCGGCGCCACGGTGGGAAAGAAGGTTGATCAGGGTCCAGATGGTTTGCTCGTTGCCGGGGATGAAACGCGAGGAGAGCACGACCGTATCGCCGGCCTGCACCTTGATCTCCTTGTGTTCACCGCTGGCGATGCGGGCAAGCGAGGAGTTGGGTTCACCCTGGCTGCCGGTGGAGAGAACGAGCAGCTGCTCGCGCGGCAGGGAGGTGAAGGATTTGACATCAAGCAGCAGATCCGGCGGTGCGGCGATGAAGCCCAACTCCTGCGCGAGTTGTACGTTGGTCACCAGGGAACGACCGTTGAGGATGACCCGACGCCCGTGCGCCACCGCCAGTTCCAGGACATTCTGGACGCGCCGGATGTTGGAGGCAAACAGGGAGACGATCAGCAGTCCCCTGGCCCTGGTCATCACCTCATCCAGGGTGGCACGGGCGTTTTGTTCCGACACCGTGCTGCCGAGGCAGGCGACGTTGGTCGAGTCGGAAAGCAGCGCCAGGACCCCGCGCTGGCCATACTCCGCCAGTTGGTAAATATCCGTCGGGCGTCCGTCACCGGGAGTGTGGTCGAAGTTGAAATCGCCGGTGTGAATGATTGTCCCCAGGGGCGTGGTGATCGCGAGCGCCGAGGAGTCGACGATGGAGTGGGTCACCGGCAGAAAGTGGATGGAAAAGGGGCCGATCTGCACACGATCCCGCTGCTGGACGCGAACCATCGTCGTTTCCTCCAGCAGGCCGTGTTCGCGCAGCTTGCCGCCGAGGATGGCCAGGGTCATCGCCGTGCCGTAAACGGGCAGCGGCAGCTCCGGCAGGATGAACGGGACCGCCCCCAGATGATCCTCGTGGCCATGGGTCAGAACCAGGGCGAGAATTCGCTCCCGGTTCTCCAGCAGATAGCGGACATCAGGGATGACAAAATCGACCCCCGGCGTGTCGGCGGCCGGGAAGGTCACGCCACAGTCAACGAGCAGCAGGCGCTCCTCATACTCGTAGACCATGAGGTTCAAGCCGATTTCGCCCAGACCACCCAGGGGAACGATCTGGATCGGCTTTGCCGAAATCGATTTCAAGTGGGGGCGTCCTTGTCGTAGTCGCTCACGTCGGTTGTGGCTTCCTGTTCGCGCGCCTTCTCGATCCTGCGCCCGAAGAAGATGGAAATTTCGTACATGGCCATCATCGGGATGGCGAGCAGGATCTGCGAAATCGGGTCCGGCGGGGTAAGGACGGCGGCGATGACAAACACCAAGACGATGTTGTAACGGCGCTTGTTGACCAGGGCTTGGACCGAAATCAGGCGCGCCTTGATCAGCAACAGCAGCGCGACGGGAAGTTCAAAGGTCAGACCGAAGGCAAATATCAGGGCGATCACCAGGTCAAGATAGGAGCGCATGGTGATCAAAGTCTCGATGGACTGATCGGAGACCAACCCGAGAAAATAGCGAAAAGCCGTTGGGAAGACAACATAATAGGCGGCAGCGCCTCCGATGAAAAACAGCACCGGCGCGGCGATCAAAAACGGCAAAAAGGCCTTTTTTTCATTCTGGTACAGGCCCGGCGCGACAAAGAGCCAAAGCTGGGTCAGGACGACGGGGATGGAGAGAAACAGTCCGGCGAAGAACGAGATCCTGGCGTAGGTGAAGAAGGCCTCGTGCGGGGCGGTCATGACCATCTTGCCGGTTGGCCCGAGGATCTCGCGCAGCGGCTGGGAAAGAAAATTGAACAACTCCTGGGAGAAGAGCCCCCAGCAGACCAGGAAGGCGCCGATGATTGTCGCCACGGAGATCACGAGTCGATGGCGCAATTCGATCAGGTGGTCGAGGAAAGGGGCTTTTTCGTCAGCTTGCATGGCGGTCCGGCGCTACGGGGTAAACGAAGGGAGGAAAGAGGGCAGAAATCACCCGGGCTGCCTTGGCGGATGGCCACCGGGGGGTGTCTCCCCGGTTGGTGGCGCGGGGGACAGAGCCGTTGCCCGTGCCCCGTCGCCCGCGCCTCCCGGGGTGGTGGCCGCGACTCCGGGTATCGCCGCGGCGGCAGCCGAGGATTCCCCGGCCGTGACCGTGACCGTGACCGGAGCGAGCGGTGGCGGGGTGGCTGGGGGTGTTGGGCCGTCGTAGTGGTTGTAGTCGGGCAGGACGGGCATCGGCGTCGAGGAGGTGGCGAACGGCCGCGTGCTCTCCGACCCGGCAAAGTCATGTCCATGCCGACTGAGTTCGTCCAGGTTGATACTCTGGCGAATCTCACTCGACAGACGCCGGATCTGGCGCATGGCCTTGGCGAGTCCCCGTGCCACCTCGGGCAGTTTGTCCGGCCCGACGGCGATCAAGGCCACCACCATGATGACCAGCATCTCCGACCAATCAAATCCCAGCATGGGGTGTCACTCCGCAACCGGCGCCCGCGGCCCTTGGTCAGCCTTTGGTCTCTTTCTTCACTTCACCCTCGATGGTCGCGGCGGAGGCTGGCGGTTGCGGCTTGGGCGCGGCGTGCTCCTCCTCGCTTTCCATGACCTTCTTGAACCCTTTGACACCACGCCCGATATCTTCCATCACCTTCGGCAGCTTGCCGGCACCAAAAACGAGCAGAACGATGATCAACACGATGAACAGATGCCAGGTACTCAGCATGACGGTATCCCCTTTGCGCGGGTGGATCGGGGGGGATCACACGACCCCTGCCCGGGTTGTTTTTTCCATTTTTGCTGCATGCAGCGGCTTAAGGATCAGGCCTGCCCCCAGCGCGCCAGTCTAGCGCAGGGCGCAATCAGACGCCAGACAACTTGGATCGGCTCATCGCGAAGGGGCGGCCACGGCCGCGGGCTTCGTCCTGGTCGCGGGGAGGGCCTCGGCCTCGCGGATGGCCTCTTCGAGCTCCTCGCGGGCGGGGGAGTCGGGGGCAACCTGCTCCAGAAGTTTCCGCCAGCGTGCCAGGGCCTGCTCGCGATCACCGACGCGAAAGGCCACCGACCCCATCACCCACAACGCCTCGGGATGGTCGGGCTTGCGCTCTAAGACATCCCGAAACAGCTTGATTCCCCGTTTGATCTGCTCCTCCTGTTCGCTTTCGACCAGGGTGGCGGCAAGGCCAGAGGTGGCATCGAGGTTTTGCGGGTCACGCGACAGGATGTGCGTGTAGGCGGCAATGGCCCCCTCGGCCTTGCCCAGGTAGGCATAGGTTCGGGCCAGACGCAGGTGTCCTTCCAAATCCTCCGGATGCTGTTGCAGGCGCGTGGCCAGGTTGGCGACCAGCGTTTCCAGATCGGCACCGCCTGCCCGGTGCGATGCGGCGCGGCTTGCGGTCGCGGATGCCGGTGGGGAAGGGGTGCCAAGAAGAAGGTAGAGACCGCCACTGAGCGCGGACATTGCCAACGCAAGCGCCACACCGATCGCGGCCGCCGCGGTACGACGCCCGGAAGGGGCGCCCTTGTGATCGGAGAGGGCCCCAACGTCTGGTTTCGCGGCAGTCTGGGTCTGCTCCAGGGCGTGCAAACGGTCGAGAAGCGCGCCCAACTCCTCTTCCAGGTCGCGGCGTGCCTCTCGGGTGTCTCCCGGGTCACCGATGCCATCGCTCAGGGTCAACTCCTTGAGCTGGCGCAACAGAATGTCTCGCCGATCCTCAAGCTCGGCACGCGGGTCCCCCTCCAGACCAGCTGGGAGGGGAGCACCCCCGCGACGCGAAAAAAGTGGAAACAAGGTCGCCACCAGGGTAACGCCCAACAGCACGGGCAAAATCCAGATCCAGCTCATTGGCACCGTCTCGACAAGAGGTGGGAAAGCGTTCATGCTAGCCGAGCGTGCTCGGAGATGCCATGCCGATTTTTTTGCCGCGATCCGCGACCAGACTGGTTTGTGACCACTCCCGCGCGGCCTCCCCCGCTTGTTGAAGCGGTGGCCCGCGTGCGGACAGGCGATTCCGGAGAGATGACAACGATGACCCCGACCCCCTTCGAACTGCTGCAACGCGAGCCGGTTACGGCCCTGAACCTCACCGTCGAGTCCTACAGACATGTCGCCACCGGCGCGCGGCACGTGCATCTGGCGGCGCCGGATCCGCATAATGCCTTTCTTGTCGCTTTCCTGACCGTTCCCCAGGACTCCACCGGGGTGGCACACATCCTTGAGCACACGGCGCTTTGCGGCAGCGAACGCTATCCGGTACGCGACCCCTTTTTCATGATGCTCAGGCGATCGCTTGCCACCTTCATGAATGCCTTCACCTCAAGCGACTGGACGGCTTATCCCTTTGCCAGCCAATCGCGCAAAGATTTTGCCAATCTCCTGAACGTCTACCTCGATGCTGCCTTTTTTCCCACCCTCCAGGAGCTGGATTTTGCCCAGGAGGGGTGCCGGATCGAACTGGCCGACGCCGCCGATCCGAACGCGGAGCTGGTGTTCAAGGGGGTGGTGTTCAACGAGATGAAAGGGGCGATGAGCTCCCCGGCGCGGGTGTTGTGGGAGCAGATTGCCCGTTACATTTTTCCCACCACCACCTACCACTTCAACAGCGGCGGTGATCCGGAGGCAATCCCTGATCTGACCTGGGAGCAGTTGCGCTCCTTTCACGCCCGGCACTATCACCCCTCGAATGCCGTCTTTATGACCTACGGCGACATCCCCGCCGGTGAACATCAACAGGTTTTCGTCGATCGTGTGCTGCATCGCTACGCGCGTTTGGAGATGGATTGGCACGTGCCGGACGAACGGCGTCACCCGGCGCCGATTGCGGTCGAAGAGGGGTACGCCTTGGAACCGGCTGAAGGAATCGAACGCAAAACCCACATTGTGCTGGCTTGGCTTCTCGATCGCAGCATCGACTTGGAGACGTTGCTTGAGGCGCATCTGCTGACGGGTGTGCTGCTCGACAATTCCTCCTCGCCCTTGTTGCAGGCGTTGGAGACAACGGAGCTTGGCAGTGCCCCCTCCCCTGCGTGCGGCTTGGACGATTCGGTGCGCGAGATGGTCTTTGTCGCCGGGGTCGAAGGGTCGGAGCCCGAGCATGCCAAGGCGGTGGAGGCGTTGATCCTCTCCGTGCTGCGGCGTATCGCCGACGATGGGGTGGAACCGGAGCGACTGGAGGCGGTCTTCCACCAGCTTGAATTGTCGCGGCGGGAGATTGGCGGCGATGGTTTTCCGTATGGTCTCAAGCTGATGCTGACCGCCCTGCCCCCGGCCCTGCACGGTGGGGATCCGGTCGCCGCCTTGGCGGTTGAACCGGTTTTGGAGCGACTGCGGGAGAAGATCCGCGACCCTCATTTCATTCGGGACCTTACGCGTCGTCTGCTGCTCGACAATCCGCACCGGGTGCGCCTGGTTCTCAAGCCTGATCCAGGGTTGGTCGAGATCCGGCGTGCCCGGGAGCAGGCCCGGCTCGCCGCCATCCGGCAACGACTTGCGCCCGAGCAGATTCAGGAGGTGGCGCGGGCGGCCGCGGCCCTGCGCGCGCGTCAGGAGAAAGAGGATGACCCGGAGGTTCTACCCAGGGTGGAACTCGCGGATGTACCGGCTGACATTCCGATCCCGGTGGGCAGGGAGACCGAAACCGCCGGCATGAAGATGACGGTGTACGATCGCCCGACCAATGGGTTGATTTACCAGCAGGTGGTCCTGGATCTCCCGCACATCGATGATGATTTGGTGGATATTCTCCCTCTCTATGCTGCCTGTGTGACTGAGGTTGGGTCGGGGGGGCGGGATTATCTTGCCACCCAGGCGTTGCAGGCGTTGGTTACCGGTGGGGTTTCGGCCCGTGCCTCGGTGCATGGCGGCATTGACGACGTGCAGCGGTGTCATGGTTCCTTTGTCGTCTCCGGCAAGGCGTTATTGCGCAACCAGGAGGCGATGGGAACCCTGCTGCGTGAAACCCTGGAACAGCCCCGTTTTAACGAGCTGTCACGCTTGCGTGAACTCATTGCCCAGATGCGGGCGAGCGCCGAAATCCGCGTCACCGACAACGGCCATGCCCTGGCCATCTCCGCCGCCGCCGGTGGCTTGAGCCCGGCCGCGGCCATGGCCGACCGCTGGGGCGGGCTGGTGGCGATCAAGCGCCTGAAGGCCCTGGACGATGCCCTCAAGTCTCAGGCTGGGCTGGAGGGGTTTGCCGCCAACCTTGAACGTTTGCGCGCGCAATTGTTGAGGGCGCCACGGCAGCTGCTCCTTGTGGGCGAGGAGGAGCGTTGCACGGCTGTCGCGCGGACCCTGGCGGGCATCTGGGCCGGATCTTCCGTCGCGGCGGCGGATACCCCACGCTTTGTTGTCGATATCCCCCGGCGGCAAGTACGCGAGGGGTGGAGCACCTCCACCCAGGTGCAATTTTGCGCTAAGGCCTATCCGGTTCCGCCCTATGTTCACCCTGACGCGCCGGCCCTGTTGGTCTTGGGGCAGTTCTTGCGCAACGGCTTTCTGCACAAGAGTCTGCGCGAACAGGGAGGTGCCTACGGTGGTGGCGCCGGCTACGACGCCGACTCCGGCACCTTTCGTTTCTACTCCTACCGCGACCCGCGCCTGGCCGGGACGCTCGCCGACTTCGATCGTTCCCTGCTCTGGTTGCAGGAGACCCGCCACGAATTCCGTGCCTTGGAAGAGGCGATCCTTGGCGTCGTCAGCAGCATCGATCGTCCCGGCTCCCCGGCGGGAGAGGCCAAGCGCGCCTTTCACGACCTCAACAACGGGCGCACCCCGGAGCGGCGACGGCTGTTTCGGCGCCGGGTGTTGGAGGTTTCCATCGCCGATTTGCAACGGGTTGCGCGCAGTTGGCTGCGGCCGGAACAGGCCAACATCGCCGTGGTCAGCAACCAGCGTACCCTGGTCGAGGAGGCCGGAACACTCGAATTGAACGTTCTTGCCCTATGACCCGTTCCGGTCTACCCGGGGTTGTCGCGACATCCGCTCCGGAATGGTGTCAAGAGGCGTCTCGAACACCGGGTGAAGAGAGGCGTAAAGCCGTCGGCTGGGTGGTCGGGTGGGCTTTGTTGCTTCTCGCCTTCCTTTCGTCCGCGCGGGCGGATGAGGGCATTCTACACGCGGATCTGCGCCACCGGCCGCCGGAGATGATTGTCGATGGGCAGTACCTCGGCGGGCCCTTGAAGGAGGTCCTGGAAGAGGCCGCGGCGCGGACTGGTCATCAGGTGCAATGGCGTTCTGCCCCTTTTCCGGACAGCCTCGAAGGGATGCAAGGTGGAACGGTCGACCTCCTGCCACGCGTCATCCGCACACCGGAGCGGGAGGCGTTCATTCATTTCCTTGGCCCCATCGGCTCCCAGCGTCGGGATATCCTGTTCATGGTGCGCAAGGGGCGCGAGGGGTCCTTGCGCGACTACGACGACCTGCGCGGGCTCAAGGTGGGCATCAAGAAGGGAACTGCTTATTTTACACGCTTCGACGCCGATGGCACCCTGCAAAAAGTTGTCACCGACGGCAGCGACTACGCCCTCGCGCGATCGTTGATCGAGGGGGCGGTGGATGTGGCCATCGTCCTCGATCAGGGAGCACTGGAAAGCGCCATGGCCGGGCTTGGGTTTGACAGCTACGGCTACGCCCAGTACCGCCAAACTGAAACCATCGAAAACTACTTCGGTTTATCAAAATTTTCCCCGCACACCGCCCTGGCGGCAACCCTCAATCAGGCGTTGCGGGAGATGACAACCCAGGGTCGGGTGGAGGCGATCTACACCAAACACAAGATCAAGCCGGAGAGCATCGAACAGGGTTCCACCCTGTTTCTGACAGCGGCGGAAAAGGGGTGGCTCGCTGCTCATCCTGGGTCCTACAAGGTTGGGACGCGTGGTGACTGGGCGCCGATCGATTACCGCGATGGTCACGGTCGGCATCGTGGCATCGCCGCCGACTTTCTCAAAGCGATGGGGGAGCGTCTCGGCGTCACCTTCGAGCTGGTTGAGTTGCCGTGGCACCAGGTTCGGGAAGCCATGAATCGCGGACAGGTGGACCTGATCGCCGCCGCCGATGATGATATGCAGAGCTTCCTGCGCACGACTTCTTCTTACCTCGTTGCCCCGCAGGTCATCATCACCCGCGGTGATGCCCCTTTTCTTGGTGGATTGGCCGGTTTGGGCAAGTTGCTGACGGCAGTCGTCGGGGATTCGAGCATTCACAAGCAGGTGCGGAGCGCCTTCCCGGAGATCCCCCTGTCACCGGCACGAGACGAGGCGGAAGCTCTGACCCGGGTCTCGCGTGGGGAGGCCTATGCCTTTGTCGGCAATCTGGTCACCGCCTCCCATGCCATCCAAGCCAGGGGATTGACCAACCTCAAGGTGGCGGCACACACCCCGTTTGTGCATGAGATTCGTTTCGGCCTTCCAGGTGATCGACCGGAGTTGCTTTCCATCTTCGACAAGACCCTGGCAGCGATGGACATCCGCGACCAGAACGCCATTCGCAACCCCTGGCTGGCGGTCAGGGTGGAGGTGGGGTTGGATTTGCGCACCATCCTGCTTTGGTTGGTGCCGATTGGTGCGGGGTTGGCGTTGATCGTCGGCGGAATGGTCTTCTGGAACCGTCGCCTGGGAAGGGAGGTGAGCGAACGCCGCGCGGTGGAGAGTCGTCTCAGCCAGGCCCTTGAGGGGAGCCAAAGGACCGAGGCGGCGCTGCGCGACCAGTTTGCCTTTCAACAGGCCCTGATCGACACCATCCCCTATCCGGTCTTCTACAAGGGGGCAGACACCCGTTTTCTCGGTTTCAACCGCGCCTATGAGGAAACCTTTGCCGTTAAACGTGCCGATCTGACTGGTAAACGGGTCCTCGATCTTGACTACCTGCCGATGGCCGATCGCTTGGCCTACCAGGCCGAGGATGAGTCGGTCATTGCCGCCGCTTCTTCCGTGCAGCGCGAAATGCCCATCCCCTTCGCCGACGGCAAGATGCACGACACCCTCTATTTTGTCTCCGGTTTTCGCCTGGTCGATGGTTCTCCGGGCGGTTTGGTTGGCACCTTCATCGACGTTTCGGACCGCAAAAAGGTCGAGGACCTTGAACGCTTCAACCGTCTTGCCCTTGGTCGGGAGCAGCGCATCATCGGGTTGAAACAGGAGGTTAATGCGCTGGCTGCGCGTCTTGGGCAGGGTAAACCCTACACCGCGCCCGAGGAGCCGCCGGTGGAGGAGGTCCTCGAGGCCGATGGTGTCATGGCCTCTTTTCAGGCCAAGGCCAAGGATCCGAGGACGATCAAGGGGGAGTTTGTCGAATTATTGCGCGGCGAGCTGGTGCAGGAGTTGTTTCAGAAGTTCGCCAATGCCGTTGGCGTGCCGATGGCGGTGATCGATCTCGAAGCCAACGTCTTGGCCTCATCGCGTTGGCAACGTGCCTGCACCGATTTTCATCGTGTCAATCCGAAATCTTGCGCCAATTGCATCGAGAGCGATACCAAACTGGCCCTGGTCTTGAGGGAGGGTCAGGAGTTCACAATGTATCGCTGCAAGAACGGCATGACCGATTGTGCCGCGCCGATCATCGTCAACGGTCACCATGTCGCCAACGTGTTCATCGGGCAGTTTCACGTCGCTACGCCGGACCAGACTTTTTTTCGTCAACAGGCGGCCGAATTTGGTTTCGATGCCGATGCCTATGTCGCCGCAGTCGCCGAGGCACCGGTGATGAATCCGGAGAAGTTGCCCTATATCCTTGGTTTTCTCGCCCATTTTTCCCGATTGATCGGGTCGTTTGCGGTCAAACAGTTGCACATGCGCCTGGCGGAGCAGTCGGCCGTTGCCCACGGCACCGACCTGCACCGCGAGCGGATTGCCGCCATGAGTCTGGCCGAGGATGCCAACAAGGCGCGCGCCGAGCTGGCCACCTACCAGGCGCATTTGGAGTCGCTCGTCGCCGAACGCACGAAAGATCTCGAGCGTACCGCCGCCGAACTGCGCGTCGCCAAAGAGGTGGCGGAAGAGGCGACGCGCATGAAATCCGACTTCCTCGCCAACATGAGCCACGAGATCCGCACACCGATGAACGCCATCATCGGCATGGCGCACCTCGCCATGAAAGCCGCCACTACCCCCAAACAACGCGACTACATCGAAAAGGTGCAGCGCTCCGGGCAGCACCTTCTGCGCATCATCAACGACATCCTGGATTTTTCCAAGATCGAGGCTGGCAAGCTCACCGTCGAGGAGGTCGATTTTGACCTTAATGCGGTGCTTGATAACGTCGCCAGCCTCATCGGCGAAAAGGCCCACGCCAAGGGGTTGGAGCTGATCTTCGATGTCGAGGGCACTCTCTCCCCCCACCTGCGCGGCGATCCCTTGCGCCTGGGGCAGGTGTTGATCAACTACGCCAACAATGCCGTTAAATTTACCGAGCGGGGGGAGATTGTCATCCGCGTGCGCCGGGAGGAGCGACAGGATGGGGGGTTGCGCGTGCGTTTCGAGGTACAGGATACCGGTATTGGTTTGACCCCTGATCAAAAGTCCAAATTGTTTCAATCGTTCCAGCAGGCGGACACCTCCACGACGCGAAAATATGGCGGAACTGGCCTGGGCCTTGCCATCTCGCAACGTCTGGCCCGGCTCATGGGTGGCGAGGTGGGGGTGGAGAGCACGATCGGCCAGGGGAGCACCTTCTGGTTTACCGCAACCTTGCGCCCGGGATCGCCACCCAGGCGGCGCCTTATCCCGGAACCCGACCTGCGCGGACAACGTATCCTGGTGGTCGATGACAACCTCCAGGCGCGGCAGATTCTTGGTGAGATGCTGCGCGGCATGGCCTTTCAGGTGCATGAGGCGACCAACGGTGAGGAGGCGATGCGCCTGGTCTTGCAGGCCGATATGAAAGGGCAGCCTTACAGCGTTGTCCTGCTCGATTGGCACATGCCGATCATGGACGGCTTGACCGCCGCACGCCGACTGTCGGCGACGCCAAACCTGCACCTGCCACGCCTGGTTCTGGTGACCGCGCACGGTCGGGAGGAGGTTTTTCACGACGCCCGGGAGATTGGATTCAGCGGTATTCTGGTCAAGCCGGTCAACCCCTCCCTTCTGCTCGAAACCATGATGCGCGCCGTGGGCAGGGAGGCAGTTTCCGGCGAGAATCTGCCTGGGGAAAGTGAAAAAAACACCCTTGATCACCTGACGGCAATTCGTGGGGCCGACATCCTGCTCGTCGAAGATAACGATCTCAATCAGCAAGTGGCGCTGGAGCTGTTGACCGAGGCTGGTTTTTCCGCGCATCTGGCGGAAAATGGCGAGATTGCCGTGCGCATGGTTCAGGAGAGACGATTCGACCTGGTCCTGATGGATATGCAGATGCCGGTCATGGACGGCCTGATGGCCACCCAGGCCATTCGCGCCCTGCCCAACCATGCCGACCTGCCGATCCTTGCCATGACTGCCAACGCCATGCCCGCCGATCGCGAAAAATGCCTGGCCGCGGGAATGAACGATCATGTCGCCAAGCCGATCGATCCGGAAGACCTGTTTGCAGCTTTGGTGCGTTGGATCCCCACCAGGACACGGAAAGATATCGTTAATTCAATAACATCATCGCGTGGATACCCTCCAGCCTCCGCGCTGCCTCTCACCGCTCACGCATCAGAGGCAGACCCGAATGGGTCCGACGTGTTGTCCGCCGCCGTGCAACCAGGCGTGGTGCCAGCTCCAGACGCCATCGTTGTGCCGTCCACCCTTTCCGACATGACCATCAACTCTGTCGCCATGTCCAGGCAGCCGGTCGTGGAACCGGTTCTTCCTCTCCCAGGGGGAATGCGCGCGGCGCCCGACACCGATCCCTTAAGCACGATTCCCGGTCTTGACCTGGCGCTTGGCCTGAAACGGATTCTTGGCAAACGCGCATCCTACGAGAGCCTGTTGCGCAAATATGTGGCTGGACAGGCGGAGAGCGTGTCGACCCTGCGTGCGCACCTGGCGGCCGGACAACGCACCGACGCCGAACGCATTGCCCATACCCTCAAAGGGGTGTCGGGAAATGTCGGCGCGGTGCGTATTCAGGAGTTGGCGGCGCAAGTGGAACATGCTATCAGGGAGGAGGGAGGGGGAACAGGCGTCACACGGAGTCTCGCTGCCCTGGAGGAGGCTCTGCCGCTCCTTATGGACGATCTGCGTCGGGCGTTAGGTGTCGCTCCACCGGCACCTGTCGTGGTGACCGAACCCGCTTCTGTTGACCGATTGGCAGCCGCGTCGATCGTCGCCCGCCTGGATCGGTTGCTGTCGGAGGACGATCCGGAGGCCCTGACCCTGTTTGACCAGGAGCGCGCCCTGCTGTTCGCGCTCTTTCCCGAGCATGCCGAATCGATCGAAAAGTCGATGAAAGAGTATGATATGGAGAGGGCGCTGGTCACCCTGCGCCAGGTCGGCGGTGATCGCCCGGAATCCTGAGGAGAGGAGAGTTCCCCTTGCCTGACGCCCCAGACATCAAGCATGTCGTGCTGGTGGTCGACGACACGCCGGACAACCTGACCCTGGTGAACGAGGTGCTCAAGGAGCACTATCGGGTCAAGGTTGCCAACTCTGGCGAGCGGGCCTTGCGCATCGCCCGTTTGGAAAACCCGCCAGACCTGATCCTGCTCGATGTGATGATGCCTGACATGGACGGTTTCGAGACCCTGCGCCAGTTGCAGGCCGAGGCGCCGACACGGACCATCCCCGTCATCTTCCTCACCGCCAAAAGTAACCCCGAGGATGAAGAACGTGGCCTGGCCCTGGGCGCGGTGGATTACATCACCAAGCCAATCAGCCCGCCGATTCTCCTCGCTCGGGTGCGCTCCCACTTGGCCCTGAAATTTGCCCACGACCAGTTGCGAGACCAGAACATCGTCTTGGAGGAGAAGGTCAAGGAACGCACGCAGGATCTGATGACCTCGCAGCACAAACTGGAAAAGTTGGTGGAGCTTGGTCTGGCCCTGTCACAGGAGCGGGATACCAACCGGCTTTTGGAAATGATCCTCATGGGCGGTAAGGAGCTGACCCACGCCGATGCCGCCACGCTTTATCTGTGCGATGATCGAGGGGTCACCTTCACCATCCGCTCGCGCCAGGATCGATTGCCGGCTACCACCCTGCCGTTTCGCGATCCAGTCACGGGCGAGGAGAATCATCGCTACATCTCGGTGCATGTCGCCCTGACCGGCGAAAGCGTCAACTTGAGCGATCTCTACGGCGACTGTAATCCCTTCGATGTCACCGGCGTGCATGAGTTCGACGCCTCGACCGGGTACCGAACCCGCTCGATGCTGACCGTGGCCCTCAAATCGCGCAGTGGCGTTCCCTCCGGCGTGTTGCAACTGATTAACGCCACCGACCCGAAAACCGGAAAACTCATCCCCTTCGATTCGGAAATGGTCCGCCTGGCCGAGGCGATGGCCTCGCAGGCGGGGGTGGCGCTGGACAATCACCATCTCATTCTTGCCCTGGAAAGGCTTTTTGACGCCATCATCAAACTGGTCGCGAGCGCCATCGACGCCAAGTCCCCCTATACCGGTGGCCACTGCGGGCGGGTGCCGGAGATTGGTCGACTTCTGGCCGAGGCGGCCTGCAACGCTCAATCAGGGCCGTTTGCCGGTTTTTCGATGACCAGCGACGAGTGGAAATCATTTCATCTGGCAGGTTGGTTGCACGATTGCGGCAAGGTGACAACACCGGAGTTTGTCGTTGACAAGGCGACCAAACTTGAAACCCTCTACAATCGCATCCACGAAATTCGTACCCGGTTCGAGGTGTTGCGGCGTGACTGTGAAATCAATGCCTTGCGTGCAAGCACAAAGCCTGGGGCGGATCTTGCGCGTATCGCGGCAGAACAGGCGGCGACAATCGCCGAACTGGAAAGCGATTTTGCCTTCATCGCCCAGTGCAATGTGGGTGGGGAGTTCATGGTGCCGGAGATGATCGAGCGTCTGGAGCGAATTGCCCGCCGCACCTGGCAGCGCACCTTCGATGATCGCCTTGGGCTTTCCCACGTCGAGATGGACCGGCTTAAAGACCAACCGGGGGCTTCCCTGCCCGTGGAGGAGTCGCTGCTCGCCGACAAACCCTGGCACATCATCGCGCGCACAGAGATGCCGCTCTCCTATCAGCCCGAAGCTTGGGGTATCCGTCTGCCGGTGCCGCGGCACCTTTACAACAATGGGGAGTTGTACAATCTGCGCATCGCCCGTGGCACCCTCAATGACGAGGAACGCTACAAAATCAACGAGCACGTCATCTACTCGATCATCATGCTGTCGCAGCTTCCCTTTCCCAAGGGGATGGAGAACATCGTCGAATATGCCGGTGCCCATCACGAGACGCAGGATGGCAAGGGTTATCCGCGGCGTTTGACGCACGGGCAACAATCGGTGCAGGCGCGTATCCTGGCCATCGCCGATATTTTTGAAGCGCTAACGGCTTCGGACCGACCCTACAAAAAGGCGAAGACCCTTTCCGAGGCGCTGAAAATCATGTCGTTCATGGTGCGCGACCTGCATATTGATGCCGAGCTGTTCGACCTGTTCCTGAGCAGCGGCATCTACCAGGTCTATGCCGAGAAGTTCTTGCAACCCGAGCAGATTGATCCGGTCGATCCGGAAACTTATCGGCCGAAAGCTCCAGCGCCAAGGCCCACCTGAAGGGCCCGGGTTTCCATCGCGTCCGAAAGGGAGAGGACAAGGACGGCATGGCCGATTTGTCGATCCCCGTCAAACCTTGCGGAGCAGAAGGAGGCCGTTCCAAAAGGTGGGGTGGGCGTTGTGGGCGGTGCGGATGTTGGCGATGGCCTGGTACTTTTGCGATGACCCCTCCAGGAAGCGCATTGTTCCCAGCATCGGGCCTTCGGTGTTGGTGTCATCGACCATGATAACACAGCCGTCGGCGAACCAGGGCTCGGCGATCCGCAACCCTTCGTACTGATGTTCGGCTTCGTGGTCGCCGTCGTAGAGGTAGAAGCCGATCGGTCCCTGATGCACCCGGTGGAAGTAGTCGCGGTAGTCCAGGTCGTGAAAGGTGTGGTTCTCACTTGCAACGTTCTGGAATCGCTCAGTGAATGCCGCGCGCGGACCACCAAACTGCGAGAAGTTGTCAACGCCGACACACCCCTTGTCGGGATTTCCGACCATGCCGCTTAGGAGGCTGAAGCCGTTCCATACCCCGATGTTGACATACTGCTGTCCTGCCGGCAGGGAGGAGACGATACGATTGATGATGGCGCCGATGGCCATCGTGGCCATGCGTGGCACCGCGCAGAGGGGTTCCAGGCGCCGATGGTAGAGATCGTCATCCTCGGGGAAACGGGTCAGGTGCCAATCGGCGCGGGTGGGGATGGGGTCCGGGGTGCTGCCGGTCAGCAGGATCAGGCCCGGCTCCTCGGGTGACAGACCAGAAAAACCGATTCCCGCCACGAACTGCTCTAAAGAGATCATCCCTCCCCCCTTTTTTTGCCCAAAAAACACCCGCCCGCAGGAAACGGCATCCCCCTGTGCGTAGGGTCGTGTCGCGATCCCGCTTGTCCCTTCGGCCATATCGTTTTATTCGGGGTTACGACCAGCAGGCGGAAAGGTAGCGTGCCCGAGTGGTCGCCTATTTGACCACCTTGATCGGAAAGACGCTTGGTTTGCGGCGCTTGTGGGTGCGTGCCAGATCCTCCAGGTAGGCTTGCCACAGGGACTCCTTGTCGTTGCCAACCTCCCAGAGGGTATCCCAGGAGTAGACACCGGTATCGTGGCCATCGCTGAAAACAATCTTGACGGCGTAGCGGCCTACGGGTGTGATGGCGGTGACGGTGACATCCTGCTTGCCGTCGATGATCTTGCGCTGATCAGGGGTGTGACCGCGACAGTCGGCGCAGGGACAGACGACGCGCAGATACTCCATGCTGAGTTCCATCTGCTCTCCGCTGTTCCAGGCGATGCGCACCAGGCGATCCTTGGTGATTTGCCTGATTTCGGTGGGAACACGACGACTGCCATAGGTCATGGATAAACTCCCCTTGCGACAAAATCCGACCTCAATGATTGGGTGCCGTGGGGTCGGGCGCGGCGGGCGCGGCGGCCAGCGCCTCCAGCTCCTGACGCCAGTAGCGATATTCCAGATCGGCGAACAGGGTGCCCAGATCGCCCGGTTCACAGCGCGCGGGGGCCAGGATGCGCTCGATGCGCTGCTGCATGTCAATCGTGGTTCGGGCAACCTCCGGCGCGCGCAGGGCGCGTTCCACCCCCGTCAGGGTCAGGATAGAGTCATCCAGGCGACCGGTGCAACAGAGGACGAGGTCACATCCCGCCTGAATCGCCCATTCGGCGCGCTGATCGAGCGGGCCGGAAAGGGCACCCATCTCCAGGGCGTCGGAGACGACGAGTCCTGAGTACCCCCATTGCCGGCGGAGCAGGTCGCGCAACAGCGAAGCCGACCAGGTTGCCGGTTGCTCCGCGTCGATCCCGGTGGCCACCAGGTGCGCGGTCATCAACATGGGCAGTTGGGTCAGAAGTTGCCGAAAAGGGGATAGCTCCCACTGTTCCAGAGCCGAAAGCTCTTTTTCCACCCGCGGCAGTGCCTTGTGAGAGTCAGCGCGGGCGGCGCCATGACCGGGAAAGTGCTTGCCCACCGCCACTCCGCCGGCGGCGGTAAAACCGGCAAGCCAGGCGTTGGCCAGGCGCACCACCTGCTCGGGATGCCAGCCGAAGGCGCGTTCCCCGATCACCGGGTCGGCACCTGGTTCGCGAATGTCGAGAACCGGGGCGCAGTTGATGCCGACGCCCAGCGTTACCAGCTCGCGCCCATTCAGCCAGCCCGCTTGTCGCGCCAGGGTCGCCGCGCGGGCTGGATCCTCCCGTTCAATCTCGGCCAGACGCCCGGGGCTCGGGTAGGCGGTCAGGGGGTGGCGCAGGCGCTGCACGCGACCGCCCTCCTGATCGAGCCACAGGGTGGGGGGGGGCGCGGCCGTGTCACGAATGGCCCGAATGAGGTTTTGCACCTGATCGATCCGAACCAGGTTGCGGGCGAACAGGATCACCCCGGCGGGGTGGACGTCGCGCAGGAAACGCGCCTCTTCGGCGGTCAACTCCGGACCGAAAAGGGCGACGACGAGACAAGAACCGGGTGCGAGGGACATGGGCTGGGTTCTCTGCCGGGGGTTGACCGCGCAACGCTTGGCGCGCGTGGGTGGAACATGGCGGCGTCACAGGACGGGAAAGGTGCGTTCCCTGCCGCGACGATCCAGGGCCTTGACCTCGACCCGGTTGTCGTGAAACGCCGCCCCGCCCGCCGGTGCCACCCGATCGCCATGCGTGAGCGCATTCAGGGAGACCCCTTCGGGAAACTCCGCGCCGTGATAGTTGGACTCGCACAGGCATAGCCCCGGGCGCACGTCGCTGGTGATTTTGGCGGTCATGGTCAAGCCGCCGAGGTCGTTGAACACCGAAACCGGCGCGCCGTCCTCGATGCCACGGGCCTGGGCATCGTCGGGATGGATCCACAGCCGTGGCGGGCCGCGACGACGGCGTGCCTCCTCGGCGGCGGTGAAGGTGGAGTTGAGAACGTCGTGCGCCGGAGGGGTCATGAAATCCAGGGGATAACGTTCGGCGTGGTGGAGCTGGTCGCGCTGGTTCACCGGCCAGTGGTCGGGGAGGGGAGGCATGCGCGTGTTTTGCCAACCCGGGCGAAAATGAAACCGTCCGTCCGGCTGGGCAAACCCCTTGCGGAAATGGGCGGCGTCGGGGTCGGGGGTGAAATCGAGCCAACTTTTTCCGTTCCAGGCATCGGTGGCCGGCACCCCCGAGGCGGCTAGTGTCCGCTCGATGGTTTCGGAGACGCTCCAGGTAAAGGGTTCGTCGTCGCAGCCAAGCCGTTTGGCGATGGCGTTGACCAGGTCATGGTTGCAACGCGCCTGCGCGCGCGGGGGGAGCACGGGCCGGGCATATTGCAGGGTGTTCTGGCCGTAGGATTTGTAGAGATCCGCATGTTCGAGGAAGGTGGTAGCGGGGAGCACGACATCGGCCCACAGGGCGGTGTCGCTCATCACCTGTTCGTGCACCACGGTGAAGAGCTCCTCGCGCGCGAGGCCGGCGTGTACCCGGCGCAGATCCGGGCAGGACGCGGCCGGATTTGCATTAGCGACAATGAGGGCGCTAACGGGAGGCGCCAGGGATGTATCGGTCAGGATCGCCCCGAGGCGACTCATGTCCAGCAGGCGCGTGACGGCGGAGGGGTCCATCCAGGCGGTTTGGCGCACCGGTTCATCGTTGATGCGCAAGGCATCGCCGGTGCTGAAGAGGATGCCGCCACCCGGACGCGCCCAGGCCCCGGTGATGGCCGGCAGGCAGGAGACGGCGTGGACGTTGACCGCTCCGTTGTTGTGGCGCGTCATGCCGTAGCCGATGCGGATGAAAGGGGCGCGCGCCTGTCCGTAGCGTCGGGCAAAGGCGCGAATCTCCGCCGCCGTCAGACCGGTGATGGCGGCGGCCCATTCGGGCGTGCGTTCCCCGAGATGGGCGCGGAGCTCGGCATCGAAGTCGGTGAAGGCTGCCAGGTAGGACTTATCCTCGAAGCCCTCCTCCAGGAGCACATGCATCATGGCCACTGCCAAGGCCGCGTCCGTGCCCGGGCGCGGTGCGACGTGGTGATCAGCCAACCGCGCGGTGCGGTTGCGGTAGGGGTCGACCACCAACAGTGTCGCCCCACGACGACGCGCCTCCTTGACGAAGGTCATCAGGTTGATGTTGGTCGAAACGGCGTTGATGCCCCAGAGGATGATCAGGTCGCTCTCCAGCATCTCTTTTGGATCGGGGCCGATCCCCTTGCCGACTCCCGCTTGCCAACCAGCCTGACCGATACCCGAGCAGATGTTTTTTTCGAGACGCGACCAGCCCAGTCGATGCGTCAGGCGGTCCCAGGCTGGTCTTTGCACGATCCCCATGGTGCCGCCATAATAGTAGGGGAGAATGCTCTCTGGTCCATGCTGTTCCATGGCCTGGCGCAGGTTTTGGGCAACGATATCGAGGGCCTCGTCCCAACTGGCTTTGCGAAACTGCCCTTGTCCCTTGCTGCCGGTACGCACGAGCGGATGCTCGATGCGTGGCCCTTCCTGGATCTCCCGGTAGCGGTTTACCTTGCCGCAGATCACCCCGCGCGTGAAGGGGTGATCGGGATTGCCACGGATTGACTCCAGGCGTTCTTTGGCATCGACACGCACGAGCAGGGCACAGGCACTGGGACAATCGAGGGGGCAGGTACCACGGTATTCGGTGACGGGCATGGATTCTTCACTCTTACGATCAAGGCTGGCCGACTCTCGGTACTCAGGATATGAAAAAATCAGACGTGATGGCAGTTTTTTCCGCATTCCAGCGCGACAATCCCGAGCCGCGCGGCGAGCTGCGTTTTCGCAACCCGTTCGAGCTGCTGGTGGCGGTGGTTCTTTCTGCCCAGGCCACCGATCAGGTTGTCAACCAGGTGACGCCGTTGCTCTTTGCGCTTGCCCCCGATGCCGAGGCGATGATTGTCTTGGGCGAGGAGGGGATTCGCCAACAGATCCGCCGGATTGGCCTGTACAATACCAAGGCGCGTAACATCTTTCGCCTGAGCCAGGAACTTCTCACCAAACACGAGGGGCAGGTTCCCGACCAGCGTGCCGACCTGGAATCCCTGCCCGGGGTGGGACGCAAAACCGCCAACGTTGTGCTCAACATTGCCTTTGGTCAGCCAACTCTGGCCGTGGACACGCACGTTTTTCGCGTCGCCAACCGCACGGGTCTGGCGAAGGGCAAGACACCGATTGAAGTGGAGCGTCTCCTTCTGGAGCGGATTCCTTCGCCGTTTTTGTTTCACGCCCACCACTGGCTGATCCTGCACGGCCGATATGTCTGTCAGGCTCGACGCCCCCGCTGTGACGCATGCCCGATCCGAAGTTGGTGCGCGTGGGGAAAAAAGCTTCCCTCCCCTTGAGTTGCAGGTCAGGAGAGCCGCCGCTCGTGGTTGGTCCATGCAGCAGGCCCGGGCGTTGCTTCACAGCCGGTGCGTGTGGGGGAAAAGACCGACTCTTCTGCAAAATGCCGGTTGGAGGGCACAGCGTCCCGGGTCGACCCTTCATAAGCACAAACGTTAGCGCTTAACAGAGAGGCATGTGCCCCCTTCAGCCCCCTTCGACATCAAAGGCAAAGTGTTTGCGCACCGGTTTCCTGACCTCCCAGGTGCACGACATGCCGGCGGGAAAGGTCACCAGGTCGCCGCTCTTGAGGGTGACCGGTTGCTCGCCTTCAGGGGTGACCACCACCTCACCCTCCAGGAACAGGCAGGTCTCGGTGGCATCATAGTGCCAGGGAAAATATGACTTTTCTTTGCTCCATACCGGCCACGCCTGCACCCCAAGGCTCTGCAAGCGGGTGGCATCAGGGGAGTGTTCCACCTTGATTGGGTTCATTGTCGACTCCTCCAGCCAGCCTGTGCCATAACACTCCGGGCAGGGCGAATGATCGGGTTCCGCGCCGCAACATTCGGATTTGGCGCAACGGCGCCCTGTCCCCCAACAGGCGGGACAGGGCTTTTTCTCGACAACTGCCGATGGCAACATCAGAACCCCCTTGTTGGTAGTGGACCCGGAGTCGTGGTCAATCCGGTGTTGCCGTTGTTGTCGTATGCGCGGCGGCGGGCGTACCGCCGTGAGGGGGCCGCGCTTTCATGCCAAGCAAAGCAACCACCGTGGCCAGGCCATCACGTTTCCTGCAAACCCGGCGTATCCAATCCCATGAAATCGTAGCAGGTACGGCACAAGGGCAGCTCCGAGTGGTGCATGTCGGCCAGAAGGGTGCGATAGTGCTGCATTTTTTCCGAGCGCCAAATGGCTTCAAGGGAGTCCGTGGCCAGGTTGCCGATGGTCATGAAATGGTCGTAGTCGGCGCAACAGGCGGTGACGGTTCCATCCCAATCGACGGAGAGCTTGTCGAACACCTCCGGGCACTGCTTGTGTTTCTTGACCACCGACTCCTGGGTTTGCAGGCGTTGCAAGGTTTGTCGATCGGTGGCGGAGCACTTTACCTGGCTTGCGTCGAGGTGTCCGAGCACCGTCCGCCCGACGCTGACCAGATCGGCGTAGGGGGCCACCATCCGCCGAAACGCGGCAACTTGTTCACGTGTTTCGTAGGTGATGGTGGTTGAAATCTGGATGTAGGGTGCCGGACGATCGCCGCGTTGCGTGTGCAATTTTTTGATGCGGGAGATCAGCGTCGCGAAAAAGTCGGTGTTGCGCATCTCCCGGTAGCTCTGGACGTCCACCCCCTGGAAGGAAAATTTGATGCTGTCGAGCGGAATGGCCAGCAAGGCATCGATCAGGGCATCATCGAGGTTGTTGCCGTTGGTGTTCATGTGGGTCAGGATGCCGGCGGCGTGGGTTGCTTCGAGGTAGTGGATCAAGCGCGGATGCAGGGTCGGTTCCCCCCAGCGAATGAAACGCAAAGGGGTGCGTCGCTCCCGCACCCCCTCCAACAGCCGATAGAAGATCTCATCGCGCATAAACCCCTTGCCACGGCGCTGTAGGTGGGTGCCGGTCGGGCACATCAGGCAGCGAAAATCGCAGGTGTTGGTCAGCTCCAGGTCAATAAAATGCGGAAACTCGGGGAGTTGACGCAGCTTTTCTGCGAGATTTCCGCTGTTGGCCAGGCGGTAGACCGGGTCGAAGGGGTTGGTGCGTTGGCTCATGGGGTCTTTTCGTGACAGTTCTGAAACTTGACTGGACGTTTCGGCCAGAGTCACAGTTAGCGCGTCAGATAAACATCTTCGTCAGAGGCCTTTCTGATAGCACTAACAAAGTAGAAGGCACAGAAACGCCACCGTAACGCTGCCGATGCATTGCCCCGAGGTTAGTCTGGCCATAGCATGGGGGTCAATGTCTCCCGATATACGTGGGCTGTTGCCGGTGGATGCATTTCGCCGGCATACTCTCTCCGTCGCCGTGCGCATTGCAACAAAGAGGTGGCACTTTGCCGGAGATGGTTAAGTCCGGTGGCTGAGTGTGTGGCGGATTTCTTCTGTCTATACCGCCTCTTGTGCGTTGCCGGGTTCGCCGCCGTGCCGTTTTGTCATGGGATGATTGTGCTCCTTATTTCCAGTCCGGGATGCTTGTCATGACTCAGGTCGCCACTCCCCCCAAGGTTACGCGTCTGGCGGATTACCGCCCGCCGCCGTTTTTGATCGATCAAGTTTACCTGACCATACACCTGGATCGCGATCCGGTCCTGGTGCAGAGCCGTCTGTACATACGCCGCAACCCGGTCGCCGCGCCTGAGGCTGACCTTAAGCTGCACGGCCAGGAACTGGAGATGGTCGCGCTGCGCCTCGACGGTTGCGAACCGGAGCCCGGTTCCTGGTCGGTCGACAACGAATTTCTCACCCTGCGTCAGGTGCCGGAACGGTTTGCCCTGGAAGTGGAAAATCACATCCGTCCGGCGCAAAATACCTCCCTGGAAGGGTTGTACATCTCCAATGGCCGGTTCTGCACCCAGTGCGAGGCGGAAGGGTTTCGCAAAATCACCTGGTACATCGACCGACCGGACGTGTTGGCGCGCTTTGTTGTCGCCTTGGTTGCACCGCAACAGGGCTACCCCCTCTTGCTCGCCAACGGCAACCGCATCGCGCAGGCCCCCCTCGATGATGAGCGCCACTATGTCACTTGGGAGGATCCCTTCCCGAAGCCCGCTTACCTTTTTGCCCTGGTGGCAGGGGATCTGGCCTGCGTTGCCGGGACGTTTACCACCCGCTCCGGACGCAAGGTCGATCTGCGTTTCTACACCGAAGCCGAAAATGCCGACCGTTGCGATCACGCCCTCGCCGCTCTGAAAAAGGCCATGCTCTGGGACGAAATCCGCTTCGGTCGTGAATACGACCTCGATATTTACATGGTCGTGGCAGTCAACGACTTCAACATGGGGGCGATGGAGAACAAAGGGCTCAACATCTTCAACTCCCAGTATGTCCTGGCCAAGCCGACGACCGCCACCGATGAGGATTTTCAGGCGATCGAGAGCGTTATCGCTCACGAATATTTTCATAATTGGACCGGCAACCGCATCACCTGCCGGGATTGGTTCCAGTTGAGTCTGAAGGAGGGGTTGACCGTCTTTCGTGACCAGGAGTTTTCCGCCGATACCCTCTCGCGCGGGGTGCAGCGGATCCGCGACGTCCGCATGCTGCGTTCGATCCAGTTTGCCGAGGATGGCGGCCCGACCGCACACCCGGTGCAGCCGGATACCTACATTGAAATCAACAATTTTTACACGACGACCGTCTACAACAAAGGTGCCGAAGTGGTGCGGATGCTGCACACGCTTCTCGGGGAGGCGGGATTTCGCCGCGGAATGGACCTTTACTTTCACCGCCATGACAGGCAGGCGGTGACGGTCGACGACTTCGTGCAGGCGCTGGCCGATGCCAACGATCGCGACCTCAAACCGTTCAAGCTTTGGTACCGCCAGGCTGGCACGCCAACCCTGCGCGCCGAGATGAGTTTTCCCTCCGACGCTGGCGGTTGTCTTCTCATCCTTTCCCAGGAGACCGCCCCCACTCCGGGCCAACCAGAAAAGCACCCCCTGCACATTCCGGTGCGTGTTGCCTTGCTGGGAGAGGAGGGGACTCCACTGCCCCTGGCCCTGCCGGGGGAGGATCCAGCCGCCGCGCCGCGCGAGCGGGTGCTCGAACTGCGAACGGCCCGGGAGACCTTTCACTTTCAGGGTGCCATGGGCAACCCTGGCAAGCGACCGGTTCTTTCCATCCTGCGCGGGTTCTCGGCCCCCGTGCGCCTGGAAGTGGCACGCACCGACGCCGATCTCGCCTTCCTCTGGGCGCGGGATAACGACCCGTTCAACCGCTGGGATGCCGGGCAGGAGTTGCTCGAACGTGCCCTGTTTCGCTGGATTGGCGACCTCCGTGGCGGGAAGACGACCTTGCACGGCGATGCGGCCCTTCGCCAGGCTTTTTGTACAACTCTGCACGATCAGACGCTTGATCCGGCGATGCGGGCCATGGCCCTGACCCTGCCGAACGAAAAGTATCTCCTCGATCGCCTCACCGAGGCTGATCCGGATGTGGTTCACGTGGCGCGCGAGTTTCTCCGGCAGGATCTGGCAATCGCCCTGGAAGGGGCGTTGCTGCAAACCTACGAGAGGCTTGCCGACGAGCTGGCCGACCCCAGTCTCTCAGGGGCCTACGACCCGAAGATCGCCGGCCGGCGTGCGCTGAAGAACGTTGCCCTGGCCACCGTCGCGGCGGCCCAGAGGCCGGAGCTGTTTGCGCTGTGCGAACGGCAATATAACGCAAGCGCTAACATGACCGACACCATGGCTGCCCTCACCATTCTCGTCCATGGCGAAGCACCCCAGGGCGAGGCCGCCGCCGCCGATTTTCTGCACAAGTGGCGGGAAGACTTCCTGGTGACCAACAAATGGCTGGTGTTGCAGGCCAGCGCGCCACTTGCCTGCACCTTCGACCGGGTGGTGGAACTGACGCGACATCCTCTGTTCAATCCAAACAACCCCAACCGGGTGCGGGCCCTGATCGGTGGTTTCTCCTCTGGAAATCCCTACTGCTTTCACCATCCGTCGGGTCGGGGCTACGACTTCCTGGGCGACTGGATCCTCAGGCTTGATCGCTCCAACCCGCAGGTGGCATCGCGACTGCTGGCGCCATTCAATCGGTGGCGCAGTTTCGAGCCCGGACGCGCCAAACGCATGCGGGAGGTGCTGCAACACCTGGCCGGGCAGCCCGCCCTGTCGCGCGATGTTGGGGAGATGGTGGGGAAGATTCTTGCCTGAGCTCGCTGCTGTCGTTTGATCGCGTGTGATCGCGTGGCGCATTCCTGTTGCGGGGTGGCCGATGGACGTGGGAGAATGGCCAGCAAGCGGCGGGTGCTCTTTACGGACTGCGCCGCAAACCTTGAGAACAGCGGCCTTTCGGATCGAGTATGACCACACCTGTCCAGTCCCAGCCCGATTCCTCCGCAGTCGGCAGCGAGCCATCGCGGCTCAACGAACGCATCCGCTTCATCACCGACCTGACCCTGCGCACCGACAGCGGCGTCACCGTCGTTGGTTACACCCGGGATGTCAGCCTGAGCGGCGCGTTTTTGCACACCGAAACGCCCCTGGTCGGGGTCGCTCAGGGCGAGAGCGGTGTGGCCGCGGTCACCGTGCAGGAGGGAGACCATCAGTACAACATGGCCTTTCCCTGCGTCGTCGCCCGAATCACCCCCGAAGGGGTGGGCCTGCACTTCGATGAGCCCGACGAACGGGGGGAGGAGTCCAGACCGGTTGTCGTTATCGAGGAGGCGACGAGTGAGCCCCTGGAGGAGGGGGAGGTGGCTGGCTGATACAATGCCAAATGCCAAGTCGAGGTGGCTATGGGGTGGTGACAAGGGAGCGACGAAGCCGCGCGCGTTGGGACGGCGAGGAGCGCGGGCATGGCAGCCAGCCAGCGAAGGGAGCGCTTGGTCTGGTTCAGGGTGGGAGTCGTGCGGTTCCCGGAAAATTTTCATCTCTTCCAGGAAACGCCCCTGGCTGCTGCACTCGTTTCAGCTCAGGTTCCTTTGGCAGTGGTTAACCCGCGCCAGGTTCGTGACTTCGCCAAAGCCAGTGGTAAACCAGCTAAAACAGGCTCCATCGATGCCTTGGTTTTAGCCCACTTTGCCGATGCCATCAGGCCAGAGCCTCGACCAATCAAAAACGAGGAGTTCCGAGCCTTGGACGTCCTGCAAACAAACCCGCAGGCGACAGGTCTTGGAAATGCTGACAGCAGAAAAAAACCACCTCCTCACCGCGCCGCGCTGGATTAAGTCCCATATCCAAACCAACATTACCTGGTTGGAAAAGTGTCTCCGAGATGTAGACTCGGATCTGGATCAGGCCATTCGTAACTCGCCGATTTGGCGAGAAAAAGATGTCCTCTTCCAATCCGTCAAAGGCGTCGGTCGCGTTATGTCCCTTGCCATTTTGTGCGATCTGCCAGAACTGGGATCCCTCAACCGTAAACAGATCGCCGCACTGGCGGGCGTCGCACCCCTCAACAGGGATAGCGGTGCAAGATCCGGCACACGTAGCATCTGGTCCGGACGAGGCTATTTCCGCTCAACCCTCTGCATGAGCACCTTGGCGGCCATCCGTTGGCACTCGGTTATCAAGGCCTTCCACAACCGCCTGCGTGAAAGTGGCAAGCCCGCCAAGGTTGCCATCGTGGCTTGCATGCGCAGGCTCCTGGTTATCTTCAATGCCATGGTCAGGGATAACACCCCTTGGCACGTCACCACCTGACCACCAAGACAGTTGCTGGACTAGGCCAGGAGCAGGCTCAATCCTCCCCCCGAACTCCCCAACCGCTTTTAATGCCTGGACAACTCAAGACAGGGGGCGCGCGGTCCACTGGACCCCATTCAGCGCACCAACCCTGCATCATCCGGAAAACGATGAATCGTGCGGCTCCGTGTGGAACAGACGAAAATAATTCTCCAAATACCAGTCAACAACCCCCTCCGAACCGAGGGCGTAGTCGGTGCGAATCTCCTCCAACGCCCGCGAGAAACGCTCGATTTCGGAGAGCGGCAGAACTCCCTCCCGGTGCTTCTGCCTGGCTAGGGCCAGCATCCGCTCCAACTCCTGGCTGACCGGTCCGCGTGGATCCAAAGCCGCGTAAACCTCGGCAAGGGCTTGAAAAATTGTCCAGTAATGTTCCGGTGGTGGCGGCTCTCGGGTCGGCGGCGGCGCCTTCGGTGGGGAAGGGGGCGGCGGCGGCGCCTCGATACGCTTCTTCCTCTTGACCGGACGAACACCATCAACGGCAAAGGCACGCAGATCAACCCAGGTGTCCGGGGGCGCGGGCAACCCAAAATCGGTGGATGTCTGGCGCAGCGACTCCTTGCGCACGCCGTTGAGCATGTAATCTCGAAGGTCAATCCACAAGCCGTCCGCTGTGACTCCG
This sequence comes from Magnetococcales bacterium HA3dbin3, assembly GCA_002753495.1. GTDB lineage: Bacteria > Pseudomonadota > Magnetococcia > Magnetococcales > DC0425bin3 > HA3dbin3. Next base: position 371 of record PEAJ01000015.1, on the reverse strand, counting down.
TCCATCTCATCCCTCCCCACATGGTGCAGGCACGAAACCGGATCTGCCTTTCGTATCGGTCGGGATTGGGGGACTCTTGATTGATTTGTTCAACTTCCGAATGCGGAAGTGGACAGAATCGTAAGGCGCTACGAGCACGCCAAGTGCGATATGTAGGGCATAACGTAGGTATCTACGGAAGCATAGGCAGCTCCCGATTCCAATTCCATCTATGGTCTGCCCCGTTTGGCAAGGAAAAAATCAGCTGTGGCGACATGGGACGGTGGAGTTGCAGTCATCTATCCGGTCTCTTGGTGAGAGGATGTCGCTCCTCTCGGACCCTGATGGATATCCGCGCATTCCCGTCCTCAGCAGAATCGCGGTCTTCTCGA